>JAKBEU010000002.1 GCA_021833625.1 bacterium
TTTTTCATGAAAGCTCTTCCTGAGCCGGATTTGAGATATTTTTCAAAATTGAATGCAATATATTTATTCGAGAAAGCAAAGTAAGAGATAAGAGCTACTGGAAGAAGTTGCTTTGTTGCAGGAACATATCCATTATTGTGTCTCTCTATTCTTTCTTTAAGATTGTCAGTACAGCCAATATATGGTCTTCCATTATTACATTTTAGAATGTAAACATAGTGAAACATATTTTAAAACGAACCCCGCTTTCGCGAACTCCTTTAAATTTATCGTATCCCTTTTTAGGTTGTTTAGCAAGAAAAGCGGACTTTGTCCGCCGTAGTCCCCATTAAAATTAAAATAGTCATTAAGTGGCCGATTAGTTTTGCAGAATCCGACTTCGCTTAAAGCTTCGTCGGACGAAGGCGGAGCACTCGGGTCTGGAACAACTTAGTCCTTATAGTCCCAGCCTTGCTCTGTTGTACATTGTACCAAAATATGAGACATTCTATCCTTATAGCTCGAGACTAAATTGGACAAATAAGGTAAAAGAGGTAAATTTCAATGCTAAGGTAGCGTCAATATCTTTTAATACCCTCATTTCGAACTTCTTCCAAATCAATTATCAGGCCTCTTGAACTACCAAGAATTATTGAATTTATCGGAATATATTCATCAGATCCTATCAGTAAAAACTCATCCTCAAATTCTTTTTTTCCGTAATTAAAGGCTTCTTCAAATGTGTATTTCTTGCCTGTTCCCTTATTTATTGAACCTAAAAGTGTACACTCAAGAAAACCCATTTCTGCCTTTTTGTACTTATTACCCCAACCTAGAAATGCATGATCTTTTGTAAGCAGTATGAGAGGATTAATACTCAAACCTTCAAGCAATGAAGCAAATAAAACTGTTAAATCTATACAATTACCAGTTTTTGCTTGTAATACCCTTTCTGGTAATAAAACTCTTTGTCCACCTGCACTATAGGAAAAACTAAAGGATTGATCAACGTAACTTATTCCAGAAGAATCATTCAAATATTCATAAATTGCTTTTACTTGACTGTTTACCTCCAGAATATTTTTCGATTGAAAACCTCCAACTAGTCTTTTGTCTGGATGTAGGTCTTTTGCCGCTCCACGAATAGCGTCTAATTTGCCCTCTTTATCTGTCGGAGTAATCCAAGCTCCAATCAGTTTAGATAAATCATATTCTGCTTTACCAATCGGGTCCTTTAACGCCCAAATTATCACATCGTGTTGTAGTAATTTTATTTGTTTCGTACCTTGCTCTTGTTCCAAACGAGACCCATCGCTATTGATAATTGTGATTTTATAGTAGAAAGTTGCCTCTGTTGCTTGAAAAATTGAATCTAATATCCCGAACTTTAACCTTGGACACTGGTGAACCAATTTCCTTGCTGGTTCTCCATCTTTGTTTTTTGGAGGCTTAATAGTAACGTTTTCTATATGAGGTTCTGTAACACCCTTAATTTCTGAATATAATTCAACAGTTATAGGTTCACTTGAAAAATTTATTAGATCGTATTCTATTAAAAAATCTTCATATCTTGGCAATTTTTGAAGCTGATCGTAAATCCTGACAGGTAAAGGACTATCTGTAATCTGCACTCTTGAATGGAGTGGTTTCTGATTTAATCTCGCCATATGGAACTTGTTTCTTACAAGCGTGTAATTCGACAGATTAAATGAAGGTACATGGCCAGCAAATGATTTTATATCTTGGAAATTGCCTAGTAATGGGGAGTCTCTAAATGAATCTGCAGGTTTAATTCTTGGAGGTCTAGTTTCGTATCCGACTACCCGTGACCAATTCTCTTGCTGTGCAGGTGGGAAAAATCTTAGCCTAAGTGGATTAACTCTTTGGTATGCGTATTTTGCAATAATGTAGTCTGATTTATCTTTTAGCTGAAATTGATTTATGTCGGTAAATCTGAATGGGAACAGATACCCAATTTCATAATTGAAATTAATTGCTTCTACATCGGTCTCGAAGTGATACTTCCTATCAAATACTAGGGGCGCATAGAAAATGGAGAATTTTCCAACAAAATATGAATAGTATTTTGAACTCGGCAATTGAACTTCTGGTGGATAACAATCTGGGAGACCAATAAAATCTATGTCTGAATTTGGGAAAATGGTTGTTCTTTGATTATCGATCAATAGACTGGTTGAATTCTCTTTTACTCTTAGCCCTGACCATAAATACAATCCGAAAACCTGCATCAATAATGGACCTTTATAGTTGTGTTTTTTTACATAATCTTTTAAATGGTGACTTTTCCATCCCTCATTTATATATGCTTGTTCGATTAATCTAGGATTTCCTGTTAGAGTAAAATCAAACTCAATATGAACATTGTATAAATCTGTTAAGGTAACATTTATGCTGTCAACGTTGCAACATATATAGTGAAATATTCTTGGAAAGAACTCTTCTGCTACTCCTCTTATTTCACCCATAGGGGTTAAACCGATGACAGAATTACTGAGTGGCCACGATTTAATGCGAGTAGGTAATGCGCCAATACAATCAAGATCGCATTGATGATTTGCATTTCCAGCAAGAGTGCATTTGAAACAAATATCTTTTGCGCCATTTTTGCAATAATCTATTGCTAAGTTCTTATATTTATTTTTACAAATAATACAGCGCATATAATTAACCAAATTTTTACATTCTTTTGATATACCCCTCTAATCTAACACAAAGATTAAATAAATGTGTATGCAACTATAATTCTCAAGGCTGAAAAGCCACAAATGCCACATATATAAAAAGACCGTCACAGATGTATAATTGAGACGTGAAAAAGACATCTCTCGCTAAAAGAGGAAACTCATCAATAGCTAAACCTGAAGAAGGGATCATTCTTACGAAGAGAGACCTATTGCAGTATCAATATCTCACGATCGATCATAGTCAAGTCGTTTCAGCTATAAAGGGTCTATCTGAAGCTATAAATACATATAAAGCATATAGCGAAACAATCTCGGGTGTGATTAGAGAAATAGTTGAAATGCAGAAAGTATTTGCAGAGCAGCTTCGTGGAGTCCTTCAAGCAGTAGAAACATTTCGTGAGATTACTACCTTCATACAAATTCCAACGATAAATAATCCAGTTCCCGATTTTAAGGGAATTCTTGATTTGACAGGCTACTCTCACACGCCACAGGAACCCGTTCGTATTTTTATTCAACCAAATACACCTTTTGAACCGCAAAAAGCCCTCCCTTCTTCCAATAGAAAACGTGAGCTACCGCTCACTGCTGTTCAAATTATTGGAGATGGATTTACTCTTGAGGGAGAATATATCAGCGGATTTACTCGTCAATCAGAAGTGGGTCAATTATTTGAGTTAATGCTTCGAGCCGATTTAAAAGGAAGAATTTCCGACGAACTCTTTGATGGAATAAAAAAAGAGCCATCGAATGAAATCGAATATCGTGCTAGAAACTTCGTAATGCGAGATCTTAAAAAATACCTTGCAGGTAATAAACTTAAATTAGATGTGAGAAGATATCGAGGTATTAAGGAGTATCGTGTCAAAAGCATAACAAAATACATAAGAAAACCAAAAAAAGCAAGACAGCTTGTTGCAAAGACCAAAATCAACTAGTCATTTTCACTCACATTTCTACTCATTATTTCTCTCATATAAATCCTCGTTTACCTGTTCTATGGCTCTAACTACAATTAGACCATATGATCAATTCACCAGTTCCCCAACTAACCCACAAGATAGAGATGGTTTCAATAGACCGTCTCAAGCCATATCCTAATAATCCTCGCACTCATACAAAAGCTGAGGAAGAACAACTTACGGAGAATATTAAGAAATTTGGCATGGTGATTCCGCTTCTTGTCAACTCAGCTTCTGGAAGAGAAGGAATTGTGATTGGGGGAAATTTTCGCTTAGAAGTATATAAGAAGCTCAAAATAGAACTTGTTTCCGTTATGTATATAAATGTAGCGGATGAAATAACTGAGCGAGAGTTAAACCTTCGCTTGAATCGTAACCAAGGCTCGTGGGATTGGAATTTGCTTAAAGAATATGCAATCGATGACCTAATCAAAGTTGGCTTTGATGAAATTGATCTTGGTAAGTATTGGGATAATGAACTAGGAGTAGAGGATGATAATTTTGATACAAAGAGAGCTATTCAGCAGGTTACTAAAAACCCCATTACAAAAGTCGGTGATCTTTTCCAACTGGGCAACCATAAAGTCATTTGTGGCGACAGCACAGACCCCGCAATTGTAAAGAAGCTTGTAGGAGATGAAAAAATATCATACATAAATTGTGATCCCCCATACAATATCAAACTAGATTACTCAAAAGGCGTTGGGAATAATGGACATTATGGGGGGAAAGAAAAGGATAATCGAACAGATGAAGCATATCTACAACTTCTCAAATTATCTCTAGAAAATGCCCTTTCTGTAGCTTTGCCCGATGCTCATATTTTTTACTGGTGTGATGAAAAATATGTGTGGCTAGTTCAAGGATTGTATAAGGAGCTCGGGCTAAAAAACGAAAGACTCTGTATTTGGATAAAGAATAATCAGTCAGTGACTCCTAAAATAGCTTTTAACAAAATGACGGAATACTGCTGTTATGGGGTAAAAGGTAAACCATGGATAAATGAAACTAACCGAAATCTGAATGAGATTCAAAACAAAGAAGTAACCTCAGGAAATAGATCGGCCGACGACATTATGGATTTACTGACCCTTTGGCTTGTTGATCGCCTTCCCTCAAATGAATACCTTCATCCGACAATGAAGCCTCCTCAATTGTATGAAAAAGCAATAAGGCGCTGTACAAAAATTAATGATTATATTCTCGACTGTTTTGGTGGAAGTGGGAGTCAGCTTATTGCAGCCGAACAGTTAAAAAGACGGGCATTATTAATTGAGATCGATCCCGTCTTTGTCGATCTTATTTTATACCGATATGAACAACTCACAGGAATCAAACCAATCAAACTTAGTTAAGAAAGGAGATATTTATAAGCTGGGAAACCAATTTCTTGGATGTGGAAAAGCAGAGGACTCGGTACTTCTTGAAAAGATGCTTGTGGGCAAAAAGATAAACTGTATCGCTGTGGATCCTCCATACGGGATCGATTTCGTCGAAGGAAAGCGAGAGTTTGCCAAGCTATCCAATCAAACTGATATCGTGAACGATCATGTGAAAACCAATGAACAATATAATGAGTTTACCCGCACGTGGCTCCATTCAGTATATCCATATCTAGCAAGCCACAACAGCGTTTATATCTTTAATTCTGATCGTATGATATGGAGCGTGAAACAAGCCTTCGAGGAGGAGGGAGGAAAATTTTCTCAACTTCTGATATGGGCAAAAAACCATAGTGTCATCGGAAGACTTGACTATAACCCACAACACGAACTCATTCTTTACGGATGGTTTGGGAAACATAAATTCTATAAAAGTACGGATAAATCGGTTCTTTGTTATCCAAAACCTCAGAAAAGTAAATTACATCCGACAATGAAACCAATTCCTTTGATCCGTCATCTCATTCTCAATTCAACCCAGATGGGAGAAGTAGTGTGGGATGGATTCGGCGGAAGCGGAACAACCCTTATCGCCTGCCAACAAACAAGACGAGTTTGCATAATGACAGAAATTTCACTTGTTTATTGTCAAGTAATACTAGACAGGTTTAAAAGGATATTCCCGCAGTTACCCATTACAAAACTGGAACCATGACAATTCGTCAGCGTACCACTCTCAAAAAACAGATTCTTGAGAGATTGACTAAGAATTTCACCATTTCCTCTGCCTGTCGGGCAACGGGAATTGATCGAAAGACCTTTTATCGCTGGATACTGGAAGATGCGGAATTTAAACGAGAAGCGTATGAGAATATTCAAGAAAGCAAAAAGGATGTGACCGATATGGCTTATACACAACTTGTTCACCTTATAAATAGTGGAAACCTTACCGCTGCAATGTATTGGCTCAATAACGTTGACCCAGAAATTAATGACAAAAAGATTTATATAACAGATGAGGAGATAAAAGAGTTATCCTCCCTCCTCTACAATCCAAGTTCATTTAAAAAGGGACAGGAACTTCTCACAACCTATGTTATCAGAGGAAAAATAAGTGAGAATCACGCCCAATTTATTCTCAAACTCTTTATGACTCAAATGAAAATTGAAAATATTTCTCTACGCAAAACTGAAGCAGAAATAATGAGTGAAGTTATGTTGCGGGAGAAACGTAACAAATTAAATAGGTAAAAAAATGGATACAAAATCATTAATTGAGCAAATCGCTTCAAGTGGAACACTTACTCCGTATGAGGCGATTAAAATTCAATATTTGGATAGAAAATATCGATTTGAACAAGTTGAGAAGATTACCCATTGGACCAACACATATATTGATGTAGGAAATCTCCCTACCATTCTGTCTCCTTATCAGCTTAAAAATATAACTTCATTTGACTCTTCGTATAAAGGCGAAGAATATGACTGTTATCAGTGGGCAGCAAACAATCTTTTTGAAATGGATGCTAACTGCGGAGAAGTTGCATATAAAGGACTTATCCTGTTACAGGAACTAAGAACACTCCGAGCAGATTGTATTACAAATATGTTAATGAAATCTCATCGTGACGATCCTATTACGGGAACATTACTTGAATTTACGGGGTACTCTTACATAAACCAAAAACGAATGGCTTATATTGAGCTGGTTGAGTCTTTTACGACAGTCCTCCATTTATTTATCCAAATTATCGATAATATTTTGATTCTTAATTATTTTCTTAAACGGTTGGTAGATGAGAAAGACCTAAAGTGTTTAGAATATCTAAAGATAATGTTCTCTCAACGAGAAAGGTCTCCCGAAGAAATAGAAGAGGATAAATTTCAGAGTACAACCATTACTAAAAATCATTCGTGTTATGACATTCTCTTCTCGCTTATCATAGATCAAAATCACCCCGATTATGTCACATATATGGAACACGAACTTGAAGCAAAAGCATTGAGATTTCCTCGCAACTTCAAAGAAGATTCTCATGAGTATGTAATGAATACAATTAAAGATTTAGGTCTTATTCATATAGAAAATTTATGCCTTGAAAAAGCAAATTGGGGAAAGCTCAAAAAAGATGAATCACCACTTGATATCGGATAGAAAGTATGTCATTCATTAGGAGTGAGGTTTGTAGGGAGAAGTTGATATAATATATCTGACAATTCGGATTGCCTAAACTCAGTTTTGTAAGAAATTGGGCATGGCAATAAAACCCCTTGAGAGAACGAGAGCTCCTCGTTCAGCAACCTCAAGGGGTCGTATGGGGAAACCCATATGGGCGCAAGCCGGCTGACGGGGAGCTTTGTTCGTATCCCCCTGTCAGCAACTATTTGAGGCTATAAGGTTATGAATACACTTATGCTGAAAGGGGGTGAAACTACATGAAAAAGATTCTTAAATGGATCGGTATTATCTTTCTAGTCCTAATCGTTATCGGTGCACTTTCTGGAAACAAAGGTGGATCTACTCCAAAGAGTGGAACCACTCAAACAACCAGCGAAGCTCCTAAGACAGCGGGCTTGAATGAAACAGTCCAAGATGGGGATCTTGCTTTTACCGTTACCTCAGTTGAGAAAGTAAAAACACTGGGTAATCAGTACAGCAAGAAAACCGCTCAAGGAACATTCTATGTCATTGCAATGAAAGTTGAGAATAAGGGGAAGAAAACAGCGACCTTTGATTCATCAATGGCAAAAGTAAAAGATGCGGAAGGAAGAGAGTTTGAACGCTCAATTGACGGTCAAACAGCAAAGAGTATGTCTGAAGGTAAAACAGACATGTTCTTGCAACAAATCCAACCAAGTCTTTCTGTTTCAGGAGACCTCGTATTTGATCTTCCAGAAGGAATGAAAAGTCCAATAATTCTTTTGAAAGGATCAGTATTTAATAAAGGGGTTGAAGTGAAACTTGAATAAGAATAACTCCTTGAAAACCTCCCCTTAAATAAGGGAGGTTTTTATTGTGCTAGAATACACGCATGACAGTAAAAGGAATTGATTATGTTAAATCTGCCGAACGATGGCAGGAATATGGAAGAAACTATCACAAAGAAGGTGTCATCTATTATGCTGAAGGAAATAAAACTGCTCTAGCAATTACAACTATCTTAATAGGCTTTATTGGAGTGTCATTACAGTTTGGTGATTTATTACATGGACCCATGTATAGAAAAGTTCTTATATTTCTTGCTTTTATTTCATCTCTTGTTACAGCTATCACGGGATTACTTCTCTTTACAAAAATGAATGAATTCTTGAATAAGGCTGGTGACTATTATGAGAGATTGTCTGAAAATTTATTTCTATGGATGTTTAAAAATAAAACAAATTATGGAGATAAATATCCAAAGGAAATCTATAAGGGGATAAATTTGGAAGTAACAATGAACAATATATTCTCACATATCCAAACTGGATCAGTCATAATTGCCTTTATTTGTATAACGATATACGTTGCAATTATTTTTTTTGGAAGGTAAAAGAACTCACTTCTTCGCTTGACTTTAACATCCATTCCGATACCCTTGAACTGTATGAAGGATTGTCATGACAACATAAAGTATTGCTTATATGCTCGCAAATCGAGTGAATCAGATGAGCGTCAGGCGATGAGCATTGATGGACAGCTGAGTGAAATGAAGAAGATGGCTAAGAAAGAAAGACTCAATGTAACATCAATAATTACGGAGAGTCATTCTGCAAAAGAATCAGGACAACGACCAGAGTTTAATAATCTTCTCCAAGGCATAAACGAAGAGAAGTTTAACGCAATCCTTACTTGGGCCCCCGACCGCTTAAGTAGAAATGCAGGCGATTTAGGAAGAATTGTAGACCTGATGGATCAAGGAAAATTGCAAACCATTAGGACATATTCTCAATCATTCTCGAATAATCCAAATGAAAAGTTTCTTCTCATGATCTTGTGTAGTCAAGCAAAATTAGAAAATGATAATCGAGGAGTAAATGTTAAGCGAGGATTACGAAATAAATGTGAGTATGGTATTCGACCAGGACTTGCTCCACTTGGTTATAAAAATGTTCTGAAGGCAAATAGAATATCCACTGTTTGCGTTGATGAAGTACGAGCACCAATAGTCAGAGAGATGTTTCTTAAAGTTGCAAATCAAGGGTTCTCGGGAAGAATGGTGAAGAAATGGTTGGACGATATCGGATATAGAACAAAAAATAATTGTATGATGCCTTTGAGTAAAGTATATGTTGCCCTGCGTAACTCTTTTTACTACGGAGAATTTATGTATGGGAATAAAAGATATAAGGGCAATTACGAACCTATAATTTCAAAGCAGATATTTGAGAAAGTCCAGATTCAACTTGAGGTTGCACCGAAGCAATGGAATAGACAACTATTTCCATTTAAAAAAATATGTAAGTGTGGGTCTTGTGGAGGGAGCGTTACAGCGGAAATTAAATACAAGCATTTGGTAAATAACAGAGTTCACTCTCATATTTATTATCACTGTAATCGCAAGAAAGATTACAAATGCAAAGAACCATATATAACGGAAACTGAGTTAATCAAACAACTCGTCGTTCATCTACCAAATATAAAACTCAAAACCTCTTTTCTCCTATCCGAATTTCAGAATGAAATCTCGAGATTAGAGCATATAAAAAATTCTGTATTAAAAGAAAGGAACTCTAAACTTGAGCTAACAAAATATAACGATGGGAATAATATTGTAACTCAACCAAAAGAAGATCAAATTCAAATGCTTAAAGATTATCTTCTACACGTACTGCAGTATGGAACACCTGAGGAAAGAATAAAGATTCTTAGCGGAGTAACTTCAAAATTTGAATTAATTCAAAGACAGATTGCTCTCTCTAAATAGAGGCTGTTTGAGAATTGTTCTTGACAAGTTGATGTATTATAAGTATGATATGAATGTTCATTCATATCTTATGGAACTAACAAAACTCTTTAAATTACTGTCAGATGAAAGCAAATACAAAATAGTGAAACATCTCATGAAAGGTGAAGAATGTGTTTGTACTATTGCAGAGGAATTAGGGCTGGAACAATCATTGGTTTCTCATCATTTAAATAAACTTCGTGAAGCGGGGCTCATTATCGATCGCAAGGTTGGATCATGGATTCACTGTTCATTAAATAAGGACGTGTTTGACAAGCTGGAAAAAACGTTTATAAAAGAGTTCGCCATTACTAATATTAAAGACAAACCATGCTCCGAGCATGATGTCTGTTGCGCCCTACCCAAAAAGATATGAGCAAAAAAATAGTCGTATATGATCCTCCTATGTGTTGTTCTTCAGGAGTTTGTGGCCCTAACCCTGATAAAACATTAATAGAGTTTCAGGAAATATTTACAAAATTAAAAAAATCAGGTACAGACATTGAGCGCTACGTGATAACACAGAGTCCTGAAAAATTTAAGGAGAATCCCGAAGTAATAAAGCTCATTCAACAACAACAATTGAAGGTATTGCCGGTGACTACTGTTAATGATGTGGTGGTAAAAACGGGAAGTTATCCAACAAAAGATGAGTTTACAAGTTATTTGAAATAAAAATGAAAACAAAATTCTATTTTTTCTCAGGAAAGGGCGGAGTAGGTAAAACTACAATGTCATGTGCCACTGCAATCCACCTTGCAGAGCTTGGTAAAAAAACCCTTATTATCACGACCGATCCTGCATCAAACTTAGCAGATGTTTTTGAACAGTCAATTGGCCACAAAATCACCCCCATTGCCAAAGTAAATAATTTGTTTGCAATGGAGTTGGACCCTGATAAGGCTACTAATGAATATAAAGAAAAAACACTATCTCCCCTAAGAGGGCTCATTCCTGAAGAAAGCTTTAGAGTGCTTGAAGAACAATTAAGTTCCCCTTGCACTGCAGAGATGGCATCATTTGATCGATTTACTGACTTTGTTCAAGACGGGAATTTTGATATTGTTATTTTTGACACTGCGCCAACTGGTCACACGCTTCGACTATTGGAGTTGCCCGTGCAATGGAGTGGCGTTATCGAAAAAGCCGCAAAAGATGGCAGCGGAGGTCAAACATGCATCGGTCCTGCAGCCGCACTAGCCAATTCAAAAGCTAAGTTCGACCGGGCCATTGCTGCGATGAGAGATCCGGCAATAACAACCTTCATATTTGTTCTTCGTCCTGAGGCTACTCCCATATACGAAGCAAAAAGATCCATTGGAGAGCTGACAAAATTAGATATTAATTCACAGGAGATCATTATTAATGGAGTCTATCCAATGGATGTGTGTGACAATCCATTTATGTTTGCTCGTTTCGTGAAACAACAGAAATTTTTGGAATCAATTAATGAGGAGTTCCAGGTCCCCGCAAAGATAATTGAACTAGGAGCAAGTGAGATTAAAGGAATCGATCTTTTGAGAGAAATCGGAAAAGAATTACATACTTCTCCACAACTCCTTTCAAATTATGTATTTAAAATATTAGCCGTTGAGAAGGCGACAATTTCAAATGTATATCCAAAACCAAACAATAAGATAAAAAAATTATTAACACCGCAAAAGAATAATAAACGACTTATCTTTTTTTCAGGAAAGGGCGGAGTAGGAAAAACATCCGTTTCAGCAGCAACAGCGTTGTGGATTGCAAATGCAGGCTATAAGACACTTCTTTTGACCACGGACCCGGCGTCTCACTTAAAACAAGTTTTTAATCAAGAAGTAACTGATAAACCAACCCTATTGAGGGGAGAAAAAAACCTCTGGTTTACTCATATCGATGCAAAAGCAGCAACTGAGGAATATAAGGAGAATATTCTTAAGGAGGCACGAAAAAAATATGACGCAGAACGCATAATCGCAATTGAAGAGGAGCTCAATTCCCCGTGTACCGAAGAGATGGCGACGTTTGAGAAGTTCATACAGTTTGTAACACGCAAAGATTATGAGGTTATCGTTTTTGATACTGCACCAACTGGACACACGTTGCGTTTACTCGAGCTTCCGGTTGATTGGAATAAACAACTTGAGATAAAAACATTCACTACAACCGGGGAAACAGATGTTGATAAGAAAACCAAATCCCAATTCAAAGAGGTTATTGATTTACTTCAGGACCCAGAAAAGACGACATTTAGTTTTGTGATGTATCCAGAATCAACGCCAATAGAGGAAGCATCTCGTGCAATGGATGAATTATTATCAATAAAGGTAAAAACAAGCCTCATAATTGCCAACCTCATTCTCCCCAAGTCATCGGTTACCAACGACTATTTGAGCCAAAGAAAGAAGATGCAGGAAAAATATCTCAAAGTAATGAAAAATCGTTTTACTGCTCCTATCGTTACATTACCCCTATTAGTTGATGATCTCATGGGAACGGACAAGTTAAGAGAGGCTGGTTACTTATTATATGGAAAGAATTCATAACTACTATTTATGGATACTAGAGTAACTACACTAATCCAAGAATTTTGTAACTACCTTGTCGAATACATACCTGAATTTCAGGAGTTGAAAGATGCAAAGGTAGGTCTCGAAAGCGATTTGAATTCAAAGCAGCTCTGGGATGAAAAGGAAGAACAAAGAAACACTATTGATCTGTTGAAAAAGCAGGGATTGCCAACCAGTACGGAACAAGAAGCCAGTCTTGCCCAAAAGTTAAAGGAGATACGGGGAAATCCTATAACGATGCGATACCTTAAGGCGGTGAATGCGGCGAAAAAGGTATCTGGTCCAATAGGCAGTCAATTACAAATTAGTACAGGTGTAGATTTTAGCCCCAAAAAGGGGTGCAAATAATAGTATGAAAACTCAAACGATTGAAGCAAAAACAAAAGAGTACATAGAATCATTAAAAGCGACTGAGGAAATATTGGCTTATAAAAAAGCATTGGACGATTTTGAGAATGATAATGAGGCAAAGAAATTACTCACCGACTATCAAGAAGCACAACAAACATACAACGTGTTCCGTCAAGGTGGTTTTGATGGATTGAAAGAAGTCGAGCAAAAAGCGAGAGATCTAAATTACAAACTGCAAAAGAACCAAAAAATACAGTCCTTAATTAAAACTCAACGATCTGCCCAATATCTTGTGGCAAATTTGGTAGATGACATAAGTCGGGGTATAAATATTCCCTTTGTTAAACCCCAACAGGGCGGGTGTTGCGGTTAACCAATATGAAAAATGTAAAGAAAACGGTAAGAAAAATGTATGGTCAAATTGCTACACAAAATACTTCCTGTTGCGGAGGTTCGTCATGTTGTGGAGGAGGTAACTTTGATGAAATGAGTAAAAAAATAGGATATTCCGATACTCAACTGGCAAATACTCCAAGTGGGGCAAATTTAGGCTTGGGATGTGGAAATCCACTTGCTATAGCATCAATAAAGCCTGGCGATATTGTATTGGACTTAGGATCAGGTGCGGGATTTGACTCGTTCTTGGCTTCTCGTAAAGTTGGTGAAACAGGAAAAGTCATTGGAGTCGATATGACCGATGAGATGATTAAAAAAGCGAGGGAAAATGCGGTCAAAGGCAATATAAAAAATGTTGAATTCAAAAAAGGAGATATTGAAGATCTTCCTGTAGATAGCGATTCGATTGATATTATTATCTCCAATTGCGTAATAAATCTTGCACCAAATAAAGAAAGAGTATTTAAGGAGGCTTACCGAGTATTAAGGCCGGGTGGACGAATTATGATTTCTGACGTTGTTCTGTCAAAAGAACTTCCAGAGGAGCTAAAAAACGATGACAATCTTCTGGCTGGTTGTGTAAGCGGTGCTATCCTTAAAAAGGACTATTTAAGTATATTGAGCAAAGCTGGATTTTCAGAAGTTAAAATCACTAAGGAAATTCCTATGTTTTTGGACAAATATGCTTTAAGCATTACTTTTTCAGCGGTAAAGTAATATGAAAAAAATTATAACCTCTTTTATTAAAAGTGCGGTTTCTGGATTTAAAGAAGCATACCCTCATTTATTTCCACCAAAGAATCAAAAAGAATTTGATGCATATGTAGAGTCCTTAAGAAGGAAGGGTGGAGGTTGTAAGCCAGGAGGAGGGTGTTGTGGATAGAGAAAAGCTAATGGATACATTAATGACAAAGATTAAAGATCCGTATTTTTACGTACGACTTCTTAAAAATATGTATAAAGGCTTTAAGGAGGCATTCCTCAGTTTTCTTCCTTGTTGTTTAAAGTAAGTATAGAAATCCCCATTGACAGAGGGTATCCAGTGGAGTAAACTATATGAATATGAGTTCATATAGTTGCTGTACGTCGTTAACCAAGGAATCAAAACAAGTCACATCCTTATCATCTCTCCTAAGGCTTGTTTCTGAAGAAAGCAGGCTCAGATTACTTTGTGTTTTACAGAAAGGTGAGCATTGCGTCTGCGAGATGATGGAACATGTTAATCTTTCACAAAGCTTAATTTCTCATCACCTGAAAGACCTTAAGGATGCGGGCATTGTGGAAGATAAAAAGAAAGGCCTTCGTGTTTATTACTCGCTCACAAAAAAAGGAGAAAAAATTATTAATTTATTATTTACTTTATGAAAATTCAAGTATTGGGAAGCGGATGTCCTACCTGCAAGAAGTTATATGAAATTACCCAGAAAGCCGTAATAGAAATGGGGCTAAAAGATAAGGTTGAATATCTGAGTGGCACAGAAGGTATGCAAGCATTGATAGAAAAAGGTGTTATGAGTAGCCCAGCCCTTGCCGTGGATGACAAAGTTGTTATGACAGGCTTTACACCAGATATTGAGAAGATAAAGAAATTTATTAAAAGTACAAAATAACAATGGATATATTTAAGCCTGTTCAACTCTTTGCTGATCTTGCAACTTATCAGTGGTTCCGAATAATTCCTCATTCATATTGGGGCGATACAATCAATTTCTTTATTTATGACACGATAAAGATTGGACTGCTACTTATTGTTATCAATTATTTTATGGCCTTTACCCGCTACTACTTTCCAATGGAGAAAGTACGGAATTTACTTCTTAAGCGTCGATGGTTTGGATTGGATTATCTTTTTGCGGCATTTCTTGGTGTAGTCACACCCTTTTGTTCTTGTTCCTCAATCCCACTTTTTATTGGATTTGTAGGAGCAGGGATTCCGCTTGGAGTAACTTTTGCCTTTCTTATCAGCTCACCACTTGTGAATGAATCGTCTCTTTATCTTTTCCCTGCAATGTTTGGGATGAAAGTAACTATTATCTATAATGTTGTAGGAATGCTAATTGCAATAGTAGGAGGATTTATTATCCAGAAGCTTGGAATGGAAAAGTATATCAAGCCAGAACTTCTTAAATTCAAGTCAAGAGTACAAGTAGAACAAGAAAACGGAGGAACGCCACTTCCACTAATTGAACTACTAAAGTACTTCTGGACTGATGGGATGAATATAACCAAAAGTGTCTTTCCTTATGTGTTATTAGGAGTAGGAATCGGAGCTCTTATTCATGGCTTTGTCCCCGCTTCTTTGGTAGCAAAGTATTTGTCAAATAAATCATGGTGGGCCGTACCAGTTGCCACACTTCTTGGAGCACCGCTTTATGCAAACTCAGTGAGTGTAATTCCTGTTATGGAAGCTCTTGTCCAAAAAGGAGTTCCTTTGGGGACAGCACTCGCATTTATGACCGCAATAGTTACTGTATCTATTCCAGAATCGATGATTTTAAAGAAAGTCATGAAATGGCAACTGTTAGCTGCATTCTTTGGCATAACAATTATTGGAATAATGATAATGGGATGGATCTTTAACGCTATTTTATAAATTCAGTTCTTGAATATGAAATTCAGCAAACAAAATGTTTTCTTTGGGATTATGATTCTGATTCTTGTTGGTCTTATCATAAATGAGCTTTTACCAAAAAAGGAAATAGTGTTAAAGGAAGATGTACAAAAGGTTCAAACTGTTGCTACGGGAGGAGTAGATGAGGTCCCTCAAATAAAAAAAGCAGATAAGATTATCATTGCCAACTTTCATGCAACACAAAGATGTGCTTCCTGCACTGCGCTTGGAAGACTATCTGAAAAGACGGTGTCAGAGCAATTTGCAAATGAAATAGCGAGTGGAAAAATGGAGTTTAAATCTATCAACGTTGATCTTCCAGAAAATGAGGAGATGATGAATCTCTATCAAGCAAGCGGGTCTTCTCTCTATATAAATGCCATTAAGGACGGAAAAGATAATATCGTTAAAAACATGAAAGTATGGCAGTATTTAACAGATGATCAGGCGTTTGTAAATTATCTCTCAACACAACTTAAGACGTTACTATAACAATGGATATAACACGTCTTATTTATGGATTTATAGATTCACATAACATTCCCTTGTTATCAGCGTTTCTTATTGGTTTGCTTACCTCAATAAGCCCCTGTCCTCTTGCAACAAATATTACCGCCATTGCTTATATATCGAAAGATATAAAAAAGCCAAAGAACACCATTTTAAATGGTCTATTTTACACATCAGGGAGGGCTATAAGTTATTCACTTCTTGCGACTCTTATCTATTTTGGACTTTCAACATTTAAGGTGTCTCGACTCTTTCAAGGATGGGGAGATAAAGTCCTTGGCCCAATCCTAATCATTCTTGGCCTGATTATGCTTGATGTAATAAAACTAAATGTAAAAACAAACAATCAGCCTATTGAGAAATTCAAAATATGGATTGCAACAAAAGGATATGTGGGAGCTCTTCTTTTAGGGATGTTGTTTGCTTTCGCCTTTTGCCCTTATAGTGGGGTGCTTTTCTTTGGAGTTCTAATTCCCCTTATTCTAAAATCAAAGGAAGCATTATTGCTCCCTCCTTTGTTCGCGATTGGCACAGGTTTACCAGTTATTCTCTTCTCATTTCTTATTGCTTTTAGTATAAAGAAGATGAGTAAGGCATTTACTATTGTTTCTAAAATTGAAAAGATAACACGGTATGTAGTTTCTTCAACATTCATAATTGTAGGCATATATTACACACGAATTTTAGTTTTGTATTTTATTACTTTATCTAGATGAATAAACCAACCTTCAAAGAATTTGCAAAGACTATTCTCTATATCGGCTTCACGGGGTATGGAGGACCAGCGGTGCTTGGTCAAATGAAGAAAAAAATAGTCCATAAGAAAGAATGGGTTACTGAGGAAGAGTTTATGAATTCTCTTAGTTTGGCAGACATCCTTCCTGGAGCAACAGGTGTGACTCTCCTTGGGTATTTGGGATACAAGGTGAAAGGAGTTGGAGGGTGGATACTTGGGGCGGGACTGTATGTACTTCCCGCATTTCTTTTCACTACGATAATTGCCCAATTCTATTTTCAGTACAACAACATTAGTTTTGTTCAAAAAATATTCACAGGTCTTGGGGCACTCGTTGTTGCTCTGTTGATTAATGCACTTATGAATTTGAGTAAGCCAGTTTTTGGCAAAATTGGAAAACACTGGATTAAAGCAATGGTTATTGCAATACCTGCATTTCTTCTTGCTTTTTTCACTCAAATAAATGCCTCATTCATATATCTATTATCGGGGTCGCTGGGATTTATTTTGTACTATTTTATGAATGATGTGAGAGTTGAGAAAGAGACGGTAGGACAAATAAAGAAGGAGAGAAAAGAAAAAGTAATATGGGGCAATATTTTTAAATCACACTTTACCTATTTGCTAATTGGGATAGTCTGTATTGGTTTATCACTTTGGTATTTTATTCCAACAGCAGGACTACTTATCACTTCCTTTATCCACATGGGTACTTTTGCACTCGGCTCGGGATTTAGTGTTATACCTTTAATGAAGTCAATGACTGTTGACCAAAATCATTGGGTAACGCTCAAACAATTCCAAGATGGATTGGCGGTGGGTCAGATAACTCCTGGACCAGTGCTTATTACTGCTGCATTTATCGGATATAAAGTAATGGGATGGGCTGGAGCAATTGTCGCTACAGTATCTATTTTCCTCCCCTCGCTTGTATTAATCGTAATCTTTGGAGGATTTCACGAACGAATCAAGCATCTCAAATCTGTTAAAGTGGTAATCAAGGGGTTTCTTGCGGGCTTTATAGGTATTATTAGTGCAATTGCTCTTCAGTTTGGAGAGAAGTCACTCGTCAATTGGCAGACATGGGTAATCTTTTTTGCATCACTTATTTTGGTTGTTAAATTCAAAAAGGATGTTCTGTGGGTTATCCTCGGAACAATTATCATTTCACTTCTTATATTTTAATATGAAAGAAAAAAATCTACTTATATCAATCGGGATTAATATCGTTATAACGGTAGTCGAAATCATAGTGGGATTACTTATCGGGAGTCTGGCAATCATTTCTGATGCAGTTCACAACTTCTTTGATGTGGGAGCTATGGTGATGAGCCTGTTTGGGGAACGGGCAAGCTCAAAGAAAATCGACACAAAGCATTCTTATGGTTATAAACGAGCAGAGATCCTCGTTGCCCTTCTCAATAGTGTCTTTCTTCTTGTTTCTATAATCGTTATCGGATACGAGGCAATTCAGCGATTCATTCATCCTCAAACAGTTGAGGGAGGATGGATGCTGATAATGGCTATTGTTGCCTTTGCTGGGAATATGATAGCAACAAAATTATTACATGACCATGTTGAGGAAAGTATGAATATAAAGTCCGCCTTTCTCCACTCTCTGCAAGATGCGTTGTTTTCTGCGGGAGTAATTATGGCAGCAATCCTGGTGTTGGTTTTTAATTGGCAATGGGCAGATGCGGGTATTTCATTGATATTATCAGTACTACTTGCCAAAGAAGCTGTGACGTTGATTCTTGAAACTCTACACGTCCTTATGGAGGGAGTCCCAACAGACATAGACATTGAAAAATTGAAGAAAGATTTACTGTCGATTGAAGGGATCGTGTCGGTTGAGGATTTACATGTGTGGAAGACAGGATCAAAAGATATACTTCTCACATCGCATATCGTTTCTGATGGACTATCATCTGATATTTTATATGCGGAGAAACTTACGGCGATTAAACAGACGCTGTTATCGACATATAAAATCAATCACTCCACAATCCAACTTGTTCCAGTTGGTGTGGGAGAAAAACTAAAGGATTTATGTAAACACTGTAGTTAAAGAAATATTTTATTTCTTTTCCATCGTTGAGATTCCAAGGACTTTATATAATCCACAGAATCCAATTGCTCCAGTTACAAGAGCTATTACTCCCACAATACCAGCAATAATTTGAGCTGCTCCAGTGAGATTAAAAAAAGCTAATCCCAATAAAATAATTCCCAACACAATACGAATTATGCGATCTGTTTTTCCTTCATTTGTTTTTAACATAGGACACATAAGTAAATGTATAAAAATTGTAATTGACAAAATCATTATACTATAATAAACTTACATATAGTTAAGTAAATCAATATATGAGAACCAATTGCTCACAAGTAGTCGTAGAAAACTTTTTTGAACCAGGGATGTTGTATTTACTGTTGAAAAAACCCAGTTATGGTTATGAAATACAAAAAGCTTTGAAAGAAAGCTGTATCTGCGAGGTAAATATAGGAAACCTCTATCGTTGTCTATCAAGAATGCAAAAACAAGGGTATGTTACTCGAGAATCAATAAAGGGAACGATAGGACCAAAACGATATAGTTATACGATCACGAAAGAAGGGAAAACATATTTATCCTCTTGGATAGAGTCATTAAAGAAACAAAAGAAAGTTATCAGTTCATTAATTAATAATTACCAAAAAATAGTATGAAAACAGTAAAAGTCTTTTCAACCCCCACATGTCCCTATTGCCATATGGCGAAAGATTATCTAAAAAACAAAAAAGTACTCTTTGAAGACATTGATGTCTCACAGGATCAAAATCAAGCAAGAGCAATGGTAGAAAGATCCGGAGAAATGGGTGTTCCACAACTTTGGATAGACGACCAAATAGTTATCGGCTTCAATAAGCCAGTAATAGATGAGCTTTTGGGACTTTAACTTAGTAGCTATTGTTAATGGAGAAGGGATTCGAACGAAACTTCACAAACATTGGAGAAGGGTGCAACAACCCAAATAATACAAAAAGGTTAGAACCAACGACATTTCCCTTGAGGGCTTTTTAGGCTGTTTTTCATTCTACAGGACTGTATTGGGAGTATTGATGTTTCTGATTATTTTTCAGCAAGCCCCAATGGGCCAATCTGAGAGGGTTGAAGGGTCTAGTAGGACTTTCTATCAAAATGCGGAGAGGGAGGGGTTCGAACCCTCGATGACATTGCTGCCATACAGGTTTTCGAAACCTGCGCGATCAACCACTCTGCCACCTCTCCAAGAATAAAGTATATCATAGCTCCCTCACCACTAATATGGTAAGAAATGGTATTGTGACAATGAAAAGCACTTATTTTGCGGCTTATAATCTATTGACAGGGGGAGAAAATGCGCCCATCATGGAAGTGATTATAAATATGAAACAAAATCCGGCACATAAGACGCTATAATGAATGGACACTTTAAAATTTATTATTAGTTTCTTATTTACGTATGGATGAGACAAAATGTCCGAAATGTGGTGCTCCGCTTGGAGAAGTCGTTACAACAAAATCAGGAAAACGCCTTCAGAGATGCTCAACTGGCAGTTGGAATCAGGAAACCCACCAA
This sequence comes from bacterium, assembly GCA_021833625.1. Classification (GTDB taxonomy): domain Bacteria; phylum Patescibacteriota; class Microgenomatia; order UBA1406; family GWC2-37-13; genus JAKBEU01. Next base: position 20,715 of record JAKBEU010000002.1, read on the forward strand.
ACAGAAGGGTGTGACTTCGTAAAATGGCTTCCGTTTGAACCAGAAACAATTGATGAAAAATGTCCGAAATGCGGAGCCCCGCTCGTCATGATGATGACCCGCTTTAACAAGAAGATGAAAAAATGCTCAACCTCCAAATGGGATCCGAAAACAAAAACTGCGTCCGGTTGTGACTATTTCGAATGGGTAAAACCGGTTGTCGAACAGCTTGATGAAGAATGTCCGAAGTGCGGTGCAAAATTGGTTAAGATGGAAACCGCAACAGGAAAAAAAATGAAAAAATGTTCAACCGGAGGATGGGACAAAGTCAATCGCATAGCGACAGGATGTGACTATATAGAATGGCTCAAATAACCCATACAATAACGCCCCGTGAAAAACTAATTCGGCAGGGACCCGAGCAGCTTTCAGCTGTGGAGCTTCTTGTTTTGCTGCTGGGAGGAGGAGTAAAAAGGAAAAATACTGTCAGGGTTGCTCATGACGTGAACACCTGTCTTTCTTCAACAAAACACATAGGGGTTGAAGAGCTCTCTTCAATTGCAGGAATGGGAAATAATAAAGCAGTAACTGTGCTTGCTGCTCTGGAATTGGGGAAACGGCTCTACGGAAGCAAAAAGACGAAGCTTATTGCAAAGCCAGGTGATATTTGGCTGCTTATGCGGGATGAAGCGGCAAAAAAGAAAGAATATTTCGTCGTTTTTTATCTGAATATGCGCAGCCAAATGATCCAGAAGGAAGTCATATCGATAGGGTCGCTCAGCGCAAGCATTGCGCATCCGCGGGAAGTGTTTGAGCCGGCAGTGCGCCATCATGCAGGACAGATAATCCTTGCGCACAACCATCCCTCAGGAGACTGTTCTCCTTCTCACGAAGACCGAGAGACGACAAAACGTCTTGTGAAAGCAGGGGAAATACTGGGAATTGAAGTGCTTGACCACGTCGTTGTGACAAACGAATCATATATCAGTATGAAGGAAAAAAGAATGATGTAAAATGCACATAATGGAAAAGAAGGATATCCAATTTCAAAACATCATCTGGGAGTATTATAAAAAAAATAAGCGACCCATGATGTGGCGCGATGATACTTCTCCTTACAGTATTTTTGTTTCCGAAGTGATGTTGCAACAAACGCAGGTTGCCCGCGTCAAAATAAAATATCCTCAGTTTCTGCAGGCGTTTCCCGGCTTTGCGTCACTTGCGAAGGCTGATACGATCACTTTGCTCTCCGTGTGGCACGGAATGGGCTATAACAGACGCGCTTTATACTTAAAAGCCTCAGCTGAGATAATAGTTACAAAGCACAACTCCCGTCTTCCCGAAGATCCAACTGTTCTTGACGCGCTTCCCGGAATAGGGCAGGCAACGGCAAGCTCCATTGCAGCATTTGCATACAACAAACCGGTTGTTTTTATCGAAACGAATATTCGACGGGTGTTTATACATCATTATTTTGCCGACAAAGCGGACGTAAACGACAGGGATATTCTTCCCTTGGTGGAAAAAACGCTTGATGCAAAAAATCCGCGGGAATGGTATTGGGCTCTGATGGATTATGGGGCGTATCTTGCAACGCTGGGGAATAACCCCAACAAAAAAAGCAGGCATTATAAAAAACAATCTGCATTCAAAGGCTCGGTGCGCGAAGTTCGCGGGGGAGTAATCGCTCTTCTTTTGAAGCGTCCCCACACAAAGAAAGAATTGGAGGATTTGTACGACAAGGATGAACGTTTGTTTACCGCCATTTCCCAACTTGAGAAGGAAGGTTTTATAATAGAGGCGCAGGGAACCTATTTGATAAAGTAAAATTGTTCTTTATTTCTATGACAAAAAATGAACGGGTTCGGATCATCTTAAGAGAGCTCAAAAAACTGTTTCCCGATGCGAAAATAATGTTGCAGTATTCATCCACTTGGGAGCTTCTTGTTGCGGTAATACTTTCCGCTCAATGTACCGATAAAATGGTGAACAAAATTACACAGACATTATTCAAAAAGTATCGGTCGCTTCATGATTATGCGATCGCCGACATAAAAGAATTTGAAAAAGATATTTTTTCGGCAGGATTTTATCACACGAAAGCACAGCATATTATTGCATCCGCTCAAATAATCGAAACAAAGTTTGGCGGACACGTTCCCAAAACCATGAAAGAGATGATTTCTTTACCCGGTGTGGGGAGGAAAACGGCAAATGTAGTGTTGGGGAATGCTTATGGAATTGTCGAAGGAATAGCGGTTGATACGCACGTCATACGCCTGTCAAAAGTACTGGGTTTAACGAGAGAAATTGAGCCTGAAAAGATTGAAAAAGCACTTATGAAGCTGCTGCCAAAAAAAGAATGGCTCGGGTTTACCTATCTTTTAATAGAGTACGGAAGGAAGTATTGTGTTGCAAAGAAACATGATCATACAAACTGTCCGCTAACTCATTTGCTGCAATGATAAAAAAGGGATTCCAGTGATCGGTTTTTCTTTTGCAACCATTTTCTTTTTTGGGATAAGGAGTGATGAACCAAAACGTATAGCTTCTTTTGCACTAATAACTTCATATAGTTTTTTTGTCTTATTTTGTTTTTCCTGATTTTCAAAGAGCGAAACTTGTGTTGAAGACGTATCTCCCAGATTGGTTATGATACATCCCGTGGTGCGATATACATAGAGAGGGGAATATATTTTTTCAAAACCTTTGTAGAGCTCATCGCGAATCAGGCGCGGATATCCGGTTTTGACCGAAAGGGGAATATCAATCTGCCGGTATTCAAATTGTTGGGTTTTAAGGAACAAAGATACGCTCCCTACGACATAATGATAGGTACGTGCTTTTTCGAACGCATTCTCGACATGTTCCAGAAGATATGCCCACAGAAGTTCTTTGCTTTTTGTGGGAGGGGCGAATGTTTCGGTGTTGGAGATGGATTTGTAGGTCGTTTTGTTTTGAGTCTGCAGTTCATATACTTTTTTTCCTCTCAATTCCTGCCAGATTTCAAGATAGGGTTTTGAAAGGTGAGAGGAGACAAACTCTTGTGTAAGGAGCGTAAAATCGAGAGCGGTTTTTATATTAAATTGCCGGAGGTATGCTGCAGTATTGGGCCCGAGACCCCAAATATCCTGAACCGGTCTGTTTTTGAGAAGGTATTCTATATGTTTTCCCCTCACCGGAGTAAATCCGGACGGTTTACGGAACGAGGAGGCAAGCTTAGCAAGTGATTTTGTGACGGAAAGCCCGACGGATACCGTCAGGTTCAGTTTTGTTTCGATTGTCTCCTTTATCATGAGGGCAATCTCTTCGTATGACCTGTGGTACATGCGTCGTAATCCTTTAATATCCGCAAACCCTTCGTCAATGGAGTACTCTTCTACGTACGGACAGTATGAACGGATAATGTCAAACATGCGTTTTGAGACGAGGGAAAAAAGGTCATAATCGGACTCGATATATAGACAGTCGGGACAACACTTTTTTATTTCAGAGAAAGTCATGCCCCGCTTCACGCCTTGTTTTTTTGCTACGTAGGAAATTGCCGTGGCTATACCCCGTTCTTTGCCCGTGACAACGGGTTTATCTTTGAGCGTCGGGTTGACCGATTGCATGACTGATGCAAAGAATGCATCTCCGTCAATGTGGAGAATTGCCTCAGGCCAGGAATAATGTAAAAACATAACCGTATGGCGCTCCTATAAACTAACGGTTAATTAAACTTTCGAACAACCGCCTTTACTGTTCCGAAAATCTGCAAATCTTCATGAGGATAAAAGTCCGGGTATTTCGGGTTTGCTGCTACAAGATAATACTTGCGCGTTGATCTGTCGCGCCGTAATATTTTGAGTGTCCACTCGCGATCAATTTGGGCAAGGACAATAGTGCCGAGTGAGGCATCCCTCTTTTTTTCGACAATGACGATATCTCCTTCAAATATCCCAACCCCTTCCATAGAGTCTCCGCTTACCTTAAGAAGAAACGAAGAGGAAGGATCTCCAATAAGATAATCGTCAAGCGACAGATATTCTTTGTTTTCTTCGGCAAGAATAGGAAATCCTGCCTTGATTACTCCCAAATAGGGAAGTGCGAACAGTTTTTCAGCGGGGGCAAGTTTTCCCTCATCTTTTTTTAAGAACCCCTCTTCAATCCACTTGTTTATCATCTTGAATACCGCATTTTTTGACGATACGTTAAACAGTTTGAGCATTTCCGAATAGGAAGGAAGGCGGCTGTGTTTTTTATAAAAATGTTTGAGGAGCGTGATTCTATCTGTCATAGGAAAAATAATAAATAAGTAAACAATCGTTTACCAGTATAGTAAACAAAAGTTCACTCTGTCAACACGTTTTTACTATGAGCAGTTATTTATAGTGGTTTGTGTGAAGATGCGGTCCAGATGAATCTATTATAAGATAAGAAGCTTTTCCAAATTGAATAAATCCCGAGTTGGCAAACATGTTTTTAGAGTCAAGTTCGGCATAGTGGACGTGTCCGCACAAATACCAATAAGGGAATTGGGTGCTTTGCAGTTTTTTCTTTATTTTTTTATTTCCCTGTTTCAGGATAAAGTTATGGGGACTATTAATAAAGACGAGGAAACGTTCAATATTCTGCGAAACAACATTTATATAGAAGAGGGATTTACGGGAGAGGGCATACCTTTCATCAAGAGAAGGGTATAGAGTATGTCCATGCTCGATGTGATATGTCGTGTTGTTCAGCACAAGCTCATGTGAGTCCTTCTGTTGAGCGGAAAAAAGGGATACGCGCCCGTCGCTGAATTTCCTCTTATCGTGGTTCCCGTAGAGATACACGGTCTTTTTTTCTTTTAAAAGAGGGAATAGCGTATTCCAATCCGAGGCAAGGAAAGCTTCAAACGTCGTTCTGTATCCGTCCCAAAAATCGCCGTTAAGGACGACATTATCGCAGGATGCAATAAGTTGCTGTAAAAAAACAGCCTTCTTCTTATCAAAGACGTGGGTAAGATGTAAATCTGATACGATAAGCGTCTTCATGAACGAGCTGAGGCATTTTTCTCCAAGAGAGTCTTCAGAGTCCCTTGTGGTACTTCTTCGTAATGAGACGGTTCAACGTACGCGACTCCTCGTCCCTCGGTAAGGGATCGAAGTACTGTCACATATCCGGAAAGTTCAGCAAGAGGCGCATTTCCTCTGATGATTGTTGACTTTCCACGTTTATCAGTCCCAAGAATTTTTCCTCTACGACTCGAAAGATCTCCGATAACAACACCCATAAAGTCATCAGGAACGGTGACTTCAATTTTCATGATAGGTTCAAGCAGTGTAAGTCCTGCTTTTTTGGAACCATCCTGAATTCCGATAGATGCTGCTATTTTAAATGCAATATCAGAAGAGTCAACTTCATGGTAACTTCCGTCAATAAGGGATACTTTCATATCCGTCATTGGGAATCCGAGAAGGACTCCCTTTTCCATTGCTTCAACAATACCTTTTTCGATAGATCCGATAAATTCTTTTGGAACTGCTCCTCCTTTTATCTTATCTTCGAATTTGTATCCTTCTCCTCTTCCTAACGGTTCAAGGATAAGTACACAGTGTCCGTATTGTCCGTGACCTCCTGATTGTTTAATATATTTTGCGTCAATTTCTGCTTTTTTGGTGATTGTTTCTTTGTAGGCAACCTGCGGTTTTCCGACATTGACATCCATGTTCATCTCGCGTTTCATGCGGTCAACAAGAATCTCCAAGTGGAGTTCTCCCATTCCTGACATGACGGTTTGTCCTGTCTCATGGTTTACTTTTACTTTAAAGGTTGGGTCTTCTTCTGCAAGTCGTTGTAGCGTATATGATAGTTTTTCCTGGTCTGCTTTTGTTTTCGGTTCAATGGCAAGAGAGATGACCGGTTCTGGGAACACGATTTGTTCAAGGAGAATCGGGCTTGATTCGTCGGCCATTGTATCTCCAGTTCTTAATTCTTTTGGTCCTACGAGTGCAATGATTTCTCCGGCATATGCCTTATCGATTTCTTCTCTGTTGTTGGCGTGCATAAGAAGAACACGGCTGACGCGTTCTTGCTTGCGTTTATTTACGTTGTAAATATATGATCCTGATTCAAGGGTTCCCGAATAGATACGGGTATAGGTAAGTTTTCCTACGTGAGGATCAAGTTGAATTTTGAATGCAATTGCCGAAAATTTTTCATTGGAAATAAGCTTTCGTTCTTCTTCAACGCCCGTGTCAGGATTTATACCCTTTACCACCTTAAGATCAAGAGGGGATGGAAGATATTCAACAATACCGTCAAGAACAGGTTGTACGCCTTTGTTTCGAAGAGACGTACCAGCGTATACTGGGACGACTTTATAAGCGATAACGGCCCTTCTTAAAGCTGCTTTTAACTCTTCAATCGATATCTCTTCTCCTGCTAAAAATTTTTCAATAAGGACGTCGTCTGTTTCTGCAATTTTTTCTACCATTTTTGCACGCATTTCCTGCGCCTTTGTCATCAAATGTGCAGGAACATCTGTTGTTGTGTATTCAACACCCTTTTCATCTTTGTCGTAAATAAATGCCTTCATGGTCATCAGATCGATGACTCCGGTAAATTCATGTTCTTTCCCAATAGGGTAAGTGACTATAATAGGATGAGCTCCTAATCTGTCAGTAATTTCTTGAGTAGTACCTTCAAAGTCCGCGCCAAGCTTATCCATTTTATTAATGAAGCAGATACGGGGAATCTTATATTTGTCAGCTTGTCTCCATACTGTTTCTGATTGGCTCTGCACTCCTTCTTCTGCGTCAAACACGACAACTCCTCCGTCTAACACACGAAGTGATCGTTCTACTTCAGCAGTAAAATCTACGTGTCCGGGAGTGTCGATGATATTTATGCGATATTCTTTCCAAAATGTTGTTGTAGCAGCTGAGACGATTGTTATTCCGCGCTCTCTTTCCTGTGGCATCCAGTCCATTTGTGTATCACCGTCATCGATGTCGCCTATTTTGTAGGTGCGTCCAGTATAAAAAAGGAGTCGTTCTGTTGTTGTTGTCTTTCCAGAATCGATATGGGCGATAACGCCGATATTTCTGATTTTATCTAGAGGAACATTGCGATTTTTTGTGATAACACTTTGCTGAGCCATAAATACGATATAAATTTAAATTAACATTACCACTTTAAGTGGGAGAAGGCCTTGTTTGATTCTGCAAGTTTTTCGGCTTGTGCTCGTTTTGTTACCGCTTGACCTTGGTTCTGTGCAGCATCCTTAAGTTCAGTATACAATTTTTCCGCAAATGTGTGGAATTCTTTATTTGTTTTTGCCCGTGCAGCATCAACTATCCATGTTAATCCGAGGAACAGCTTTCGCTCTCTTCTTACTTCAACTGGGACAAGATAGGAAGCTCCACCAAGTCTGCGGGGTTTTGTTTCATGTTCCGGAGATACGTTAGCAAGTGCCTTGCCGAGTGTCTCGATAGGATCAAGTCCTTCTTTCTGGAATCGTTCCATGACTGTGTATACAAGTTTTTGGGAAGTTGTTTTTTTTCCACCGATCATCAAATAGTTGATGAGTTTCGCAACTTCAAAACTGTTGTACACTGGGTCGTTTTTTGTTTGGGTTCGTTTATATGAATGTCTTGGCATAGAGAAATAATTATAATATTAAGCCTGTGCTGCTGCTTTTTTTGGTCTCTTTGCTCCATATTTCGAGCGAGATGTGGTGCGTCCAACAACGCCAGCAGTATCAAATTTACCACGTACGATGTGATATTTCACACCTGGAAGATCCTTTACTCTTCCTCCTCGGACAAGAACGATTGAATGTTCTGCCAAGTTGTGTCCAACTCCCTGGATATAGGCCGTAACCTCCATTTTATTGGAAAGTCTGACTCTTGCTACCTTTCGGAGAGCTGAATTCGGTTTTTTCGGTGTCATCGTGCGGACGACAGTACATACTCCACGTTTAAGCGGATTTTTTGTCTCTACATACTTTCGTTTCAGTGCATTGAAGCTTGCCTTCATTGCGGCTGCACGTGATTTTTTAATTCGCTTTTGTCTCTTGTGTTTCAAGAGCTGGTTTATTGTTGGCATAAGTGTCTACAAATTTATTGTAATATTTATCAATTAATTCTTCCGTAACAGGAATAAGTCTGCCTATTATAACATTTTCTTTGAGTCCTAGCAAGAAGTCCGTCTTGTTTTTGATTGCTGCATTGCTGAGAACCGACGTTGTCTGTTCAAAGGATGCGGCGGACAACCAAGAATCCGTATAAATAGCGGCTTTTGTGATTCCAAGAATAGACACCTTGCCGGACGCCGGTTTTCCACCGATGGCAAGCGCTTTCTTGTTTTCTTCCTCAAATCGTATTTTTGATACGACTTCATCTTTGATGAACGATGTGTCTCCTTCATCTTCGATTGTTACTTTGTCGCTCATCTTTCGGATGATGACTTCAAAATGCTTGTCATGAATACCAATCCCTTGAGATTCATATACTTTTTGTACTTCATTCAAAAGGTACATCTGAGCTGTCTTAAGGCCTTTTACCATCAAGACATCATGGATGTTGAGGTATCCTTCAGAAAGTTGAGTTCCTTTTATTGCCATGTCTCCGTCCTTTACCTTCAGGTTTTGGCTCATTGGGACGATAAACTCTTCTTCTTTTTGCGTTGTATCTGTCGGGATGACTTTAATTGTGTACGTTTCTTTTTCAGAATCTTCCTGGACGGATATTTTTCCATCAATATCGCTGATTGGTGACACTATTTTTGGTGTGCGTGTTTCAAAGAGTTCTTCTACACGAGGAAGTCCTTGCGTAACGTCGGAAATGACAATTCCTCCAAAGTGACGGACTCTCATGGTAAGCTGTGTTCCCGGTTCTCCAATTGACTGTGCTGCCATAACTCCAACCGGAACTCCAATCTCAACGAGTCTTCCGACTGAGAGATCGATACCATAACATTTCTGACAGACGCCAAACTTTGAATGACAGTGAAGAGGGGAACGGACAATTACCTTCTTTACTCCACCTGCAATAATTTCTTCAACTACTTGTTCATTCAAAAGTGTTCCTGCCTTGACGATGACTTTCTTGTCTTCATCAACTGCATCCTGAAGCAAGAATCTTCCTCTGATGCGTAGTGCGAATTTGTCTCCGCGTTCATCGGTTGTTGTTATCTTGAGACCCTTATCTGTCTTACAATCTTCTTCTCTCACAATCATGTCATGTGACACGTCAACGAGTCGGCGTGTAAGGTAACCTGCGTCTGCGGTTTTAAGAGCAGAGTCGGTCAATCCTTTTCTCGCTCCTCGAGCTGAGATGACATATTCAAAAATAGAGAGACCTTCTCGATAGTTTGATTTTGTGGGGACCTCAATGATTTTTCCCATTGGGTCGACAACAAGACCTTTCATTGCTGAAAGCTGCTTAAGCTGTTCACGGGAAGCACGGGCTCCTCCGGACTTAATAATCATTTTTACCGGGTTCTCTTCTTCAAGAATATCCCATGTTTTGTTTGCAAGATCTTCTGTTGTATCAATCCAAAGCTTGTTGTTGTATCTTTTCTTTTCTTCAAGAGTCAAAAAGCCCTGTTCATAATTCTTTTCCACTTTTTGTACTTCTTTTTCTGTCTTTGCAACAATTTCCTCTTTTTCATCAATGATTTTACAATCAAAGATAGATGAGGAAAGACCTCCTGCAATTGTTGCGCCCCAGAATCCGATTTCTTTCAACGAGTCAATGAGTTCTCCGATTTTTACGTTGTCATCAAATTGTTTCATGGCCTTGACGACAAGATCTTTAATATCAACGGCACGAATGTCCTTGTTGATAAATCGAAGTTCTTTTTGGATGTGTTGATTAACGATAATACGTCCCACACTCGTCTTCATCACCGCGTCTCCTATTTTTACGAGAGCCGGTTTTCGAAGTGCAATTTTGCCAAGTTCGTAGGCGCTGACCGCTTCATTTTCGGACGAGTACATCTGCATTTCATTTTCCTTAATGGCGTTATACTGAGCATCAAGAGTCGTAAGGTAATAAATGCCAAGAGCCATTTCCTTTACGGGAAGGGCAATCGGGGTACCGTCAGACGGCTTGAGCAAGTTCTGGTGAGCCATCATGCGTGTCTTTACTTCATCAATTGCTGCCTTTGACAAAGGAACGAAAATACCCATAGCATCTCCATCAAAGTCTGCATTAAATCCTGCACAGACAGCCGGGTGAAGCTTGATCACATACGAGTCGGTAAGGACAGGATAGAAAGCAAGTATCGACAACTTATGTAAGGACGGTGCTCGGTTTAACAGGACGGGATGATCCTTAATTATCTCTTCAAGAATGTCATAAATGACGGGTTCTCTCAGTTCCAGGAAATTTTTTGCACTCTTGATATTCGGCGCAAGGCCTCGAATGATAATTTCATGGAGCAAATGAGGCTTGAAAAGCTCAAGAGCCATTTCTTTTGGAATACCACATTGATTTATCTTGAGTTCTGGTCCGACTGCAATTGTCGAACGACCGGAATAGTCAACGCGTTTTCCAAGAAGATTTTGTCTGAAACGTCCCTGTTTTCCACGTAAGATATCAGAAAGTGATTTCTGCACTTTTGATGCAACTCCATGTGTGCGGGCTCGTCCTCTTGATTTTTGAAGATCAAGAAGTGAGTCAACCGCTTCCTGTAACATGCGCTTTTCGTTTCTTAAGATGATCTCAGGAGCTCCAAGATCGATGAGCTGTTTAAGACGATTATTTCTATTAATTACTCTTCGGTAGAAATCATTCAAATCCGATGTTGCAAATTTTCCTCCGGGCAACTGAACAACCGGTCGAAGATCAGGAGGAATAACGGGCAATACGGAAAGAACCATCCATGCAGGCTGAACATTTCCTTTGATGAATGATTCAAGAATGCGGACTTTCTTCAATAGTTTGTTTCTTCGTTCACCCTTTGCCTTTGCAAGTTCGGTGATTGTTTCCGAGTATATCTTTTTGTAGTCTGTTGTTGAGAGAATGTCATATACACATTCGGATCCCATGCCGACAGTCACAAAGTTAGCAAGATTCTTATCTCTCAAATACAAATAATCCTCTTCCTCAAATGTGTTGTTTACTTTGAGTGCTTTTACCGTTTTGATGACTCTGTCAAGGAATGCAGTTCTTTTTGCTTTATCTTCAATATATTTGTCGGAAAGCAATCTGAACTTTTCTCTTTCTTTTAAGTCAAGTTCCTGTACGGTTATTTCTTTTTGTTCCTTGTTCGTTATCTTTTTGACGACTGCCTCTTTTTGTTGGACGAATGATTTCTTTAATTCTTGCTTGCGAAGTTCGTATTCTTCATCAAGTTTCTTAATCTCACCTTTTGACATTGATTCAAGCTCTGTGACAGTCTTTTTCTGTTCTTCTTTGTCGATTCCGGTGACAAGATAAAGAGCATAGTAAATGATCTTTTCAAGTGCCTGTGGAGGAACATCAAGAACAATGCTTAAAGGAGTGGATGCACCCTTGAAATACCAAATATGAGCAATAGGAGTTGCGAGCTTTATGTGTCCCATTCGCTCTCTTCGTACTGCTGATGTGGTTACTTCTACTCCACAACGGTCACAGATAATTCCCTTGTATCTAATGCGCTTGTATTTTCCACAGTAACATTCGTAGTCTTTTGTAGGTCCAAAAATACGCTCATCAAATAGTCCGTCTTTTTCGGCTCTAAATGTACGATAGTTAATGGTTTCCGGTTTTGTGATTTCTCCTTTTGACCACTTGAGAATATCTTCAGGGGACGCAAGTCGGATGCGCAGTCCGCTGAAATCAAGTACAAACTGTTCGTCCATAGTTATTTGATGTAATCAATTGATAATCCAAGTGCGTTCAGTTCCTTCAAAAGGACGTGGAATGACTCCGGAACATTTGACTGTGGGATATCAATTCCTTTTATGATGGACTCAAACGCTTTTGTACGTCCGCGAACATCATCACTTTTGATAGTAAGCATTTCCTGTAAGGTTGCCGGTACTCGATGTGACTCAAGTGCCCAGACTTCCATTTCTCCAAATCTCTGTCCTCCCATTTGTGACTTTCCACCAAGAGGCTGTTGTGAGACGAGTGAGTATGGTCCGATTGATCGGGCATGGAACTTATCTTCCACCATGTGAATGAGTTTCATGATGTATCCGGTTCCTACCAATACTTTGTTGCCGAATTTTTTTCCTGTTTTTCCATCATACAATGTAACTTTCCCATCGATTGGTAAGCCCATCTTCTTGAATTCTTTTGTGATGAATTCTTCCTCAATCTTTTCAAAGACCGGGGTAACGATGTGCCAATTGTTGTATTTTGCGATGAATCCAAGCAATGTTTCAAACAACTGTCCCAAGTTCATTCTTGCGAGAATGGAAGGAGGGGAGATGATAACATCTACCGGTGTTCCATCTTCAAGATATGGCATGTCCCATTCCGGAAGAATTCCGGAAATAACACCTTTGTTTCCATGGCGTCCTGCAAGCTTGTCTCCAATTCTTATTTTTCTGAATTCAGCTGTGTTAACAATGATTCTTTTGATGATGCTTGGTTCGAGTTCGTTAGGATCTTTCTTGCTGTCAATGGATTCTATATTGACGACAACGCCTCTCTTGCCGTATGGCATGCGAAGGGAAGTGTCCTTAACATCTTTTGCTTTTTCACCAAAGATTGCGCGAAGTAATCGTTCCTCAGCTGTGAGTTCTTTTTCTCCCTTTGGAGCAACTTTACCAATAAGGATGTCACCGCTTTTTATTTGAGTTCCAACAACCACGAGTCCATCTTTGTCCAAATTACCAAGGACTTCTTCTCGGACATTTGGAATGTCTCTTGTTAATTCTTCAGGTCCTAATTTTGTATCAACGACATCAGCAATAAATTCTTCGCTTGTTATGGAAGATAAAAGATCTTCCTTAACGACGCGCTCGGAGATAACGAATCCGTCTTCGTATCCGAGACCGTTAAATGACGTGTATGCAACGACGAGATTTTGTCCAAGAGCAAGCTGTCCATTTTGAGTTGCCGGTCCGTCAACGATGACTGCATCTTTTTTGACCTTCTGTCCGAGTTCAACACATGGACGCTGATCAAATACGACATCTTTGCTTGTGCGAATGTACCGTTCAAGCTCATAATCGTATTCTTTTCCGCTTTTTCCCTTAAGAGTTACGTGTTTTGCGTCAACATACTTGACGGTTGCATCTTCCTCAGCAAGGACTGTTCTTCCGAGAGACTGTGCTATTTTTCCTTCAGTTCCTGTTCCGACAAGTGGGGCAGATGGTTTAACAAGTGGAACTGCCTGACATTGCATGTGCGTTCCCATGAGGGCACGGCTTGCATCGTCGTTCTGCAGGAAAGGAATGAGTGATGCCGAAATACCGACTACTTCCTGTGGGGAAATGTCGATATAATCAATTTTTTCTGTTGCAACTTCAAGAAGGTCTCCCTTGTATCGTGCAACAACTGTTTCATCTTGAATTTCTTTTTTGTCGTTTACTTTTACGTTTGCTGAGGTGATGTGATATTGTTCTTCATCATCAGCCTGCAAATAGACAACTTCGTCAGAAATCTGTACTTTTGTTTTATCTCCGACTTTTGTCTTGATTATTTTTTTGTATGGTGTTTCCAAAAATCCAAACTTATTGATTTTTGTGAACATTGCCATATAGGTAACAACACCGATGTTTGGACCCTCTGGTGATCTAATGGGGCAAATACGTCCGTATTGAGAAGATGCGATATCTCGGATTGAAAATGATGCGCGTTCCTTTTCAATACCGCCCGGTCCACCAACGGTTATTCTTCGTAAATTGTCAAGTTCTGAAAGCGGATTTGTCTGATCGACAATTGTTGACAACTGGTTCGTTCGGTAGAACGAATTAATTGCCATCATTATCGGTTTTGAGTTAATTATCTGGGAAGGAGTCGGGAATGTGTCGGAAGGAACCAAGCTCATGCGTTCCTTGATTTCTTTTTCAGTGCGCACCATGCCGACACGTACTCCGTACGTTCCGACAAGTTCTCCGACGGTCTTTAAACGACGGTTGCCAAGATGGTCAATATCGTCAAAAGATCCCTTGTCCATTGTTAACTGGACTAAATATTTTATTGCTGCAATAATATCTTCTTTTGTAAGGATGTGGTGTTCTTTATCAATTGGCTGATTAAGTCCTAATTTCTTATTAATCTTGTATCGTCCGACATCAGCAAGAGAATATCTCCTGTGGTTGAAAAACAAATTGTTGAGTGTTTCGTTTGCATTCTCAAGAATAAGAGGTTCTCCCGGCTTTATCTTGCGGTAAAGTTCAAGAACTGCTTCGTCTTTATTCTTTGTTTTATCTTTTTTGAACGTAGGAAGAATATATTTATCAAGAAGTGTCTGGTCAAGATCTTTGAAATGTTCCATTATCTGGTTTGTTGTTTCATTATCAAAGACTTTCAAAAATACTGAAGCCAAGAACTTTCTTTTTTTGTTTATTTTTCCTTCGATTGTTCCGTTTTTGCTTATCGTGAAATCAAGCCACGAACCGATATACGGGCGGACCTCTGCGTTGTAGAGAGTGAGACCTGACGTCTTATCAATTTCTGCCGTGAAATAAACACCAGGAGACCTGACTATCTGGTTGATTATTGCGCGCTCAATTCCATTGATGATGAATGTTCCACGAGAAGTCATTTTTGGAAGGTTAAAGAAATAGACATCCTGTTTCTTTTCTGTTCCCACCTTTTTGTTTACTAAGCGTACTTTTACATAAACAGGGAAGTCGTAGGTAAGTTTTTTCTTGATGCAAAGATCTATTGAATAGCGAGGCTTGTCAAAGTACAAATCTTCAAAATAAAGGGAGAATTTTTTGCCTGTGTAGTCTTCAATGGGGAAAAATTCTTCTAGAATGTCGCGAACTTCTACTTCGAGGAAGTGGTTCCATGAATCTTTTTGTATTTCGATAAGGTCTAGCTCCTTAAGTTTATTTTGTTCCTTTCCGAGGAAAATTTCTGATGGGGTGTTAGATTGAGCATTGAGGTTTCGCATCGATCTTAGTATTAAACAAATTTTAAGATAACAAAAACAATCCCCCCAAAAAAATTGGGGGAAAAAATCTTCCTAATTGTAACGCATATGTAGGTAAAGGTCAAGCGCGTTTTGAAACATGTCGAATTTTCTCTAAGACGGTCGAAACAGTCTCAAAAGAGGTGAGTTTATCCTTCGATTGTTTTTTTACCCCATTGAGTTGGGTTTGTTTAATAAGTTTGTGAATATTTGTATCTAAATTTTCTGAGAAATCAAGCAATGTTTGAAGACCGTTTCTTCCATTTTTTGTTCCGAGAACATACAAACAGGCACCAGCCACAAGAGATCCGGCTATGAACCCGTTCCAGAAGTTTTTGACATTACCCTCATTTTTTATCATTTTTCTTGGAAGTTACGAGTTCAAGTAATTTAAATAATGCCTTAAATCCGTTAAAAAACCCGCTTACTTCTTCAAATCCCTTCTCAAGACCTACTCCAATGGATTCGAATCCGAGGGTAATCTTATTTATGGTTGCAAGGGTCTTTTTCAGTTCTTTAAGAACGAGAAAAAGTTGAATACCCACTATAACTGAAAAAACGGTAATCGTACCGAGGGTTACGATGAGAAGAATCTGCATTGTGTCCATGTGTTAGATTTTAATATTTTTAATTGTCGGATTTTTTTTCTCCGCCCAATATTTGTTAGCTAAGTATAGTGCGTCAAATGTTCCAGCGTCAAGCCAATATCCGTTAAGCTCCGCCCAATGCAGAGAATTCTCTTTAATATATACGTTGTTCACATCGGTTATCTCAAGCTGGCCGCGAGCTGAGGGCTTGCACATCTTTATTTTGTCAAAAACGGTGTTGTCATACATATAAAGGCCCGTCACTGCGAAGTTTGAGGGGGGATCTTTTGGTTTTTCAATAATTTCAACAATTTTTGAAGAATCATTTGAGTCAAATCGGGGTACTCCAAAACGATGTGCATCAGGTACTTCTTTGAGGAAGATAGTGGCACCCTCTTTAAAATTTTTTACTGAATCTGAGATGTCTGCATCCGTTGTGTTGTCTCCTAAGATAACCGTTACGGGCCCGTTATCGGCAAAATCGTGTGCTATGGCAAGCGCATCTGCAATTCCTCCATCTGCCTTTTCCTGGTAGGCAAACTCTACGTGTTCCATGCCGAATTCCTTTCCGTTTTTAATGACGGGGATAAAATGTCCGGAGTGCGGTCCAGAAACAATAATGAGTATTTCTTTTATTCCGGCACGGACCAATGTTTGAATAGGATAGTAAATCATTGGTTTGTCATAAACGGGGAGAAGATGTTTGTTGGTTGCATGAGTAAGGGGATACAATCTACTTCCAAGTCCTCCGGCTAAAATTATTCCTTTCATATCTTAAGGTTGAATAAGTAATAACATTAAAAACAACACGGTAAATCCGATGAGTATATATTCTACTATATGGGTTAGCCGCACGTGTTTTATTTTTGTGTGGTGATATTGCCCCCAAAATATATAAAAACCGACGAACAGGCAGATAATCATGAAACTGTACGTTTTGTACCCCTCAAAAAGGCGCAGGAAGATAAGAAATAAAACGCCTCCCGTAATAAGAACAAGGTAGTCAAACAAGTGTGTCCCAAACTCCTTTTTTACCGAACGGATGATGTGGCTCATAAGTGTTTATAAAATGGCTCCCTGTCTTAGGATAAACAAAATACCAAGTCCGATAAAGCCGATAAATATCATATGGGCAATGTGTTTTCCCCTCAGGTGGAGAATATTGAGCTTTGAAGCAAAGAAAAAGTCAACCGCAAGTGCAACAAAGATAAAAAATATGAAGAACATGTTTATGTTAAATGCAAACTTCTTTCCGTTTACCGGAACGGTATTTTTTTGATATTCACCCAATACCTTCTCTGGTGCAGCGGGTAAGCTATTTTTAATCTCTTTTGCGGAAGGAACCTCTGTTTTTTCTACGATTTTATTGATGGGGGAGCCGAACATCTGTACGACGAGAGTCGTATTTTCTCCGTTTAGCATTCCATTCACAACGGCAAATCCTACCTCTTTATATTCTTTATTCAAAAGATTTGCCCGGTGGGTAGGAGAGTCCATCCAAGCGTCAACTACGTTTTGCGAGAACAAAAAGTTCTTTGCAAGGTTTTCACCGGCAAACTCATAAGAATAGCCCGATTGTTTAATAAAATCCCATGGACTTGTCCCGTCGGGAGCAAAATGCGACCAATAATTATTCTGGAACATGTGCGCTGCCTTTTTTTGAGCAGCCTCCGTTAATTGACTGTTTATGATAAGTGGGGCAAGATTGTTTTTTACCCGGTCCTCATTTGTGATGGTGAGTAATTTTTCAATACTGATGTCGGTTGCAACTCCCAGTACTTGAGAGAAAAATGGAGTTTTTTTGCTTACAAAAACAAGGAGAACGGCGATCATGAGATAGACCGTCAGCATGTTTGTCTGAAGCGAGTGTGATCGAAAATTATTTTCTTCACTCGGAACAAAAAAATGAATGAATTGTTTAAAAATCGTTTTCATAGCAATCTTTTTAGATAACGGACATTCCGTATAATAGTATACATAATAAGCATCCCAACAAGATCGATTACGACATCCCTCATTCTTCCTTGCCGTGTTGGGGTAAATAACTGGTGAAATTCGTCGGATGCAGAATAGCCAAGAGACGCAAAAAGGGTAAGCAGTAGTATGGGAATTTGCTTAATGGTCTTTACCGAGTTAAATGCACGATAGAAGAGAAAAAAAAGTAGGGCGTACTCGACCATATGCAGCGTTTTAAAGGTAACAAATTCGACAACAACCTGATTCGAGATGTTTACCTTGTGTTGGGAAGACATGTAAAAAATACACGCCATCCATACAAAAGGAGGAAGCCAATAATATACGTATCTAAGGATTTTCTGCATACTTCATTTTAGCGAAGACAGATACAAGAGTCAAAAGCGCATACAAAGTTGCAGTAAGGGACAGACAAGGAAAAAAGGAAACCGGTTCACCAGATACCCGTGTTGATTCTCCTAACACGGACGGCGCCGTTTCCTTGACGGGGACTGTGCTTTGCACTCGTTTCGTTAGTTTCGACGGTGACGTGATAGGGGATGTCGTCATGCTGTTTGCAACTGACTGTATTTTTTTTGTTGGTGTTTGGGTCTGCACTTTTGTCGGTTGTGTTTCATAGCAGCTGTTATTTTGATTGTTTAGAGAGGGAAGCTGAAGGCAATACGTGTCGCTGTTGTTGCTTTGTCTTCCGAAACTAAATCCTTGTTTTGCATTCGTATATTCCATACTGTCTTTCTCAATTCCGGAAAAATTCAGAAGTCTTACACTGTCTTGGTCATTATTAAAAAGAGAAGAAGAAAAAGAAACGGCCCCATACTGTTTTGCCGGAAGAGTCAGGCTAAACGCATGGGGAGAAGATCCTCCCGCCTCAATATCATCAATTTTCCAATCCGTTAAAATGACCTCATTGTCGCCTGAGTTATAAAGTTCAATCCACTCGTGTTCATCCTTATTCGGATAAGGATATACTTCGGAAATAAAAATGGAGTCATTGTCAACGGGCGGCACAGAGGTAGGAAGATTAATGGGCACGGTGGTTGGGATTGGGACTTCGGTTGGAACTACAATTGGAGTGAGAGTAGGAATCGGCGTTAAAGAGAGACAGGCTGTTTCGTTGGAAGCATTTTTTGTCATGAAATTAAGGCTGAACCAGTTGTTGCCTCCATCAGGACACTTTACGAAAGCTTTTGTGAAATCAAATGTTCCCGAATAGGTTGCAACTTCAAGAACATCTCCCAGATTATTTTTCAAGAGAACAGTATCCCCTGAATTATTAAGAACTGCAGATGAGGTGGAGACAATATATCCGTACGGGGGAGCGCTGGTTGTTGCTATTTTTATTTTATGTCCGTCTGCATCAACAAGCTGATACTGAGAAATATCAACAAACTCATTCCCCGTGTTATATAGCTCAACCCATTCATATTCTCCCGACACGGGAGCAGGATATATTTCATTAAGCACCACGGATGCATGACAAAGAAAAGGATTAATAAGCAGAAGAAGCAGGATGAAAAAATAACCCATTATCACTATTTAAATAGGCAAGAGTTTTTATTGTCAACGGATTATAAGCCGCAAAATCATTTAACGGACTGTCAAAATAGGGAGAAATGAACTTTATTGGTAAGAAGTTATTATTTACCAACTTACCCTGTCTATTTCCCGTATACTTCCGACAGAATATTTATCGGTAAATGGAATATTGTGACCGTTTGGAGTGTAGGGATCATTCATTTTATAATTACCCCCCGAACCGCTAATGAGTACAAGGAAGTGGTCCGGTCTCGGGCCCCCGTCATAACTTATCCCAACTACAACGGGTCGTCCTCCGCTTAATTCATTGTCGATAATGGAAAATTCACGGGTGGAAGTTGCGCCATCCGCCGTGATTGTTTTATTAAGATATGCCGGATAATATGATGCGAAATTGGAAGGATTACTGTTTATTGTCTGAGGGGTCACTCCTCTGTGTCCATAATGCGTATACACCATTGCCATGGATGTCACCAAACATCCGTCGGATGCAATGGTATATCCGGTATTATTAAGAGCAGAACCTCCCCATTGAGAATCTCGTTGATTGTAATAGCATCCCCAATCGTCGCACACGGTTTGATTGCTCAGGAGTGAGGAGCCTCCCTGATTACTTACGAAACGGCTAAATCCGGCAAGCTGTGCTTGTGCTTCCGATAAGAGCGACTGATAAGTAGTCTCATCATTGTTTGTTTCGACAAGCAATCTTTCCTTTTGTGTTTCCTGCGTTTTTAACGATTCCTTTTGTGCATTAAGACTGGCAACGAGCTGATCCAGCTCGACCTTTTTTTGCTCGCGCAATATTTTTTGCGCCTCATAATTTACTTTCGCTTCCTGGACTTGTACGAGGAGCTTTTGGTTATTATTTTGCGTCGTTTTTTGATATTTAATCCTGTTGGTGAGGTCTGCTATCGTTTTTGTATCGAGCAATAATTCGAATATCGAAAACTGTTGCGTCTTGTATCCGTCAACAATCCGTTGGAGAAGCATCTTTGACAAACTACTGAGGGACGAGTCAAGATTTTCGATGCGACTCCCTAACTTCTCTATTTCGTTTTGCGTATCAATTATTTTCTGTTCGCTCCGTTGTATCGTAAGTCCCGTCAGGTATATTTGTGTATCCATTTCTTGAATCTGTGAAGAGAGGGTATTTTTTTGTTGGCGGATATCAACAAGTTTTTGTTTATATTCTTCTATTTTCTTTGTTAGTTCAGCATCATCAGCAAGAACGGGCACAAGCGCAAAGAAACAAAAGGAAAAAAGAAGAAGAAAAATAACGCTTTTTTTGCCACGAAAAAATCTCATGTGTTCATTATACAATCCCAATTATGTTCTCTCGATTGAAAGATATTTGCGGGTAGCCAAAAAGGTGGAAAGAGCTGCAATCCCGACTCCAAAAAATGCTATAACAAGATAAAGTCCGGCAGCATAAGGAATTGAAATCGGCCATACGGTGAGTTTGAATCCATACAGGTCAACAAACAGTGCCGGTATGCCGCTTAAGTATGACTGAAGCGCCGGATTGATAAGAAGGACGATGCCTATGAATACGAGATATACCACCGTTGACGAAACAAACCCGAGGAATATCGATTCATTAAGAAATGGCTTTCTGATATAACCGGGAGATGCTCCCATAAGGCGCATGAGTTCGATTTCATCCCGTTTGAGAGCAACCTTAAAATGTGCAATTGTCATAAGGATAATAATCGTTGAAACCATGAGGAAGCTGAAAAACGAAATGGAAATAATACGGACTGCCAAGGTGAGAGAGAGAAGCTTGTCGACAATATTTTTCTGGAAATTAACTTCGTCTTTGCCGACGACGGAGTTAAGAAAACCTGCGATTTCCGGCAGATAGGTGGGCTTTTTTGCGAATATTTCCAAAGAAGCGGGAAGGATGTCGGGAGAGACCATTTCCAAAAGTAGGGGATTGTCTTTGTTTAACTGTTTATATAAATTGTAGGCATCATTTTTCGAGATGTATTTTACCGATTCAACTTTTCCGGATGACAACAACTGTTCTTTCACGTGAAGAATGTCCGACTCACTCACCTGATTTTGAAAATATATGGCAACCTGCGGACGTGATTCAACATATCCGAGAAGTCCATAAAGAAAATTAAGACAAAAGATAAGAAGTATTGAAAGGAAAAGAGTCAGGATAAGGGATGAAAAGACGGCAAATGACTGATAAGGGGTCCTTCGAATTGAGGTAAGCAGTTCTTTCATAATTCGTATCCTCCTTTTTGCATATCTTTCAAAAGCTTTCCTTGTTTTAAGACAAGTACGCGCTTTTTCATGCTGTTTACGATATCCGTATTATGCGTTGCAATAATAATCGTTCTTTCATGTTCTATTTTTTTGAAAATCTTCATAATATCCCAGGTCGTTTTCGGGTCAAGATTTCCTGTCGGTTCATCGGCAAGTATGATGCGCCGGTCACCGCACAGTGCGCGTGCTATTGCAACCCGTTGCAGTTCTCCTGCCGAAAGTTGGACGGGGAAGTGCTGTTTTTTATCCTCAAGACCAACGAGTGACAACACCTCTTTCACTTCTTCCCTTATCTTGTTTTTGGAAAGGTCCTGGATGCGAAGGCCAAGTGCGACATTTTCAAAAACATCCTTATCCTGTAAGACTTTGAAATCCTGGAATACGACACCGATATGTTTGCGAAGTTCTTCTAATTTTGTATATTTTTTACTTGATATGTCCTGATCGTCCACGATGACGGAACCGGATGTCGGATACAAATCGCCCAAAATAAGATTGAGAATAGTCGTTTTTCCGGCGCCTGAGGTTCCCACCAAAAAGACAAACTCATTGTCCTCTATATTAAACGTCACGTCAGACAATGCTGCGTTTCCGAGGGGATATAATTTTGAAACGGTATCAAATTGAATCATGTATATTATTGAACTTCAACTAATCCGACGTCCATAAGCCATCCTGCTTTTTGACTTTGATATGTCTGTCCCCATACCTTAACTTTTTTTCCGACATATTTTGACAAATCCACGGTAGAAGAGGTGAGGTAGGCTGTTTGTGATTCACCACCGGGACGTTCAAGATGAAAGCTTCCCTCTCCGTCCATACCCCCCACTCTCAAAATTCCCTCAGAACTGTCTTTAAAGTTTTTTTTGTCACTGACTCCCGCTGATGTGCTTGTCTGAACTTTTGCCCCGTTCGCACCGCTATTTGTTACGGAGGGATTTGATCTGTGTGCCAAATAATATCCTCCAAAGCCTCCGCCAACGGCAAAAACGACGAACAATAAAATAGAGGCAAAAAGCGGAACTGTTTTTGGTTTATTTGTATCGAGAGAGTGCATGAATCCTGTGGTTTTCATATGTTATTAGCATAGCACTGTTGGATAAAAAAATCTAGACATCTTTCAGAAGGGAAGATATTTTTATGTGGAGTTTTCGGGCTATCTTGTATAAAGTTCGCACCGACGGGTTGGCACGACCTCTCTCAAGGCGCGTAAGGTATGTTCTGTCCATGTCGGCGATATATGCAAGATCATCCTGCGACAATTTCCTTTTTTTTCTTGCTGACGAGATCTGTTTGCCGATTTTCGAATAAATAAAATTCCCCTTCATACCGATATAGATGAAGGTTACAGCGCAGACAAATAAAACGCAGCGGCTTATAAACCACAAAAATTAAAAATAGAGCATTGCGATAAGCTAAAAAATTCATTAGCGGTATTGCTCTCCAGGAAACGTTTTAATCGAGAAAGTCGCGGAGTTTGCGTGCGCGTGTTGGATGTTTCAGTTTTCGGATTGCTTTTGCCTCAATTTGGCGGATGCGTTCGCGAGTAACCTTAAATTCTTTTCCGACTTCTTCGAGAGTTTTTGGTTTTCCATCATCGAGTCCAAAGCGCATAATAAGAACTTTCTTTTCACGGGGAGAAAGGGTCTCCAAAACCTTGTTCATTGCTTCTTTCAGGAGTTCTTTTGAAACCTTATCATAAAGGGTCGGTTGAGACTGATCGCTTACGAACTGTTCAAGAGTTGCCTCTTTGTCGTCTCCAACGGGAGTGGAAAGCGATTTTGGCTGCTGGGAAATTTTCATTAGGTTTTCTATTTCCTCAGTCGTAAATTCCATTTCTTTGGCAATTTCCTTTACATGAGGTTCACGGCCAAGTTTTTGAGTGAGCTTTCGTTGTGTTTTGTAGAAACGGTTAATTTGATCAACCATGTGGACAGGAATACGGATGGTTCTTGACTGGTCGGCAATGGCACGTGTTATGGCTTGACGAATCCACCATGTCGCATAAGTTGAGAACTTGTATCCTCGTCTCCAATCATATTTTTCAACTCCACGGATAAGACCTTTATTACCTTCTTGGATAAGATCAAGAAATGAAAGACGGCGCCCCAAATATTTTTTTGCAATAGAAACGACAAGACGGAGATTTGCTTTAATAAGCTTTTCTTTTGCATCTTCACTCCCTTTTTCATATGCTTTTGCAAGCTCTATTTCGTTTTCAAACTTAAGAAGGGGAGTTCGTCCGATTTCCTTGAGATATTTTTTTATCGGATCAAGAGACTCGCCGTGTTTTGCCGTGATAAGTTGTTCCAGTTCTTTTTCCACCTCTTCAGCAGATTTGTGTACCTCTTCTTCCTCGCGAGTTGAAATTGTTTCAAAAATATCTATTCCTTTCCGCAGAGCACTATTGAAGAATTCGTCGATTTCGAGTATGTGTTTTTCCGGTTCATTACAAAAAAGAAAAATATCATCTTGTAGAATAAACCCGTCATCCTCCCCCTGTTGAAGAAGCTCTTTAAATGTTTTTGGGGTCTTTTGCTTTGTCATAATACTGGTAATTTTATACTGTCGAGCTCATTTTTTCCAGTTCTTTTAAAGAAGTTTGGATTATGCGTAGTTTTTCGCCCTGTTTTTCCTCAGGAAGGGACAGAATTTCCTTCATTTTTTCTTTAAGCGATTTTTTCTTCAATTCGTACGCGATTTTTTCAATAGAGACTTCTTCCGTCTCGTTTTTTGACGTTGCATGAAGGTATAGTTTGTCGACAACCGAGGCTAGTTCCGGGGCTAAAGACTTTATGAAAGAATTGATATCAAACGAGGTATTTTTTTCCATATATAAAGCAAGTTTCTGAAAGATTATCCCGTATGAAGGAATGGTAAAGTCTCCAACGGAGAGAATTGAATTTGCTTTTTCGATGATTTTTTTATTGTCGGGGCAGTTGAGGAGGGACTCAAGGATATATTCCTGGAGAAGAAGTTCACGGGAAGTCTTCTCGACACGTTCTTCTTTCTTACTAAAGACAACGCGGCGTTTTTGTTTTTGGTTTCGCAGTACCTGCATGATACTGTCTTCGCTTACGTCCAGAATACGGCTTAGCTGTTTTATGTAGTATGACTGGACGATGGGGTTGATGATGGAGTTAATGAAGGGTGCAATTTCCTCACCTATGCGTTTTTTGTTAAACGGGTCAATGGGTGGATATTTTTTGATGAACAAATCAATTAAGAAATCGTATACGGGAACAGATTTTTTTAGTGACTGCTTAAATTGAAGCTCATTTTGTCTTATTAATTCATCAGGGTCTTTTCCGCCTTCGTTAACGATAACCGAAAGCTCAAATCCCATCGGTTCCGCAATTTCAATTGCCCGACGTATCGCCTCTTCTCCTGCTTTATCACTGTCGAGTGCCAACATTATTTTATTCGTGTATCTCTTGATAAGCTGCAATTGCTCGGTGGTAAGCGCTGTGCCTTTAATTGCAACAATATTGCTTATGCCGTGCTGAAAGGGCGTGATCATGTCGAATTCTCCCTCAACAATAATAATGCCGTCCTCTTTTTTTACCGCCTCTTTGGTGATATCAAGGCCAAAAAGCATTGTCCGTTTGTGGTAAAGCATCGTTTCCGGAGAATTGACGTACTTTGCCTCTTTTTCCCCCGTAAGGATACGGCCGGAGAATCCGACGGTGTTCCCCCGGTGGTCCTTAAGAGGGAACATGAGCCGACCGCGGAAGCGGTCATAAATGCGTCCGCTATCTGCCTTGTTTACCAGTCCCGCATCCATAAGTTCGCTTTTTGTATACCCTTTTTTTTGAAGGAATCGGGAAAGGGAGTCCCACGAAGAAGGGGCGTATCCTATTTGGAATGTCTCAATAATTTTGTCATGTATTCCTCTGTTTTTAATATACTCCAAAGCATTTTTTCCAATGGGAGACTTCGTCAAAATATAGTTATAAAATTCGGCAGATTTCTTATTTAGCCCGATAAGACGGTCTTTATAATGTGCCTGTTTATCTTGGATAGGAATATTATTAATCTCAACTCCGTATTTTTGACCGAGTTCGGAGAGTGCTTCGGGGAATGAAAGGTGTTCCCACTTCATATAAAACGCAATGGCGTCTCCTCCTACTCCGCATGCACCGAAACAATGCCATAGTTGGCGTTCCGGAGAGACGACGAAGGAAGGCGTTTTTTCCTGATGGAAAGGGCAAAGTCCTTTGAAGTTTCGTCCCATCTTTTTCAGCTTTACGACCGACCCTATCAGTTCAATGATGTCAATCTTTTCTTTTAATTGTTCTATCGAGGCTTCCATGTGGCTTAATTCTATCAAATAGTACTTGCTTTTTTGCACAATTCAACCGTATAATGGTACTTAAGTAACAAAACTTATGCTTTATATCTATATTGGACAACATACAATTAAGGCTCTGCAGGTCAACAAATCGCTCCTTGGCCAGTACAGCGTAAAACACGCGGAAAAAAAGTTCAGCGTCCAGTTATTGAAAGCAGGAAGAATATCGCATACCGACATTGTTGCTTCCGCCATAAAAGAGGTTGTCTCCCATCTGTCGGCCCAGCCGGTAAAAGAGAAGCAGGTTTATCTCATTCTTCCACAGGATGCATTTTATTTTTTCCGTTCTGAGGTTCCAAACGATATGGCGGCATCAGCTGTTACGTCATTTGTAAAAGAGAAAGCCCGCTCCATTCTTCCTCCTCATCTTGATTCCGTATTTTTTGACTTTGTCTGTACTGAAAATGAAAATAAAAAAATAATCAGTTTGTATGCGGTTGAAGAATCAGTGGTAAAGGCCTATTCAGATACGTTAAAGTTGGTAGATTTGCAGCTGGCCTCCGTTCTTCCCGATACGCTTGCGTACTATAAACTGTTTGAAAAGACGCTTCGAAAAGGAAAAATAGAGCACATCCTGTACGGGCTGTATGAAGAAGATTTAATTTCAGCATATCTGTACGACTCATTCGGACTGCTTCAGAAAGAAGCATTTGAAGAAAAATTGACGGGCGGAAAAGGAGTTGAAGAACTTTTGAAAAAAATAGGCGTCGAATTTGAAGAAAAACACCACAAAATTAACAGACTCATTTTGTCCGGAAGCTTATCGGAAAATGTGAGGCAGGATACGTTCACGAAAGACGTAGGAATTTGGACAAATCCCTTAAAGCGGATTCTTCCCCATTTTTACAGCGAATACGTAAAGATGTTGGTTCCACAGGATAATCAGCCTTTCCCGGTGCTGCAGTTTGATATTTGCTTTGGAGCACTTATTTTTTCCATTGAAAACAATAAGTTTTCCTTGACGAAAAACAGATTCAGTCCGTCCTTAAGTGTTATGAGCCAACAACCTTTCAAGCAAAAAAGTTTCGCTATGCCGGGTATCCGCATTCCGAAGGAATTATTTTTGTTTGTCATTTCTTTTGCCGGCTCGTTTTTGCTATTTACTTTGTTGACTCAGTCGCCGCTTGGGTTTAATATGCGTTTTTCCTCACTTCACTTAGCAAAGCCGACGCCGACCCCAACGAAAGCACCTCTACCGACTGCGACTCCGACTCCTGCCATTAAAAAAGACACGCTCAAAATAAAAGTGTTAAACGGATCAGGTACCGTGGGAAAAGCATCTGATGTTAAGACTGCCCTCAAGGACAAAGGGTATTTGGACGTTGTTACGGGGAATGCCGATGCATTTGATTTCACGAAAACAGAGATTGCGGTTAAGAAAGGAAGCGAATACCTCTTTTCTACAATTGAGAATGACATTGTCGATTATGTTCAGGCGCCAAAACAGACGGTGCTTGATGCAAAAGAAACCGCGGATGTCGTCATAACGGTAGGAAAGGACTTCAAATGATATAATTCTTACCTATGGATAATGAAAAAGAGGAACTGCAGAGGAAGTTACAGAACATTCTCACGCGTTTAAATCTTCCCCAAAAAAAAGACGAAATTTCTTCACTTGAAAAATTAACCTACGACGGTCAGTTCTGGAGCGAACCAAAAAAAGCCTCTGATGTCTTAAAAAAAATATCCATATTAAAAAAAGAAGTAGACGACCTTGAAATGATGCAACTTCTTGTTGAAGAAGAGGATTTAGCTGCTGCTAAAAAAATGATTTCCGACTATGAGATTCTTCTTTTCTTGTCCGGGCCGTATGACAGAGGGGATGCTGTTTTTTCCATTCATGCCGGTCAGGGAGGAACGGAAGCAATGGACTGGTCACAGATGCTCTTTAGGATGTATACGCGCTATATAGAAAAAAAAGGATGGAAATACGAACTTGTAGATAGGATGGAAGGAGAAGAGGCAGGAATAAAAAGTGTAACTATCTCGGTACACGGACAGTTCGCATACGGATACCTGAAAGCGGAAAACGGCGTGCATAGACTGGTTCGCCAATCACCGTTTAACGCTGATAAACTGCGTCAGACTTCGTTTGCGCTTGTGGAAGCACTCCCCGTTATCGAAGATAAAGAAATTGAAGTGCGGGACGAAGACATTGAATGGCAGTTTTATCGGGCAGGAGGACACGGGGGGCAAAACGTCAACAAAGTGTCAACCGCCGTACGTATCATCCACAAACCGACCGGCATTATTGTTTCCTGTCAGACGGAAAGAGCGCAATTGCAGAACCGAGAAAACGCTCTCAAAATTCTTCGTTCAAAATTGTGGCAAATAGAACAGGAGAAAAGGGAAAAGACGCTTGAAGGATTTAAAACGGAAAAAATCGCTTCATTCGGAAGACAGATCCGCTCCTATGTTCTGCATCCGTACAAACTCGTAAAAGATCTCCGTACGGGATACGAAGAACACAACGCGGAAAGAGTGTTGGACGGCGACCTTGACCTTCTTATCGAGAACTTTCTTAAAAAAGAGAAAAAATAAACAATTTGAATTGTACACGCAGATTTTGTACAGTTAGGTATGGCAAAAGGAGAAGTTTCAAAAACTCAAAGAGTGTTGAATGTATGGGCAATCATTCTCATACTATGGAGTATTTATCGGGCGACATTCAAGACGGACTTACCTGTCTGGGTTGATGAGTTTATCGCGAAGCCATTACTCTTCCTGTTTCCGATTTATTGGTTTGTTACAAAAAGTGAAAAAAAGAATTTTCTGGCAGGGGTAGGGCTAAACAGAAAAAATATTAAGAACAATATTCTTTTTGGATTGGGAGTGGGTCTGCTATTCGTTCTTCTTGCACTTACTGTCCGCTTGATGAAAACGGGTAATTTTCCGTCCATTTCTTTATCTTTAACCTCACTTGTATGGATTTTGTCATCCTGTGCGGCGGCATTTTCAGAACAGATCGTCTCAACCGGTTTTGTTTTTAACCGTTTGCAACATGAGTCAAAATATCTTGTAAAGCCTATTATATATTCCGCTCTCTTATTTTTTTTCCTCCACGTTCCCGTACTGTTCGGGGTAGATAAAATTGCCTCTTCAACTCTTATACAAATGATCGCACTTAACACGACGGTAAGCGTTATGACCTCTCTCATTTTTGTGATGAGGAAAGACACACTCGCGCCAATAATAATCCAGACATTGTATCTTCTGAGTCTTCCGATACTTCTTTAATTTCCGTATATTTCAAACATGGGCTCTCCTTGTGGCGCGATAACTGTTGGTTTGTAGTCTTTTTTTAAGCCCTCAAAGTCATTCCGCGACCCGACGACAACGGCATTTTTTTCCAACACCTTTGGATCTTTAAAAGTGAAAATAAATTTATCAAACCCTTTTACCTGTCCGAACCCGTATTCATCAGGAGACGACAAGTGTGCCTGTTTTTGATACTTTTGCGGGGGATATTGTGTGTAAAACAGCGTAAAGATGTAGGGCATTCCAATATCTGAGGTAATGTAAAAACGGTCGTACTTATCGTAATTCTTGTTTATGAATTCTCCTACCTCCCTGTATCCGCATTGCCATGCATGGATGGTGGTAAGTCGTTTCGGATAATGGAATAAGTAAAAGTCCCATTGGGAAACGGCAAAGTATCCAAATGCACAGATAAGGACACCAACAAGGAAATAAAAATAAACATTCTTTTTTACGCTTTGGAATATAACAACGATTGCATATGCTGCAAGAATTGAAACGGGAACGAGAAGAAAGAGCGTTCTCGTGAGCGATTGAGTAGCCCAAGACAGGGAGGCGGAAAGGGGAGAGAAAAAAAGAATAAACAACAGAACAAATCGCCATTTTTCCTTTTTTTGGAATATAAGGACGATACCGGCCAAAAAGAGGAAGTACTCAATAGGCGTAATAAGTCCCATTCCCTTATATCCGAATCTGTCGTTTCCGTCTCCATTCTGGAGTAAAAATTGAGGAGAAAAATAACTTATGTGTTCAAAAAATATATCTTTTGTCCCGATAAGAAGAGGATGGTATAGGTATCTTATTCCTCCTTCGGTTTTGAGTTCCTGAACTTTTAGCTGAGTGCCGGGATTTGAAAAAAATAATAAATTTTTTAACCGCTCCGGCTTGTAGATGACATCTGACACACTAAAAAGTCCGACAACAAATACGATAAGAGCAAGAACTCCGATATTTTTTTTCAGTTGTTTTGTCTGAATAAAATATATGGCGGCTGAAACAAAAAAGAGGGCCGCAAATAACCGTCCCGGGTGATAGGAAAAAAGCATGAGGAGAAGAGAGAGACTGAACAAAAGCCCTCCCATTATATTTTTCTTTTTCAAGAAACGAAGAAGAAAGAAAAGAGTTGTTGTAGTAAGAAGGGCTGCCAAATATGCCTCATGGGTCTGGCGCGAAATAATATGCAGCCCGAGAGACACTGCGCTAAAAAAAGCGGCAATGAGAGCAACCCTGTTTTTATTGAATAATTCCTTTGCAAGAAAAAAGACAGCCAGCGGAAAAAGGAGGGAAAGAAATGCGTTTGGACTTCGGGCGCCCATTTCATTCAGTCCAAAAAGAGCAATAAAGGGAACTGAGAGGTAGGAGAAGAGTGGCATTTTATAATCTCCAAATGACTTCAATCGAAGAGGAAGGAATGTTCCGTATTCGTCTTTTCCGGTTTTTAGGATTGAGTACGCGTTATAGCTGAAAGCCGCCTCGTCCGAGTTAAAACATGGGGGAGAAGGGATGCGAAAATTGAGGACAGTTAAGAAAAAAGAGATAAGGGAAATAACAACAAGTGCGATTATTGTTTTTTTTGTCATATGAATTTTTTAAATATTTCGCGATCACTTATTTTCCACATTTTTTTCTGTTCATTTCTTTTTGACAGAATTTTTGGTAATAAGAGAAACGCCATCCAAAATCCTTTTATAAACGGAGTGTCCCCTTTAAGCAAAGACACAAGAAGGTTCTTGAGAGAATACCCCACGTGTTCTGTTATCAGCTTTCCGTCCGAAATATTTTTCCAAATGGTAATGAATTGATTGCGGTAGGCGATTGTTTTGATGCGTGACGACTGAAAATAGGTCGCAATGGTTGATTCATGGTGGTGTTCGACCGTTGTGTTGATGTCAAATTTAATCACATATCCCGCTTTCCACGCGCGGTAGGAAAGGTCGACATCTTCCCAATAAAAAGGGGAATATAGCTCATCAAATCCGTTGATGGCATTATATTTTTGTTTATCAAACAACATGCTCCCGCCCTCTGCCCATCCGTTTATGCCGCCTTTTGTTGCATCTGCTTTAGAATGCTGAAAAAAACCGCTTTCCCAATAAATGGTATTTCGTCCGACATATGATCCGTCCTTTTCCGTTTGGCGAAAGCTTACGGCAAATATATCGTTTTCCTTTTTGAAATAGCTGAGCGCGTTTTTGAAGCTATCGTCATTTAAAACAACATCGTTATTGAGAAGCAACACGTATTCTCCTTTTGTCTGTGAAATACCGCGACAGACGGCACCTGCAAATCCAAGGTTTTTTTTATTTTCTACCACGTGCACTTGCGGGAACAACTTCTCCATTTCAGCCGTTAATGGTACTTCAGGATAATCATTTACGACTATTATTTCGCAGTCGTTTAAAAAAGGAAGGTTGTGAATAAGGTTTGTATAGAGTTTCTCTTTGCCTTTGTATTGGGGAATAACAACGGAAATCATGGAAGAAGATTAAATGTTTTTATAACATGTTTTTTAAATGGCAAGTAGCTGAATTTTTCCGTTACAAAACGTTGCGCATTATTTTGTATCAATGCTTGGAGTGAAGGACGGTTGAGGAGATTGTTGACTTCGTGAAGAAGCTCGTCTTTTGTATTGAATACAAAACCGTTTCTTCCGTGCTCAATTATTTCCTTCGGCCCCCCCGCATTAAAACAGAAGGTAATACAACGTGATGCCATCGCTTCAAGCGGCGTCATCCCAAGATGCTCAACCTGTTCCGGATGTTTTGTTTCATCAACGCCAAATCCAGCAAAATGCCAAAACAGAAGCGATTCATTGTATAAATGTCGTAGCTCACTGAAGGAAACATTTGTTTTCCACTCGATACAAGACTGTGGGAATGTTTTTTTCAGTTCCTCAACATACCCCAGATCTTCCGTCTTTACTCCTCCCGCCAAAATAAGTTTAAACTGGGGATGATTGTGGTGGAAATGAAGAAATGTACGGATAAGATCATCTTGTCTTTTGCTGTGCAGATGACGGAAAAATCTTCCAACACTTAATACATATGGTTTTTTTGATGTTGCAGGTTGGATGAATAATTCTTCCGAAACATAGGGATATAGTACTTGAGTATGAACACCCCATTCGCTCAGCCATTTTTTTGTATAAAGAGAGTTTGAGATAAATACGCTATTTACCGTCTTTAAGGCATTAAGAGGAGTCATGTTATATAGTTTGCGGTTAGGAACCATACAAAAAATACCCGTATGTTTTGCAGGAGAGAAAAAATAACTGCCGTCCGTTACATAAAACAACCATTCTAAGGGAGAGAGTGCTCGTGCTTTTTCAAAAAAAGACATTTTTTGGATGTCCTTGGCGAAGGTCAGGTGAGTGAAGGAGAGTTGCAGTTTTTCTTTTATTTGGGAGGAAAGGTCTGCATCCCAAAAAATTTTGACATTATAGCCCAGCTCATCAAAAACCTTAAGAATGGAAAGAATGTGTTTTTCTCCGCCGCCCATGACATCAAGATAGGGGGTGTAGAGGCCGACGGTTTTTCTTCTCATATAATAACAGGTATGTAATCGTTTTTGAAAACGCTTGATACACTGCTTCCATTATACCAATTGTGCCATCAAGGAATCCCGCACTTTTAAGAAGTCTCCTGTACAGTTCTCCAAAAAATTTTCTGAAAAAAGTGGGAGTTGAGACCGGTTTACTAGCTTTAAAAAGGAGGTCTGATTCGATATTCTCAAAAACAATTGTTTTGTTTACCATTTGTTCAACGTCTCCGTGGAAGTTGTGGAGAAAATGATTTTTCAAATGTCCCATTGTTCCTTCGATGAGCGGTGTTGAATGTATTTCCGTAGGCCATTTGCGGAATGAGACAAGCTTAATCAGTCTCATTTGTTCATCGGGCCACCACCCGCCATGTGTCAGCCATTTCTTTCCATCGAACATATTTTTTCGCGGCACCTTAAAATAGGAGTCCTGTGTATTTTTGATTGTTCTGTGAACTTCATCCGCAAGACTTTTTGTCATCCGTTCATCGCCGTCAAGAATGAAGACCCACTCAGAGTTTATTTGCTGCATTCCAAATGCACGTCCCGGCTCGACGTATTTTGAATAGGGGAATAGAACAACGCGTGCGCCATTTTGCGACGCAATCTCAACTGTTTCGTCCGTACTTTCCATGTCAACGACGGTGATGTCGCTGGTAAGCAGCTTTGCGGAGGCAATACACTCTGCAATTCTTTTCGCTTCGTTGTGGGTTTGGATGAGGACAGAAATCTTGTTCATAATTTTAATATTCAATAGAGCAATGGTATCGAGCTTCAACGCTGTTTACAAATTCTGCATGAAGTCTTTGTTTTTGAGACAGGTTTTGAGTATCTCTAAGTAAAGCTTTGTCAGTGGGGATAACTCTTTTTTGAATGGTTATGTCGCCAAAAGTTTTTTCTTCCACAAGTTGGGAGACCTTATCCTCTAAATATATTGTCGCTTCTCTTGCGGAATCAGGAATGCCCCCTGAAGGCTCAATAATGAGATATCTAACACTGGTTCTTTCACTGTCGTAAGGGAGATAGCTTTTATTCAGGATTTGTTGTTGTCCTGACCAGGTCGGGACATATCCATATCTGCTTTTGCCGTATGTCGTGTAGAGAAAAGACCATAACGTATTAACAAATAATGGGTTTGTAACGGCACAAATACTAAAGGGCTTTTTTTCTGAAGCGATATAGGAATAATCAATCATTTTTTTTTCACTTTTGAGGATAAGGGGTTGTAGGGCTAAAAGTTTCGCGTTTTGAAAGTTTTCATTCGCCAATTGAAAAAGATTTGAGAATAGTATCAAAGCAACAACAAGAATCCCAACAATCTTGCCACCTTGATATTTAAAAAGATAATATATGCCGGCAGCAAAAACAATCGTCAAAGGTGCGAAGATTGAGCTATTGATAACCTGTACATTTAAAACTCCCGATTTAAAAAGAAACAGGGGAAGAGTTGAAAAAAGCCAAATATATAAGAATAATAATTTATTCTTTTCGTCCACGTTTTTTTTATTTTTCCAGACAATTCCAAGGAAAAGGAAGAGAAGTACAAATCCGGCAAACTTTCCATACGAGAAGAGTGAATAGCCAATTGCCTCCGAAATGCGGTTGTAGTACCGCATGCCATTATCGGCCAGAGAGGTAAAAAAATGCAAATGGGAAGCATAATTCGTTGATTGATGTCCGAAGTACCCAAGGAGTGACCTTGTCATCATAAAGCGCCATTTCATTTCTGCAATAAGAAAGGTTGAGAGAAGAAGAATAAGTAATCCAATAGCAGTAAGACATGTTTTCAGCGAAGGCCTATATTTAAAGGTGATAAAAAAAATCGGATAAAAAATAAGAAGATAAACCAAATAGAAATTAAAATGAATTGCTGCCGCGAGTCCAACGACGCTTATGATGAGTCCAATTTCCTTTTTCTTGAAGAGCGCAATTGAGAGGCCTAGAAAAAAAACAATAGTACTGGCTGACATTGGGGAGGCGTTTGAAATATATCGTGAAAAATTTATTTGCTCGTAAGAAACAGCCCACAGTAAAGCTGCAAAGAGGGATATTTTTTTATTGTTAAACAATACTTGTGATGAAAAGTAGATGAGTACAACTCCGCTCAGATTTATTAAAACAAAAAAGAGTGCGGCATAATTCATGTTGAAGTTGGTAAGCGCGTATACGGGGGTAAGCATGTAATAAAGCAGGGGACCGTTGAAAACTCCCGGGATGTCGGTTTCTGGCCCGACAATCTTAAGTTTTTTTTGCATTATCTCCATCACTCTTTGAGCATCTCTCGCCTGGTCGTAAGCAACGAGGACATTATCTTTTAAATTTATTACGCGCAATATAAGGGCAACACAGCAGATGAGAAATAATAAAAAATAAGGATTCTTTAACAACTTCATATCATTTCGGGAGCACTTTATAATAACGGACTTCTACATCTTTTAACTTTGTTATCGATACTTCATATTTATCTTTTGGCTCATTTACCTCAAGCCAGTCATCTCTTCTTTTCTTATAACTGTCCGATTCCACGATAAACCAACAGGTTCCGTTTATCCATTCAGAAGAAGGAGCGCTGATCTTACCTTTCAGCTTGTTGTACATAAATAAATAATTGTAGGTGTGAGGGATCACCGGCGGAGTATATATCCTGACGCAAAATTGACTATTTGCAGATTCATTTTGCATGATTACGTTCATCACATCTTCCTGTATCGCAAGACCGTCTTTTTGCGGAGACGTCTTATGTGCAAGAACAATCGTCAACAATTGGGTAATAAAAAAGGCGGAAATTATACAAATAAAGCCAACTTTAATAACTGTGGTTTTTACATTTAATTGTGAAAAAACAGAAATCATGAAAAACATCATGATATATTGAATGCCCTCATAGTAGTTGCCCCAAAAATTATCTTTATAAACAAGAGATATGAGGAACAGAAAAAGCACTAAATACCCGGAAAATAACGTAAACGGACTAATCTTTTTTTTCTTAGAGATGAGGAATACCACCGCGAGAAGGACGAGCACTGCAAAAGAAATTGCCCATACGTCATTCGGAAACATCCCTTTCCAGTATCCGACAAACAAGTGGAATCTGTCAGTAAGGACATCAACGAAAGATTTGGGGTTATACAGTTTTGGTTTGGTAAAAAAAGACAGGAGAACTCTCGTTTGTTGAAACTTATTTTTTAACTCAAATAGTATGCGGGGAGCAAAAGCAATTATCAGTCCCGCGAGAGTGAATAGCAGTGACTTGATATTTTTTATAACAGCTCTTAATTGGGGAAATAGTGCGTGTGCAAGAAAATAAACGGGAATAATGAATAGTCCAAATGAAAGCTCAAATTCGGCGACAAACCCAAGAGCCAGTCCGTTGATCAGGTACAGCACATTATTTTTTTTCTTTCCTTTTTCAAAAATAAGATAATTCGTGATGAGGAATATTACGAGTGAAGGGAGAACCATAATATTGTTTCCGACAAAAAGGGAAGTGAAAGTGAAGTAAGGAGAGAAGGCGATGAGAAAACCAGCAAAAATCGCCAACATGTCATTTGTTTTCATGCTTATAAACAGCATGATGGCTACAAAACAAAGAAGATGGATCGCTAAATTTGCGTAGTAATATCCGATGGGAGCCCCTTTGAATAGAAGAAATGGGAGCGCGAGATAGTAGTACCACCATGATCCGTGGAAAAGGCCGTTTATGCCTGTTGTTGGTCCGATAAAAGGAATGTGGTGAGTGAGAACGATGTTTGCGCCAGCCATGAAATCGCGCCCCTGATCGTAGGTATATGCGACTGAATGAGCAAGAAGGGCAGGAAAGCGTATATATAAGAAAAGAAAAATGCTAGTAACATATCCGAGGATACTGAGTATTTTTTTCATATTTATATCAAATTTTAGCACACAGGCTCATTCTTTAGGTCGCATCTGATTACTCTCCGTAATTTTCATGAAAAAATGCGACTCTGTTTATTTACGGACGG
Organism: bacterium; assembly: GCA_021833625.1. Classification (GTDB taxonomy): domain Bacteria; phylum Patescibacteriota; class Microgenomatia; order UBA1406; family GWC2-37-13; genus JAKBEU01. Next base: position 57,242 of record JAKBEU010000002.1, read on the forward strand.
GCCCTTAGTACAATATAGTTCTATATGATAGTTTTTCTTTATGGAATTGTTCTTTTTGCTTTAGGCATTTATTCGTACTTTCTTATTGACCCGAACATCACTTTTTTTCAAAGTAAATATTGGGTAGCATTTCGCGATTGGGCGGTGTATCTTGGCTACTACAGACGGGATATCTCGTGGATTGTGTATCTCGTCCTTCTCATTTTGCTGTTTATTTTCCACTTTATCTTTCTCAAGAAATTTAAAGACTATTCGGTAGTGCGGATAGCCGGTATGATTGCCCTTTTCGGTTGCATTTCATATCCCTTTATTTCCCACGATCTGTTCAATTATTTATTTGATGCCCGCATCCTCACGCACTATGGGCTCAATCCCTATACTCATACGGCACTTGATTTCCAAAAAGACTTATGGACACGTTTTATGCACTGGACGCACAGGACGTATCCATACGGTCCCACTTTTTTGCCGCTCACCCTCATTCCTTCCTTTTTGGGTCTTGGAAAATTCTCCATAACCTTTTTTCTTTACAAGCTTATGAATGGGGCGCTTTTCTTGCTGTCAACATATCTCTTAAATAAGACAAATAAGAAAGCAGCAATGCTTTTTGCGACCAGCCCGCTTATTATTGTTGAGGGGATAATCAATACGCATAACGATCTGATTGCAGTATCACTAGGACTGATAGGTATATATTATCTGGGGAAGAAGCATAATATTTGGGCGCGTACTTTTTTCTTATTGTCGGTGGGAATAAAATATATTACTGTACCTATCGTTGCTTTGGGTACGTCATTAAAAATGAATCGGTACACACAACTGCTTTTTGTAGGACAGGGCCTCCTTATTCTTTATGCATGCTATAAAATGGAAATCCAACCGTGGTATTTTCTCTCTTTTTTTGTCTTTGTTCCTTATTTTCCGGATATCCTTGAGAAATTAAATATTCTTTTTTTTGGATTGCTTATTTCCTACTATCCCTTCATTCGTTTTGGAGATTGGACGGTAAAAACTGTCGCACTGAAACGAGAAATCGTTTTTATTGTCGCGTTTATCCAAATTGTATATTTAATAACGTATTACTTACTGCGGAAAAGAAAGTTTTTGACAAGATGAAGCTTTGTTCTAAGAGGCGCATATTTTAGTCCGAACTTCATTCTGTTTTTATCAAGATATCTTTGCTGGAATGCGGATGCTGCTCCGCTTGTTGACTGTCCGCTTTTATGCCAGATAACAATTGAAGGATCAAAGAATAGGGGAACGCGTGCATTCATTGCTCGTGCACAATAATCAGCATCTTCAAAATATAAGAAATAAGAGCTGTCCCAGTTTCCGATTTTTTCAACGACTGACTTGTCATATGCCATAAAGCAGCCGGTAATAAATGTTGTAGGCTCAAATGTGTCGTATTGTCCTTTATCGACCTCATCAACACCCCGGTGAGTCGTGTATACGTTATTCCAATCGGTAATTCCTCCCGCATACCATAAGACCTTACCGCGCTCGCTCTCATTGTATCGTGATTGGTGATATTCAAAGCCCGGATAATAATAAATCTTTGCCCCGATAATGGAGGTGGGGTGGGAGGTAAGGCTCTTTTTTATGTTTGCCACAAAATCAGACTTCATTGTTACGTCGTTGTTCATGGGACAAAGAAACCTATATCCCTTATTTATTGCCTGCTGTATTCCCTGATTTAATCCATATGCATATCCTTTGTTCTCGTCATGAGAATAGGTGACGTAGGAAGGGTAGGGGTATTCTTTTGGATCCGGCGTAAGATCAACAACAAATACATGAAAATTTTTGTCGGTTTGTTTCTCCAGTGAGGCAAAATAGTCGTCCAAAATGGTATAATTCTTGAAGATTACCGTTATTAATGCGAGTTTTTCCATATGTTTAATTATATCAATAAGCTTGTGAAAAAAATTAAGCCTCTTCATGTTTTATTAGCAGTAATCGGTATTCTTTTTGTCGTTAATTCACAATATGTTGCTTATCCTGATGAATTCGTAAACATTCTTGGAGGACAGTTCATCCTGCAAGGGAAGGTTCCTTACCGCCAATTTTTTGATCATCATCTTCCGGGAGCATGGTATCTTTCTGCGCTTATCCTTCTTTTTTCTTTTGGTTCATTTGTCCGTTTTCGTTTATTGTGGGGAATCATACAGTTTCTCACTCTTTTTTTTGTCGGAAGATTCGTGCAGAAACGGAATAAGGAACTCTTTCCTTTTTTCATGGGATTTTTTCTTATCTATCCGTTGCTTACCATGTACTATTGGACGCATCTCTTTATAGCTGACGGCATTGCTTTTCTTTTTTTCAGTGCTCTTTTTTGGATGTTGTTTACGGAAAGCTATCATAAAGAAACTGAATTTAAAACCGTCATTCTTCTTTCCTTGGCTAACTTTTTCTTTGTTTTTTCCTCACTCACTTATATTTATATCTCGCTCCTTTTTTATGCATGGATTGTCGTCCTTTTGTTTAAAACAAAACCGAAGTGGAACGATATTGTACGTTTCTGTTTAATAAGTGTAGCCCCTTATCTTCTGTATGGGCTTTATTTACTTATTTCAAACTCATGGAAAGAATTTTATATCTCAAACTTCGTATACAACACAACTCTTTATATTGATATCCCCAACTACACTCCCGGTCACTTTTTCAACCCTTTTAAGTTTGCTCTGACCATTATTTACAACTTCTTCAATACCTATATCCAGCTTTTGGTGAGGATAAAGGAATTCAATCTTTATTTTCCGGTTGATCTGGTTCTTGCCCTGTCCACATTTCTTTTATTGGTATTCATGATGACGGAGTTGCCCCTTTTTGGCGGCTTATACTTTCTTATTCTGTCTTTCTCGGCTCCCCGAAGCAACCTTATGAAAATAGGGGAGACGGACTATCAATCGGGACTGTTTATTGCCTTGGGAAGTATTTCTTTTTTCATGCTCCTTTGGAGATACCGTCATATTAAATTTAGTTTCGAACCGCTTGAGTTTGTCCGTAAGTTCTTGGTGGCAATGGTCGTTATTTATGGGGTGTTTGCGGGGATATTTCTTGCTCAAAATACCTACAACAAATTTTATCTGCGATACACGCAAAAAATGCCAAGCATCTCAAATCATGCCGCAACGGCACTTTTCTTCAATGAAGTGTTACAGAAAGGCGATTATTACTGGGTCGGGCCATACGAACCGAACGAAGAGTTCTTCGTAAGGGACGCGAAACTGCCCGGCAAATTTCCAACACTTTTGCCACAGTTTAGGGAAAGCGGATATTTCAGTAATGAATTTATTAAACAGTTTGAAGCAAATCCCCCAAAGATAATTATCTTTAAACACGAAGCGTCCATTTTCGGAACACCGGCCCTTGAGTTTGGAAAATTCTTTACCGATTGGATGGAAGGGAAATATATCTCGATTGAAAATATAAAGATGAAAGGGCTTACAGTTCTCAAAAGTCCCGAATCGTTTAACATGAGGACCGATGTCTATTTGCTAAAGACGGATGAAGCAACTCTTTTGAATAAGCTCGTCGAGAAGGAGTATATAACAATACATTAATATGGTTATAAAAAACTATACTGTTCTTAGCGGTATTGGTTCGGCGGTAAAGAAATTTGTCGTCTTTGTTAAAGAGAATCCGTTCCTGTTTGCTCTCATCCTGATTGCCGCAATTTTGCAGATACTGGTAATTTTCCCGAGCGGCTCATCCTATTGTTTCAACGGTCATTGCGGAGATTATTTTTGGGGAGTTCACGAGCATGACGGGATATGGCACATAGCCGTTGCAGAGACTGCATTCAGGACGTTTCCTCCCAGAAACCCGATCTTTACCGGATCCCCACTCTCCGGGTACAATTCTCTTCTTGACCTTATTTTATTCCTGTTCTCGGAGGTTGGTATTTCTTCGTTTACGATGTATTTTAAAATATTACCCGTTGTATGGTTTATTCTTTTCACTTGGAGCGCGATTGCTTTAGGTAAAAAGATTTCAAACAAAAAGATATTCCTGTTTTTATTCCTTTTTTTGTCCTATTTCGGTGCTTCGTTCAGCTTCATAATTCCGCTTATTAAAACAGGAACGATATCAGGCACCTCATCGCTTCTTGCGATGCAGCCCATATTAACGCTAACCAATGTTCAGTTGGCTTTTTCCTATATTATTTTATTTTTAATCCTTACCCTGCTGCATGAAAAACGGTTGACGAAAAAACAGATGGGAATGCTGTGTTTATATACATTCCTTCAATGGGGATTGAAATTTTATGCAGGATTTATTTCAACCATAATCGTGTGTGTCGTGTTTCTGTTGCGATGGATGAGAGAAAAAAAACTGAACTATTTCATCTATCTCCTCTCTATATCTTTAAGCTCCGCCGTTTCTCTATTTATAAATTACAATCCTTTTGGACAACTAAAGTCCGGCAGTGCGCCCTTTGTTTTTCGACCGCTTGCTCTTGTATGGCCTCTTATTGAAGACCCCAGTATGTTCTATTCTTATTACTGGTCAAATGCAAAATATACGCTTCTTGCATCATCAAAAATTAGTCCGCGACTAATACTGCTAATGGGGATATTGACACTCCTCTATATTGTTTTAACGCTTGGCCCGCGAATTATCGGCCTTATGTCCCTTATCAAAAAAAGTCTTTCAAGAAAAAGAACCGATATCGACGTTGGTGTGTTGGCGGGGGTTTGCCTCTCCCTCATTTTTCCCATTTTTTTTGTTCAACGTGGAGTGTGGTGGAATACCGTACAGTTTTTCTTTCCCATATTCCTTTTGTTAAATATATATACGGCAGAACTTGTCTTAAAGATTAAAAATAAAACATTAAGTATGGTTTTTATATGCATTCTGATCGTTATTTCAATTCCTTACACGGTTGATGCATTGAAGGGATATGTAACCTTTCCCGGGGTCGTGAATGTTTCCCAAAGTGAAAAAGAAGCGCTTTCTTTTTTGAGGGCGTTACCCGATGGGGTGATATATACCCCTGTGTATAAGCCAAACAGTTTATTAAACCAAACGGGGAATATCCCGCTTTTTAACCATGTCGACTCCTCTTATGTTTCTGCATACACGGGGAAACAGACATTCTATACGAATTATGTTCAGCTACAGCTGCTGAATGTTCCATACGAAGAGAGAAAAAAGCAAATAGCGCAAGGGGAGTGTGATCTCGTAAAAGGAATTGACTATGCGTATATTAACTCTTCGCAAGTGAACGACCTGTTTATGAAGAAGTGCATATTCATGAATAAAGATTTTGAAAAGAAATACTCCAAAGAAGGAATATCTGTTTACATAAAGATAAAATAGGCCACTTTGTTTGAATAATCTGAATACCAGATTTTTTTCAGAGTTAAATTCATGATCAATTGTGCATACTTTCCTTCAGAAAAACATTCCGAAGACACTATTTGGATAACATTCGGTTCCTTCTGTTCCTTGAATTGGATACAGTCATAAAACTGAGGAGATATTACATCTGTTTCATTGTTAAAAAAAACATAGCTTCTATATAAGTGTATTTTGTTGTTTGTATAGACTTTTTGTTGAAATAGTTTTTGGTTATTAACAATGTACTGAGAGATTTTTCTTTCGTGTTCGTTAAACAGTTCTCCTACAAGAATAGGCCGCCTGAAAAAAAATATATAAGAGAAATACGTAAAACTAATCATTATTATAACAAAGAATGCCAACGCTGCGGAATATTTCAACGGCTTATTCTTTATCCTTAAAAAAGCATCAAGCGCAAGCGCAGTGCCTTCAGCAATGATAAACGCATATCCAACCGATGAGAATATTCCCCTTATGCCAAAGGAAACTCCATTCAGACTTAGGAGGGAAGGCGTCATTCCCAAGGGAATAAATCCTAGAATAAAAAGTGATGTCTTATCCAATTTTTTTCCAAGAGCAGCAAATCCTAAGTAATAGAGAATAATGAACGGGAGTAGAAATTGTCCGCCACTGATACTGTTGTTTATGGCACTATAGTCGCCATCCTTAAATAGATATGTAAAATCCTGCCCCTTTACGAATGCGGAAATAACGTAATTAGCCGACTCCGTAATCTTGTTGTCAAATATGGATTTAATAAGAGGAGGGGCAGAAGAAGTGTTTCTTTTAAAGATTACCGAGCTATCAAAATATTTTGTATTCAAAAACACCACCTGATTAAACCTTTTTTGGGTAATATCTCTATCAATCAGGCCAACAGATAGGAGCAAACAGAAAATAAATATGACATACGGCAACAGGCTTTTAAACTTTTTTATCCCTTTATCGCTATTAAAAAAGAAGAATACATAGAGGATCACGATTGGTATCAGGATCCTAAAACCCTGATATGAGAAAAAGGATAGAAAATACAGCAAGAATGATATCTTTATATCTTTCTTAAGTTGGAAAAAGATGGCAAGCAGTAAAACCGGAAATGCAATGTTTATCTCAAATGCAAGTCTGCTTATATGGAAAAGCCAAGGAGAAAAGCAGGCTATGATGCTTGTAAAAAGAGCAATCTTTCTACTTTTTGTCAACAATTCAATCAATTTATATATTATTAAAACCGAAAAGCTTGAGATGAGTACGAAAGGAAGCCGTGCAAGAAAAACGCTTTTTGCGTTCATAAAAAGCCACCAAAATGCGGAGAAGTAGATAGACACAAAAGGGGTTTCCGGGGCAATATTTTTTACGGATAATGGCAAAAATGTACCTGAAAGATCCTTACCTGTCTTTGCTATCGAATAACCGGAAAGGGAGATGTCCCTTTCGTCATGCAAAAGGTTCAGTTGATCAAGAAAAGGAAGACGAATAAGAAAATAGAAGACTAAAATCCCCAAAATAAGCTTATGGTTTTTTATCCAAGTCCATATTTTCTTTTTTCTAAGCATAAATGTTTTGGGGTAAGGGACTTTTAAGTGTCAATTTAGTTTTTTTACAAGCCTGCTAATAATCCTGTCTATGATTTTTTTTGGAGTCCAATATATCGTTTCATACAGACCCTTTGCAAAAAAGGTTTTTACTTCTTTTGTCGGTTCTTCATTTTTTACGGCGTATTTTTTATATTCCCAATAGTAGAAATAGACAAGAAAACCGTAGAACATCTGAAGGAAGGAGAGGACAAATCCGTGCATCCCGTCTTTATACCCTTTTGCTGCAAAATAGCGGCTGATAAATTCGGAAAGGCCGTCCTTTACGGCACTGTTTAACCGATACTCCTGACCGCTTTGTATCTTTTCGTTCGCTTGAGCCTTGGCATAACGTATTGCTTTCTCCAAATATTCATCGATGGATTCGTAGTTGTGGTGAATTATCGCAAGCTCTTCCTTTTGTTCAAGTTTTAATTCCGTTCCCTTTGCCTCCGGTTGGTGATGGATTTCAGTGGGCCAAATAACTGCATTTTTTTTAAACAAACGGATCTGATAATCGGGCCACCACCTGCTGTTCTGTATCCATTTTCCGAAGATAATATTTTTTCTCGGAATGGATATGTAATCGTATTTTGCGTAACCAGCCCTTAGTATTTCTATAAGCGATGGGGGCAATACTTCATCCGGATCAAGGAACAGCACATATTCATTGGACGCCATTTTCTTTAATTTTTCACGTATAAGCTCCACGTAAGGAACGGGAGGAAAGGGGATAACCTTTACCGATGCTGACGATGATAATTGGATTTTAAGTTCATCGCTCATTCCAATATCTGCAATAAGTATCTCTTCAGCAAGTTGTTTTAGGGAGTTGAGAGATTCGTTTATATGTTTTGACGATCTTTTCACCACCATGATGCCGGTTATTGCCATATTTTATTGTACAAATAACGAACGTAATTCCTTGAACAGATTTATTTTGAACAGGAAATAGAGGCTTGAAAAATATATTCCGGCACCGAGCGTTGCCGAAAGACCGAGCGCAATTAAGTGTGAGTGGATAGTAAGATTTACGAGAATGGCGATAAAAGCCATAAGACAGGTAGAGACAAATGGTTTGTATACCGCAGTAATAAATCTAAACCCCACAAATTGCTGCGTTTTGTAAATAACAAGAAGGGAACTGAGTGAAATAATCGAGACTGTTATCGGGAATCCGTAATAGGAAAAGGCGTGAGTAAGGGGCGGCACCAATAGCCACGTTACGACAGTCCAAATAGTCATAAAAAAGAGTGAAATCTTGACCTTTCCGAGGGCGTTGGTAATGTTGAGAAGTGGGGACGAAAATGAAGCCAAGAACGCTGAAAAACAGAAAAGATACAAGAGGGGGAGAGCAGGAAGCCATTTACCGTATTTCGGAATAAGATGAACGATGTGTTCCATCGAGATGGTCATCCCAAACATAACCGGTGCAAGAAGCGCAGTCTGCAGGAATAAGATTCTTTCCACAAGTTGTTTTATTCGCTCTTTGTCATGCTGCAGTCGGGAAATAACGGGAAAGAGGACTCTTGTTATATTATCCATGATGATGCGAATCGGGGCTTCGGCCCATTTTTTTGCCCACCCGATATATCCTACGCCCTCAAACCCTACGACTTTGCCCAAAAACAACATGATGAGGTCATCTTTAAATAGGGCAAGAAATGAACTGGCTTGGAATGGAACTCCAAAACGGAGCAGTGTCCGTAGTGAATCACGTGAAATTCCAAACGTAGGTTTCCAAGGAGAAATGATATAAATTATGACGACGCCTACCACTGAGCGAAGAATGACAGCTACGGTAAATGAGGCAAGTCCGAACTTCAGAAATGCGCACCCGATAACCGCAGCATAAAAAACGGTGCTTTCAATCACCTGGACGAATACGATTTTTTGAAATTGAATTTTGCGTTCAAGAAGAATTGAAGGGAGGGTCTTGAGCGAGGAGAGAAAGAAACCAAACAGAAGTGCCCAGTATAAATACATTCCCTGAAGAGGAAGCTTATAGAAGGCAACTACAAAATGCGTCCCGAGATATCCAACGAGGACAATCGTAAGAACGAGTATTTGCTGGATGCTGAAGGTGGTGACAAAATCTTCTCTTGTCGTCTCTTTTTTTTGGATGAGGGACGCCGCAAGTCCGATATCGGAGAAATAATTGAGTACGGAGATAATCGATAAAACCGTGATATACATGCCGAATATGGCAGGGGAAAGGAGAATAGTAACGACGAGGTTTGCAACAAGTCCTAAAAATGCAGAATATCCGCTTTGAAAAAAAAGGCTAAAAGCACTCACGATTCCCCTTCGTTTTATGTGTTTATATTGTTCAGTCTGTTCCATAATTTTCTGTTAAAGGCAACAACCCCCAACCCAACGATTGTGAGAATAGTAATGTAGTTGCCTATCGTTTCGGTTATTGTTTCTTTATATATTACCCTGATGGTAGACGATTTTGTTACGGAAAGAATAGGTCTTCCCAAAGAGTCGAATGATTTTGGAACAAGGATCTTGCCGTTAACGGTAATTTGCCAAAAAGGAAAGTAAAGAGTATTAATCGTTATTGTTTGGTCAGCGAGGCTTACCGCCTCTTTTTCATAGGGAAGATTTTTTTTTATCGAAAGGGATTTGGTACTCCCAAGAAAAGGCGAGTAATCTCCGGGCTTCGTCATGAGCTTTTGGGGAGTTTTGTAATTCATCCATTTTTGGTAATTTGCGGTCCGGGGAAGATATTCTGGTATCGCATAAGCTATGCTCTTGTAAATATATTCGTCAGAGACATATTTTGAATAATATTCATTGTATGTTACTCTCCACGGATGTCTAAAATAGGGACGCGATGAAGAAAGCATCATTATTACAAGCAAAAGGGTAAGAGGTTGAACAACAATTCTTATAATTCGATTTTTTATTGCATTAACCAAATATCCTGCAAAAAAAGCTATGAAGAAAAGGAAAAAAGAATTAAATCGCCATGGGAATTGGAACGCTGCCAAGACGAAAGAAAATATTTTCCAAAGAAACGTAGAGATATCAAACATCATAAATAAAGACATGATGCCAAAAAATGAAACAATAATATATTTCGCATTTCCTTTCGGAAACCGCCTCTTGTGAAAGAGAACTGAGAAAATCCAAGCCAAGAATCCGAATACTCCTAAGACAAGCTGTATTTTGCCTAGTTTAAAGGACATTCCGTCATTACAACCGATTCCTGATCCTCCCAATTCCCAGGTCGGAGAACTCCATAGCTGTAGAGGGCAGAGGAAGTGGTCTGCGTAGGGAGTTTTTTCTGCCTGTGCTTTAGCAAAAGTAAGAGATGATTCAAGTCCAAGCGGAAGGAAAAAATACGCAGATAACAGTAATGCGGTAAAGATTGCCAATAGGTTCTTTTTATAACCTTTTATCGCAAAGCTGTAGAGAATAAATAAAAGGAATCCAATTATGGAAAGCACGTTGTGTGAAGTGAGCGCAAAGCTTACCGTAACTACGGTAGCAACAAAAGTAAGTGGGGATTTGCTTTTGCCGTTTTTTTCAAGAAAATACAGTGAAAGGGGAAGGAACGCTATAAACCACAGCTCACCGATATTCCCACGGGCAAAGATTTCCGTCGCAATCCAAATGGAACTCGTGTACACGGTTGCCGCAACGAGACCTGCTTCAAATGAAAAAAGTGTGGAGATATACAGATACATGAAGACAAACATTGCCAAAATAACAAGAAAAAAAGAGGTCTTAGCAGCTGCAACAATGGGAACCCCAATAACGTTCAAGAGTCCTCCTACCCAATAGGAAAAAGGAGCATAGAAATTAAAAACGGGGAATCCCATCCCAAATGAAAAATGCGGAGCCAAGCGAGGGGGGATCTGGAGATTCTTAAGTGAGAACGCAAACTCCTTCATCCTTCCCACCTGGGTATCATCGTGGAACGAAAAAAACTTCGCTTCAAAGGGTTGAAGATGCCACCCCAAGAAATAGATGACGCCTATTAAAACTGCAATAAAAACAATATGTCTTTTCACGTATCAATTATACAACAGTCACCGAATCTGAATCGCTTATTTCGTCAACTCAAACAGCATGATTGCTGATGTTTTCGTGGCCTTGTAGAAGGTTTGGAGAAGCTTCATTGGCCAATCCGTCGGATAGCTAAGTTCGTGTGCGGTAACTACATACACGTAGTTTTTCCCAATATCTTTCTGATAAGGGAGCAAACTTTCTTTTGTCAAAGGCCAAAGGCCTACGATTGAAATGTTCGTATCCGAAGGAAGGATATAGGTATTGAGCAAATCGCCGGTCAGTCCGAAATTCCCTTCAGCCAATATGATAACCGGTTTCTCTTTTGATTTTGCTCTTGCGAAAGCGACTATTTCCTTTATCCCGTATCCGACCGGAGTTCCGATAACATATTGACCCCTATCTGTTGGCGGAAAGATAATATTTTGATAATTTGTCCACATGGGGTATTCGAATATAAGAAGCGTGCCGACAATGAAGGAAAGAAGCACTGCCGACAGCTTAGCATTTTTTATCTGTCCAAGTAGATAAGCGGTAAGAATAACAAGCAAGGTTCCAAAGAATATTATGTAACGGGGGAAAAGAACTCTTGTCATGAATGAAATCCCAAGATAGGGAACCAGTAGCCAAAAGGAAAAGAAAACGAACAAACGGATATTTTTTTTGAATAAAAAATAAAGGGCAACCAGAGCAAAAGGAACGATTATCCACCCCGATTCAGAAAAGACAAAATAGGGAACAGTTTTGAGGTTGGAAAACACGACGGCAAACGGATCGCGGATCCACTCACCAAACGTCATGACGAATGTCGAATTCTTACCGGTAATATAGTGCATGTAGGGAGAGAGCATTTGAATGCGGTAAATCAGCTGAGAAAGCGCGAAGCTGACCGCAAAAAGGAGAATATAGTTAAGGATTCTGAGGACCGGTTTTTTTCCATATTGGATAAAAAGGAACGCGGCACAGAAGCTTACTCCAAAAAACATCTGCACTGATGATTTAGCAAGAAGGCCAAATCCGGCAACCATGCCGAATAGCAGTGCAATGTCAAGACGAAGGGATTTCGCAAGAACAATAGAAAGGAAAAGGATCCAGATAAAAAAAGCGTTCACTCCAGAGTCGATAAGCGCCATCCGGTCATAAAAAAGAAAATAAGGAGTGAATATATAGAGAAGTACCCCTATCCACGCAGTTTTTTTCCCAAAAAGATAGTATAAAAGGAAAAAAAGTCCGCACAGTGCAAAAAGCCCTGTTGCAACTGAGAAAAATCTTCCTCCAAGGAGAGGGTCATTTGGAAATAGTTTGAGAAACGGAATAGTTCCCCATGTCTGGAGCGGTTGCCTTCCGTCCGTAAGGGAGACAAATCTCTGCGAAGCGTCGTGCCATGCTATTTTTGCCCAATGAATATATATTCCCTCGTCCGTAAAAATGGGAAGGAGAAGAATGTTGTAAAGTCGTGTTGCGAGAAACAAAGCAACTGTTCCTATCGCTGCAAAAACGTCCTTTTTTGTTATGTTTTTTTTGACCCAGTTTATTATTTGTTCAAATTCAGTCATAGTATAGTGATGTAATTATACAAATATCGCAAAAAGAGTTCATCTCATCATCAGGACATATTGTTTGTTTTCTGTATCTGCCCGTCTCAATCCGGACGGCAGAGTAAGTATTTTTTCATCATTCTTCTCAAAGATAAAACAACTAGCTTTTTTTGCCTGTTTCAAACGGTCTTGAAACGATCCAACAGAATAGTCATTGTTAGTTTTTATATTCGCATAATAGGCCATTGACGGATGATCTCCCCACCATGTTGTGGTGTGGATGACAAGGTCCATTGAAGCGAGCGTGGCATAAGAAGTGCGGGTATTTTCACTTACCAGAATGGACAGATTTTTACACCCGATCTTATTGGCGTTCTGCGCGACTTCAGTGTGACTGTCCCATGAGGAATAGTTGGTTGTCAGGGGTGCAAACGGCGAATATCCAAAAAAGGTAAAAAATATCAGTAAAATGAAGCCCGCAACTCCTACTTGTATCCAGGTTTTTTTAATACAACTAACACAATAAACGGCCAAATAAGCAAATTGTGGGAATACCGGGTAGAGATACCAGGCAATCTTTGTTTTTGTAACGTTTAAAAATAAAAACCAGGGAACAAAAAGAAGGGAGAAATATGCCGCTTTGCTTTTGTTTTTTAAGAATGTAATGCCGAGAATCAGAACAGAGAGAATTGCCGGTATGACCGCATATTTCATTTGTTCAAGCAGCAGATCTATGTAGAAAGTGCGTTGCCCAAAATGCTGTTCAATGGAAGCGGTTACGCGCTTAAATTGATTGTCTAGAAAATGATATTGGATAAACTCCTGCCGATAAACGGCGTATGCCCATATAAACCACAACGAGGCAATTGCAAATTGCAGGGCAATTGTTTTCAGATAAGAATAAAACTCTTTTCTATTTTTCTTCTTATTAAGAATATAAATCCAGACTTCATAAAGAAAGATCATTCCCAAGGGATAAAACCCGAGAAGGGATTTGCTCAGTACTCCTATTAGGAGGAACAAAGTTCCCAGCAGGCGACGTTTGTAAAAAAGCGCATATCCAAACCAACCGATAACCAAGAATACGTCAACATTGACTACTTGATTTCTTTGGAGATAGGAGGGGAGATATGTCGTAATGATGACGGTTGTCAGGGCAACTACGACGGACCGTGAGTATTGGACGGCAAATAAATAAATGAGCGTGAAAGCAACGGCGCTCAGTAGCACCGTAAGAACTCTCATGGAAACTTCGTTTTGAACAGGGAGGAGGGTCATAAGTCCGTACGCAAAAGGAACGAGAGGTGGCTTGTCCAACCAAACTTTCCCTTGCCAAAGGGGAACGGGGGAATGGGCCTTTATCATTTCTTTTCCCAGCTGTACATAGATGCTTTCATCCCAATCGTAAAACGGCCGTACATCGGATATTACCTTATAACTGTTAATACTCAAAAAAAACAGGATAAAAACGATAAAGAAAAAGTGTTTTTTTATGTTTTCCATAACTTGTTTTCGAATTGACAAATGCTAATTATATACGGAACAAACAATAGTAAAAGGTAGCGAGGAAAAATAGGAGTGAAAAAAAGAAAAACGTTATATATGAATATAAAAATGGCCAATAATATGTTTTTATTTTTTATTATTGCATATGTTCCGACAATAAATATAAGTGGCCAGAGAATGTTCCACTCCGAATAAAACGAAACGGTTCGGCCCGTATCCCAGAATTTCCAAGAGCCGGTTGCGATAAGCCGTATATAATTGCCCGCAAATTCGATGAGCGGAATATGGGAATTTTGATAATAAACAATGATATATTTTTGCAGTCCCAAAAACGATCGGACAGTTCCTCCTTGTACGAAAAATGAGAAGTAGGTAAGGGCAAAGACAATAAGACCAACCCCTGTCATGCTGCTGAAATGTATTAACGATGTGCGAATTTTTCTTTGGGAGGAAAAATAAAAAAAGGCAAATAAAACAACGGAAAAGAGGAGAAAAAAGGGAAGAAAAGTCTTCATCGACAATGCACACCCATACCATACTCCGGAAATAAAGAACGTACGTGTTTTTCGATTTTTTTCCCATGTGAGAAGAAAATAAAAGAAAAGAAGGGTAAAGAAAAGTTGGAACAGTTCAAGTTGTGGACCATTAATCAGCTGGTCATAAAACAACGGGAACAGGGAAGTGAGAAAAACAGCAAGGGAGGACGAAAAAAAACTACGCGTTATGAGATGGGTGATTTTATAAACGATAGAAAGGGTGAGAATGCAAATAACAAGAAGTCCAATATATGGATTGCCAAAGAGGACAGTAGAAATCCCGATTATATATTTCCCCAAAGGAGGATGTTCCGGATTGAGGAGGCTGGGATTCTCTCCCTTAACGTACATATATCCCGCATACGAATAAAGAGTGCTGTCCGAAATCCCCTTCTTCTGTACCGCAGTCAATATTTCTTTTTTTATTTTTTCCGTATCTGTCTTACTTTTATTTTCGTCAATAAAGTTTTTCCATCCCGTATATTTTTTACCTATTGCCCATTCGTCAAGCACTTTATCCGGAGATATATTCTGGGACTGTTGCCATTGGGACTGTTCATACAGTTTTTTTGTTCCTGCGGTGTCATATTTTGTCAGGAAAAGGTTTCTATGAGTTAAACATATGAAAACAAGATACAAAAAAGAAGCAAAAAGAAAAAAAAGCCCGGATACGTTCTTACTGTTTAATTTTTGCATCGGGGTGATTAATGTAATATTGCAGAGGTTTTGTCGCTTCAAAAGCTTCATTGAATACCGTTGACTGATACAGGAAATATGTTCGCAAATCATAGACTGCCGAGGCGGAAATTAATCCGAATAAAACAAAAAGAAGAAGAGTGTAACGGACTTTAAGTTTATGTTCGGCAAAATAGAATAAGGTCCCCAGTGAAATGGTTGAAAAATAGATAACGGAAGGAATAACGGTAATGGTCCTGAGCATATTCGGATTTTCCCACGGATAGGTAAGAAGGGTTGGAACAAGTGACAGGAGAAAATACATCAGAAACAGTTGGTTGGTTTTTTTCTTTATATCCTTGACACAAAAAACAAGTCCAAGGATAAACAAAATAGAAACGATAGGATTGAGGGCAGGTTTATTTGGATAGTTGTGTCTCCCGTTTACATCACCCCTAATGCTGAACATCCCAACCGATGAAGAAACATTCCGCAAAAAAAATTGTCCTTTTTCTTGGACGGACATATCGGTATTAGCAGGATAGAAAAGCTGATACATGCGTATATCTTGGTGGGAAGAAAGATAAAGAGATAAGGGAAGGATAACGATAAAAAATGGAACAAGAAATGACAAAAACGAATGCGCAGTTTGCTTTGTAAAAAAAGAAAAGTCGAGTCGATTTTGTTTTCGCTCCAAAATAGTAAGGAAGATGAGCAGTAGAGGAATGGCAAAAAAGAACCGCCCAGGTTGATATGAATTATATGCCAATCCTGCAAAGATGGCAGAATAAACCAACCATTTTTTTTGGTGATGATCGGAATATTTCAACACAAAATAAAGACTAATAAGTTCGAGAAAGAGAAGAAACGTTGCTTCAAAACTGAAACGGGCAAAATTAAAATACCAACGATTCGTTGCGAATAAAAACGCCCCTGCAATTGGCAAAATTTCCTGGAGGAGGGGAGAATGGTGAGGAAATGTTTTGCGTATCGATTTTCTGAGAACAAAAAATAGAACGAGCGGAGTAATGACGCCAAATAATGCGGCAGGAAGCCTAAGAGCAAACGAAGAAATACCGAAGAGTTTCATCGATGCAAGAAGGATATAGAAGTAGAGCGTGGCATGCCCGGTTGCTAGGGGACTATAGGGGACATATGCTTTCCCGTCGAGGGAAAGGGCTAGTTTTGAAAACTCAATTTCATCAAAAGTGAGATTTTTTGGAATTGCATTAAACCGAAAAAAGACAACAAAAACACTCAAGAGAAAAATAATAAGGAGAGTAATGAACAGTTCACGCTTTGTACTTACCCGTAAGGTCATAGTATTTCATTCTCAAAATATCTTTTAATGTCTCGATGGAATCTTTAATAAAATTGACGTTTTTTGTTTCGACATGTTTCCAAATGACCGGAATTTCTTTTATTGAATAACCGTATTTATTTGCGAGAAACAAAAATTCAAGATCAAACCCGGCTGCAACCGATGAGCCATGTGTTTCTTGTGCCTTTTTAAAAACCTGGAGATTATTAATTATAGTAAGGGCGTGTGAGGTGCGAAACGCTTTGAATCCGCATTGCGTATCCTTAATGTCCTTAAGTCCGATAAAGAAATTCCGGAAGAAAATAAATCCGACTGCCAATAATTTACGGGTCCATGGAGCGCCTTCACGATGACTGTTTCGCGAACCGATAATTATATCCGTACCCTTCTCTATCTCCTTCACCATTTTTTCAACCTCCTCAATCGGGGTTGCAAGGTCGATGTCAGTAAAGAGAACATATTCGCCCTTTGCCTTTTTTATAGCTGAAATGAGTGCCTGAGCTTTTCCGTGATGTTCGTTTTCAAGAAGCATAAAGAGCGGAAGTTGACTAAGATATTCCGAGCGGATTATTTTTTTTGAATTGTCGGTTGATCCGTCATCGGATATTATTATTTCCTTAATTTGAGGGACATGTTTTACGTAATTGCTGATTTTGTCGAGTACTCCCTTTTGGATATTGAGCTCTTCGTTATAGCAGGGAACAATAAGTGATATGGTATGCATGTGTTTAATTATTGTGTACTAATTTAAAGATTCGAATGCCGTCAACATTCCACATTGTATCAATTTTTGCATTTCCGAACATATTAATGTTCCATGAATTCGTGTGTAAAATATCGCATTCACCCTTGTCACATAAGACAAACATTTGTGGGGCTATTTCATTGTATTTCCGTTCAACTACTTTTCCTCCATTAAGTTCGATGAAATATCTGAAGCAGTCTTCTGAGGTAAATTCTGTCGGATATGTTGCCATGTTCATAGGAATTCCGTTTGCCTCATTTGCAATAAACTTTCCAACAGTTTTGGGGACTGCGACTTGTCGGCTTGGCGTGCCAAAAATAAAATTATATCCCGTTGCCTGTTGAAAAATAAACACACAGATAAGGGCAATGCTTAGTCCGTACGCAATTTTATTTTTGCCGGGAGTCAGGACGTAGGCAATCAGCAGATAGAGGCTTAAATATACAGACCCAAAATAATGCAAAAACCGTTCCGCTCCGATATGGCTGAATCCGATAATGAACAAAATAACTGCCGCAAGATTCGTGAGGACGAATAGGTTGTCTTTTTTTTGTAATTTAATGACTGTTGCGATTATAAGAACAACCATGATGAGTGCGGCCTGCCAGGAAGAAAAGTTAATGTTAAAGGCAAAGTGCAAAAATGCTGTATTTGTTTCCAACAGCCGGGATATCCATGAGCCGCCGGCAATAATATTTTGTTTGGTGAGGACGGAAATAAGATTTTTCGTATTCAAAAAATTGTGGCGGAGATCAAAAATCACAAGCGGGATTGAAGCAAGTAAAAAAGTGGAGAGTGAGACAAAAGGAATGATAAAAAGTTGTATATTTCGTTTCTTTACAAAGACAAGGATAAATATGACGACAACCGGCAACGCAATAAGGGCGGCCAAATGATGGAGTTGGAATGAAAGCCCGAACAATAGCCCGAAAGTAAGCGAATAAAGAATTTTTTTCGGCTTTTCAAGGGCGAGTACAAAAAAGAAAAGTGTTGCAAAGGCAAAATACGGGAGCGGATTTGGATTCCAAGAATAGCGCGCTGAGTCAACAAGACGATAGGAAAAGGCGGAAAGAAGGAGAAAAATAACTGCGGTTTTTATATCAATTCTGTTTTTAACAAAAAAATAGGAGGCAATAAGACCGAAAATACACCATACTGCAACTCCCACTGCAAGTCCGACGGGATCGAGGCGAAACAAGGCAAGAAACGGTGCGACCATATAATAATAAAAAGGTCCCAAGAATACTTCTCCGATAGATGAAGGGGGGCCAATTGCAGGGAATTTTTGGAATAAGACGATCCCTTTAACTATGAGAGCGTCACGTCCCTGGTCGGCGAGAAACATAAAAAAGTCCTGTATGCGATAAAAGCGTAAAAAAGCCGCGCATAGTATAATGAAAGTAATGAACAAATTTTTTTTATTTTTCAGAAAAGACATATCAGCATATTGTACCTTACTCATCGTTGTACTGGCAAGTATGGTGGTTCTTTGGCTTCCATTTCTTCTCCATCAACAAAGTTGGCTCGGGCTTTCCATTCCTAATGCAGACTTTTCATATATATATAAGCAGTTTGACGGACCGCTTTATATTATTCCGGCAAAAACAGCATATAATCCGGCGCAAATTCAAACACTTGACAGGGACCCCGTTTTTCCGCATAACCCCCGTTATTTTGCGGCCCATCTTCCTCTGTATCCTTTTTTTATTTATCTCGGATCATTTATTCTGGGATATCTTAAATCAATGGTAGGAGTAAGCGTCTTCTTCACTATTTTATTGACATTTGCATTTTATTCCATAGTGAAAAAAATGAAATTAACGGAGCATCCTCTACTTCTTAGTAGCGTTATGCTGTTTCTTCCCCGCTTTTTAGTCGTGCGTTCAACAGGAGCCTCCGAGCCTCTTTTTATGCTCTGCGTCCTTCTTTCCTTGTTTGCGTTTGAGAAAAAAAAGTATTGGTTAGCGGGAATAATGGGTGCCCTTGCTTCAATGACAAAAACGCCCGGGATACTTTTGTTTGTTGCATATACGCTTGTATATGTGGAGAGTCTCATAAAAAAGGAGAAATGGAATTGGAATTGGCTGGGTATTATGTTTATTCCTCTAGGACTTGTTGGCGTTTTTGGACTCTATGCGCTCCAATTTAAAGATTTTTTTGCCTATTTTCACACCGGAGGAGTCGTTCCGATGCCATATCCCTTCTCCGCGTTTAATTTTAGGGCACAGTGGGTAGGAACAGCATGGCTTGAGGACATTTTATTTTATTTTGGACTGTATCTTCTCACAGCGGTCACTTTGTGGAAGTCAAAAAACAGGAGCTTTTTTTATTTTTCCCTTGTCTTTGTCACTGCAACGTTGTTTGTACAACACCGGGACATCAGCAGATACAGTCTTCCTTTATGGCCTGTTGCATGTATTACGTTTGAGCGGTTCTTCACCTCAAAGAAATTTGTCTTTGTGGGAGCAATTCTCTTAATAGGTATATATATGTATGCCTGGAATTTTATGACATACAATATTATGCCTATTTCAGAGTGGCTTCCATTTCTTTAAAAAGAGCAGGGTGTTATGGTTGAAATAGAAGGCACCATAAGCGATAATAAAATTACGCAGCACGTATTTGTTGTAGGCGATATTTTAATCAGTTGTGTTGTTTGACTTATTCATATGAGAGGTTTCGGAAATAAGGTTTTTTCTTTTGTAAAGAAGCGATGGTATTTATTCCTTATCGTCATTGTCATTGGGGGAGTGTACTTTAATCAACAAAAGGCAGCACAGGCAAAAAAAGAAAAGGATACAACATATGTTATTAAACGACGGGATTTAAAAGAGACGCTCTCTCTTTCGGGACAGATAGACGCGGAAGAACATGTAATTCTCCGTTTCCCGATATCCGGCAAACTTGTATGGCTCGGCGCCAAAGAAGGGGAAAGTGTCAAGAAATATCAGGGCCTGGCATCTCTGGATATGAGAGAGGTACAGAAAAAAATGCAAAAGACATTGAATGATTTTGCGAAAATGCGAAACAGTTATGATCAATCCCAAGATGATAATCAAAGGGTAGGAGATCAACCGACATCTGAAGCGGGAGACGCAATGAAACGGCTTCTTGAAAAAGCACAATATGATTTGAACAGCTCTGTTCTTGATGTAGAGATACAGGATCTGGCAAAAGAATATTCATATCTTTACACCCCCATTGAAGGAATCCTGGTGCGGGCAGACGCAAAATATCCCGGGGTGAATATAACACCGGCCAATGCCGAATTTGAAGTGGTCAATCCTCAAACCATTTACTTTTCAGCAACCGCAGATCAGACAGATGTAATTAAGCTTAGTGAAAATATGAAGGGTGACATTACCTTTGATTCGTATCCCGACAGTACTTACAAAGGAGAGATTTCACATATCGGATATACTCCAAAAACAGGGGAATCGGGAACGGTGTATGAGGTGAGAGTGAAAATGATGGACTTGGGCAATGAGCGCAAATACAAAATGGGAATGACGGGGGACATAGAGTTTGCCATAGGAGGAAGGGAAAACGTAGTTGCAGTTCCGTCCCTTTATGTAAAAAGTGAAGGTGAAAAGAAATTCGTCTGGAAAATGGTAAACGGAAAAAACGAGAAAACCCCCATAAAAATCGGTCTTGAAGCAGACGGGGCATACGAAATTCTCTCCGGATTGCGGGAGGGAGATGTTGTAGTTAACGTACCCTAACTATTTTTCCCAACGTACATGATTTCCCTGTCAAATATCAATAAAGAATATAAACTTGATCATGATGTGGTTTTTCATGCATTAAAAAACATAACTCTCACCATAAAAGAGGGAGAGTTTGTTGCAATTGTCGGCCCGTCAGGATCGGGGAAATCAACCCTTATGCATATTATCGGGTTACTTGATGAGCCGTCTTCCGGAACCATTTCTTTTGGCAACCAGCAGATCTCCAAAGTGACGGACGACACTCTTTCGACACTTCGCAGCGAAATAGTAGGGTTTGTGTTTCAGCAATTTAACTTAATCAATAAGCTCACTATTCTTGAGAATATACTTCTTCCGACGGTGTATGCAAGAAAAAAATTGGACTTTAATCCGGAAGAAAAAGCGCACTATCTTATTAAACGATTCGGACTGGAGGGGAAAGAACGGTCGTATCCCAATAAGATATCGGGTGGACAGCAGCAGCGTGTCGCGATAGCACGCGCACTTATCATGAATCCAAAGTTCATACTCGCTGATGAACCGACAGGAAACCTGGATACAAAAACGGGAAAAGAAATAATAAAACTTCTGACGGAATTGAACCAGCAGGAAAAAATCACCATAGTCTTAGTTACCCATGATCCAACGATCGCACTTCTCGCACGAAGAACAATAAAAATTAGAGATGGGGAAATAGTATGAACTACATTCTTTTTGCGATCCGGTCGGCCCTTGCCGACTTTGCACGCAATAAAGGAAGAACTCTTCTTACCTCTTTGGGTATTCTTATCGGTGTTCTTGCAGTGGTGCTTCTTACGGCATTCGGGTTGGGATTAAAAAGATATATCGGCAATCAATTTGAAAGTCTTGGGGCAAACCTCATGATAATAATGCCCGGTAAAAAAGAAACAATGATGAGAGGAGGCGGACTGATGGGAGGGATTAAGTTTGACGAAAAAGACGCAACAAAGCTTGCCCGTATAAAAAATATCACCCATTTGGCTCCTATGTTTGCTAAAAGTGCTGCAAACATATCAGCAAACGGGAAAACAGAAATCATCGACGTTATTGCAAGTAACGAGGAAGTTAGTGCCGTCATGAATCTGGAAATAGAAGAGGGCCGGCTGCTTGAAAAGCGGGACATTCAAAAAGGAGCAAAGGTTCTTGTTATCGCTTCCACCTATGCAAAAAAATTCTATCCCACGGTAAGTGAAGCACTTGGCAAAAGCTTGGATATTGAGGGGCAAAGTTTTAAGATAATAGGGATTACAAAATCAAAAGGGGGAGGGGGCATGGGAGGAGATGTGGATGCAAACGTGTATGTTCCGTTTAAGTCAACCGTCGTATTTAATCCTGAAAAAAAATACTTCGCCATATATTTCAAAGTCGACAACAAGGAAAATATTCCTGCAGTTACGGAAGAAGTAAAAAAAATATTGGGAAAGAGATATGACAAGGACGCTTTTTCGGTAATGGAACAAACCGAACTCATGAATTCGATATCTTCAATTTTTAATATCGTCAACACCGTACTCATTGCCATCGCGGCGATATCTCTTGTGGTGGGAGGAATAGGTATTATGAACATCATGTACGTAACCGTTACCGAAAGAATAAAAGAAATTGGTATCCGCAGGGCGCTTGGTGCCAGAAAAAACGATATTCTTCTTCTTTTTCTTGTTGAAGCAATTATTTTATCAGTGCTTGGAGGACTGTTGGGGCTTCTCCTATCCTACGCAATCGTGCTTTTAATCCAACCGCTTTTCCCCGCATATATCGACATAAGTGCCGTTATCCTTGCTCTTGGGGTATCATCACTAATCGGCATAGTCTTTGGTGTTTTTCCTGCAAAAAAGGCGGCCGATCTTTCGCCGATTGATGCCATACGGTACGAATAGGGAAGGTATGTAGTTTTACTTTGTGTGAGACCGGACAAAATCCATAAACTGTTTTTTGAAGTTTCTTTCAGAATATTTCTCCGATTCGATGCGGCTGTTTTTTCTCATCAACTGCTTTTTTTCGTCTGATAGATTATTGAATTTTAAAAGGGCAGTAAAGAAAGATTCCGGAGTCAACTCGTCATAGAGATATCCATTAATCCCGTTTTTTACCGTTTCTTTCATGCCGCCTGATGCAAATGCAATAACCGGCACGCCCCGTCCCATCGCTTCAACTGGTGCAATGCCGAATTCTTCATCAACCGATGCAAAAACAAACGCTCTTGCATGCCTATACAGATTGGCAAGTTCGCTGTCGTTTACATTCCCGACAAATTCAACACTCTTTCCGGCCATAGCCCGCAATGATGTCTCATCCCGGCCTACCCCGACTATTTTAAGCGGGAGACTATGTTTGTTTGCTGCTTTGATGAGTACATCAACATGTTTGGCACGGGCAAGCCGGGAAACGGTGATGTAATAATCTTGAGAAGCATTGTTCGGATTCATTTCCTTTGGAATAGTAACCGGAGGGTATATGACAACTGAGGGACGATGATAAAACTTTGTGATGCGGGATTGTGTCTCAACAGAATTTGCGATAAGGTAATCAGGCCTTTGTGAAGCTTCAAAGTCCCATTTCCTGAGAAAGTGATTCACGACATACGCATATACTTTTATTACCCAATATTTTTGCCATTCGATGGCGGTTTCATATCCGTAGAGGTAGCGGGGTGGGTGATGAATATAACTTATATGTACGGTGGGTTTTTTTGTTTTGACACCCTTACACATCCACGATCCGGTTGAGGAAATGACTAGGTCGTAGGCAGACAAATCAAGGCTTTCCCATATTTGTGGAGTTAAAAAACGGAGCGGAGAATAATATTTATTTACCAATGGGATTTTCCCAAACCACGTTGTCTTTACTTTTTTCGGGTCAATATGACTTTTGTGTTGCCCCAGGGATTCCCAATCAAATGTGGATGTAAAAATATCTGCATCTGGAAAGAGTTCAAGAATGGAGAATAATACTCGTTCAGCTCCGCCAAACTCTCGTAACTGGTCGTGGATAACAGCAATTTTCATGACAAATCAATTATAATTCACAATATGACACTTTTACACGCAACAATCCTTGGATTTATCGAAGGAGTAACAGAATTCTTACCTATTTCATCCACCGCCCACATGATTATGGGGGCCCGCATCATGGGACTATCCCAAACGGAATTCCAGAAATTTTTTGAAGTATTTATTCAAATAGGTGCTATTTTTGCGGTGGTATTCCTTTATGGGAAGAAATTCTTTGACTGGAAACTCGTAAAACAGCTTCTTGCCTCATTTATTCCAACGGCAATAATAGGATTTGCCCTCTATAAGGTCATTAAAACCGTTTTTTTTGAATCAAATATGCTTATTGCAGCAAGTCTTATCATTGTGGGACTTGTATTCATAATTGTAGAAAGAAAAAAATTACAATTGAAGAAATCCATTACTGCAATGACCCTCCAACAGGCAGTTATTATCGGTCTTGCACAGTCATTGGCCGTTGTTCCCGGCGTCTCCCGGGCGGGAATTGTTATCATTGCAATGATACTTCTTGGTTTCAAACGGGAAGAAAGCGCCCAGTATTCGTTCATGTTGGCGCTTCCCACAATTGCCTCAGCTTCGTTGTACGATCTTTACAAGATGAAGGGGATCCATCTATCTGGCAATCAGACACAAATGATTGTCGTGGGCCTTGTTGTGTCTTTTGTGGTGGCATATGTAAGCATAAAATGGTTTGTTTCCTATCTCCAAAAGCAAAAACTTACCAATTTCGGCTTTTATCGCATAGGGATTGGTATAATAAGCTTGTTTTTTTAAGACACTAGTTCCCGTAGTTCAACGGATAGAATATGGGTTTCCGGAACCTATGATGGGTGTTCAATTCACCCCGGGAACACCATTACGTGTATTTTTGGGCCTATAGGCAAGCGGTATACCGAGTCATTCGCATTGACTAGTCGCCGGTTCGAGTCCGGCTAGGTCCACAATTTGGTAAAATACAAAAGGTGTCGATGCGTCCGTAGCTCAGCGGTAGAGCGCTACTCTTATAAAGTAGATGTCCTTGGTCCGATCCCAAGCGGACGCACTTTTAATCGTGAAATGAAAAAAGGAGGGGGTTTCTGTATAATTGGGATGTTCTAAAATCAATGCTGAGGTAGCCAAGGTGGTCACGGCGGGGGTCTGAAAAACCTCAGATGCGTGTTCGATTCACGCCCTCAGCACCGCATAAAAAAGCATGCGGGCGTAGTTTACCGGTAAAATGTCTCCTTGCCAAGGAGAAGACAGAGGGTCCAATTCCCTTCGCCCGCTCATTTAGTTGATTAACCGAAGAAGTTTTTTGAAGGGGCGGAAATATTTTTTGTAGTTATCTACAACCGCGGATTCGCAATGTCTGCAGAGGACGTCTCCCATTTTTTCATTCTTTAATTTTTTTTCGATAAGCGTGAACGCATCGTTTTTATAAAGGGAACCGTAATCATTCTTAAGCAAATTTCCTATTCTGTATTGAAGCGAGTTATCCATACAACACAGATAAACGTCTCCATTGGGAAGTAGCATCGAATGTTTCAGGCCAAACTCACTGTTGCACATAATCGGACCTTCATGGTGCAGCTTCTTAAAGCGTTTTAAATTACCTGCCTTTGAAAGCATTTTGGGAGATGTGACCAGTTTTCCAAAAAGCTGCATCAGACCCGGATGCAAAGTCCCCATCGTCATATATGAACAATTCTTAATGTTTGATTTTTTTATTTTTGTCAGGAGTGAGGTATGTTTTTTTGTGAGAGGAATGATGGCGTTATTATCTGCATCAGGCAAGTGGACAACAAATTTATCAAAGGGAATTTTTTTTATTTTGTTGATGTCTTCAATTTTCATTCCAACCCCCGTTGTGTAGACACGGAACTTTTTGAAGCCTTTCTTATACGCATAAAGCAACATCTTTGTCATATCCCGGCTTAGCCATGGTTCGGACATGCCGGAGAAGGTGATCTGGACATCTTTCGGAAGTTTGTCGACACATTTCTTGAAGGTTTCAAACTTCATAACAATGTCGCCACCCGTTTTTTTATAGCTGTTTATGAAAAGCGCTTGAGGGCAAAACGTGCACATGTTTTTGCAGCCTATGCGTGTCGTAATTTCTATATTTCTCATTGTGGTTTGAAGTTAGGACAATGTATTTTGTTTAAGAATTGTATCAAACGCCTGCTTGTCCGAAGGATAGGTGAGGATCCTTCTTACCTCATCTTCCGTAACAAACTTCGCATCCATCATTTCCCAGTCATGGTTTGCGGGGTCTCCGGAAAGATATTCCATCAAATAGTAGTGAACGGTTTTGTCGATTCGCATATTATTCCACGTGTAGGAATAAAAAACCGTTACGGGTTTTGGGTTTACAATTTTTGTTTTTACTCCTCCTTCTTCTTCAACTTCACGGAGTGCCGCAACTTCTTTTGGCTCATCCGAAACAGTGTCTCCTACCAATCCTTTCGGAAAAACCCAACCCTTGTGCTGGGAATGTTGGGTAATAAGCCACAGAATATTTCTGTCCGTTTTTTTGTAGACTATCCCTCCGGCAGAAGTTTCTTTTTTTATTTTCATGGTCAGTTTTTTTTATTTTTTTTCTTAAATTCCTGTCCTCCCATTTTATACGTAAAGATAGGGGTTCTGATGGGGCCAACGGTCAGCTGGTACCAAAATGCTTTTATCGCCTTATAAAGGCTCAGTGGGACTCCTTCGGTGTCAAACCTCCGTCCCGAGACAAATATGTTGGGTTTTCTGTAGATTTTTATGATTGCTTTTTGCTGATTTGCGCGTCTGGTGAGGTCGAAGTCTTCTCCGAACACTATTTTTTCATCAAAACCGTTGAGGGATTCAAACAGGCTTTTTTTAATTATCATGCATGGGCCGTTTATCGCCGGCATAACGTATTGAAGGAGGGACATCCCGACGCTTAGTCCATAGAGCAAAAATTGTGCTTGCGGTCCATCCTGTTTTTGTGGCCTGTTCCACATAGTGAGAAAATTCGGATGATCTTCCTCTATGTGTTTTTTTACTCCCTTTAAAAAATCGTTTTCAATCTCGACATCGGCGTCAAAAAAGATAAGCCACTCTCCGTGTGCATTTTGAGCCCCTTTGTTTCGTGCTTCGCTTACATTTTTTGTTAATGAGGAAAAAAAAGCCAGGCGAGGAATGAGTTTCTGATATTTTTTTATTACATTAACGGTATTATCCGTTGACTCACAATCGCGAATAATAACTTCATATTCCGTGAATGTTTGTTTGCTTATGCTGTCAAGCAGGACTTCCAAGTGATCTTCTTCATTAAGCGTAGGGATGATGACGGAAAAAAACGGATTCATATTTTGTTCTATTATGACTGATTTAACACAATATTGCCAATCTTTTTTGTCATTCTCGGCTGAAGTTCAATTGTGATTGGGGCTCCCATAAAGTAAAATATCAGTTGTATATGGCGCGTTGGCGAAGAGGAAACGCGGATGTCTGCAAAACATCTACCGCGCCGGTTCGATTCCGGCACGCGCCTCAGGCAACTTTCAACATGGAGGGGTCGCATAGTGGCCTAGTGCGCTAGTCTTGAAAACTAGTATAGGCGCAAGCCTATCGCGAGTTCGAATCTCGCCCTCTCCGCTTTAGTCAGTTAGCTCTTCTTTTGTTTTCCGGAGACTCTTCGTGTCTGGAAGATTTTGTAAACTGCGAGAGTTTTTTGAATAAGAAGAACCGATATAAACCAGACAAGCCCTCCCACATATCCCCCCACTACGTCGGACGGATAATGGACTCCCAGATAAATCCTGCTTATGCCGATAAGAAACACTAAAAAGGCCGAAAAAAGCGCGACGGTTATTGAAAGCTTTTTATTTTTTGTGATATGAAAGAGTAGATAGGAGAGGGTAAAATAAAAAACAAAGGAATTCATTGCGTGTCCGGACGGAAAGCTATAATCTTTTTCTGTTATAAGAGGATGAAATTGCGGACGGTTTCGTTTAATGAGATTTTTTAGTAACACATTATTTATTCCCGACATACAAAAAAGAAAAGCAAATATAAGGGCTTCTTTGAAATATTTTTTTATCACGAAAACAATCATTATGATCACTGCAAGAGTTATCATTATTACTCCCCCTAAGTTGGTTATGTTTATCATAAGGGCAGTTAACAGCGGAGTCCGGACGTGATAAAAAAAGGAGAGAATCTGAGAGTCTATCGGGAACACTTCATTTTCCATTACCTCTCCGGTTAATTTTAAAAAAATCAATAGGGAGAAGAATGTTGCGGCGCTCCCCAGAAGCATTTCTAAAAAAAGAAGCAGCGGTGCATTTGATTTCTTTATCATGGAATAATTTTACCACTCAACACAAGTATTGATATTCTTTTTCTCTTTGAGTGATAGACTTACACTTATGTTAACAATAGTCGGAGGGCCAATGTTTTCCGGAAAAACAACGTGGATCATTGACTATGTGACAAAGTTGACTCCGGGAAGCTTTGTATTGTTCAAGCCCAATATCGATACAAGATTTGGAAAAGACGTATGCGTAACACATCATGGCAAGTCTTTCCCGGCCGTTAACTTGAACACTAAAAAAATAGACTTTTCACAATTAAAAGAAGAACTTACGACAATTGTGATTGATGAGCTAAACTTCTTCTCGCCCGATGCGCTTATTCCACTGATTAAAGAGCAGCAAAAAAAAGGACGAAATATAATCGGAGCGGGACTTCTCTATGACTATAAGCGTCAGCCATTCGGAGCAACTCTTCCCCTGTCAAAAACTGCCGACTCATTTATTCGGTTATATGCACGGTGTGACAGATGCGGGAAAGATGCAGGACACTCCTACCGCAAAGTGGATGTAAAAAACCAGTTTCTCCTCGGTGCAAAAGAAACATATGGAGCCTGTTGTGATGATTGCTGGGAGATTCTTAGCAGTAATGTTTGATATACTTTTTCTATCATCATATGAATATCCAACCCGTCATTATCCCAGTAGGGAACGAAAAATTGTCCGGCCTTCTGTATACTCCCGAACTTTCAAACGAAACGAAACTCCCTTCGGTAGTTATTCTCCATGGACGGGGGAGCAGTAAAAAACGGTATGCCGATAGGGGAGAAGCCTTAGCAAAAAGGGGGATTCTTACTCTTGTGTTTGATTTCCGCGGATGCGGAGAAAGTGACGGCGATTTTAAACATCAGACAATTGCAATGGGGTTTGAAGATGCCGTTGCAGGATATGAATTTTTAAAAAATCATCCGCAATGTGACAATAAAAGATTGGGCGTGCTGGGAGGAAGTTTTGGAGGATATCAGGCGGCTTTGCTTGCGGAAAAGTATTCCATTCCGTCCCTTGTTCTTGCGGCTCCCGCAATTTATCAGGATGACTGGTGGAATATTGTTCCCGAATCGATGGATCCGGGACGGAAAGAGTTGTACCGAAAACAGTCCGGGTTTGAAGGGACAAAATCAATGGATGCCGTTTCCAAATATAGTGGAAAAATTCTTATCCTTGAACATGAAAAGGACGAGATTATCCCTCAAAGAGTGACTGAGGCATATTATCAAAATGCAGTAAATGCTCAATTGAAAGAAAAGAAAACAATCGTCGACGCACCTCACGCCCTGCACGATAAAGTATATATCGATCAGGCTGTGAGAATTGTGTGTGACTGGTTCTCAAAAACGTTGTAATCGGAAGTTGGTAACGGGGCTTCATTCTCCGCGTTTGTTATAATAAGTCTTCTCTATGGAGCGATATAGAAACCCGGAAACAATATCTCATCAACAGGAATATCTCACAACGCTGACGACGGTAAATAAACTGTGTCAGGAAGCTAATCTGCGTCCGATGTTTGTGGGAGGGGTAATTGCAAAGGCTATTCATCTGGGAAATATCGAACAGATAAAGATGGACTCAGCAAGCAGAACCGTACGCATTCCAACAACGGCAGCCGAATATACCGCTCCCCGAAAAGACGGCACGGTGGACGACTTCGACATTATCCTTAACAATTCGGACAAAGATCTTGTTGAGGCAACAGTGAGGTGTGTTGACGAGAGTCTTAAAACGCAGGGGCTTGTACATCATTTTGTCAGTACTGAAGCGGTCAGATATCCCGGTTGGAAATCCCGAAATAAAATATTTCAAATGGTGTCGGGGATTGATGTTGATCAAAATGGTCAGACGCATTTTTCTTTCGGTTCAACTATTTCTAGGCCGGTTTCAGAAGAATCTTTGCAGCCCTGGACATATATTATGGAAGAAAAAGGTAAAGAAATAATCAGTCTTCCCAGTTTTGGGCCGACATATTTTGGGTTCCGTTATCTGATGCGATTACCCGTTGCAGGAAGCGGGGGTCTGCGCCAAAAAGACCGTATACAAAAAATTGATGAAGATACGGGACATAGGACCACCAAGATCCATACACTCATGACTCTAAGAAGAAAGGCAATTGAAAATGGAGCTGCTGAGGGATACATTCCGGACGATGAAGCATGGAGACAGTTTATCGTTGATTTGCAACATCCGAAACATCAGGACGCACTGACTCATGCAAAATCGGAATTTTTCCACTTTTATTGGGAAACATTAGGACCCCTCGCAACGGCCATTGCTCATGGTAAGGGTGTTTTTGAAGAAGTGGCAAAACTTGGAAACAAGTTTACCGGCTAATTATAGTCCGTTTAACAGATCCGTCTCCGGTAACGCGACATTTCTAAGCGACGTGCGCGCAAGTTCAAAACACTCGTATTGCCACGCATCGTTTCGTGACTTTTTAATTGCGGCAAACCTTTCAAGTATGCGGGCAGAGTCTGCCTTCTGCGTACGGTGTGCCTTCATTGCCTGTACTTTTGTTTTCCAAACAGAACTAATGTTTATTTTTGCTCCCTTTTTTTCGTCAATTCCCCCTGTTCTTCCCAAATAGTTCATAAGTTCCTGCGGCAAACCGTAATAATATATTTTTTTTGGATGAATACGCTTTTCATCATATAGTTGTATGACAGACTTTGTTACGGCAATGTGGTCAAGATGCTGTGAAATTCCTCCGGGCTCGAAAATAAGAATTATGTCGGGGTTGATTTTCTCCGTTTCCTCGGCAATCACTTTTTTCAAGAGCGGTGTTTGAGATTCATTCAAAGTGCCGTCAAAAAATTCTGAGTTGACGAGTTTTTTAACGCCAAGAATTTTTGTGGCCTTTTGTAACTCGACTACCCGACAGTTTCCAATGGTTGTTTTTATGGGAAGTGAAGCCGCTTGACCTGCCTGTCCCTGGGTTGCGGTAAAAACAAAAGTTTCATGACCCTGCGCGGCATACAGAGCTAACGTTCCTCCGGGACCGAATGTTTCGTCATCCGGATGGGCAAATATACCCATTATTTTGTATGTTTTCATAGTATGACTATACTAGCAAAACAATTATTAAAGAGAAATGTTAATTTTGTAAAGGTTCATATTGTGTGCACCAAGGTCATACTTGTACCGTTCCGTTCCCCGAAGGAAATCGTGCAATTTTTTATGTGTTTCAATTCCTCTTTTTATAAGAAGCGCATGAAGCATGAGGCCGGCACTATAAAATTTAAAACCCGGATCAAATCCGGAGTTATAAAGATATGTACGAGTTGCATCTTCAAAAAAGAATACGGCTGCAGCAGGTTTTTCCTCAATTTTAAGCAGTGCAATAAAACTGTTCCACGACGGAATAGTTATCCGGGACAAAGCTATAAAAAATTGTTCCATAGGGCCCGACATAAACTGGTGTTTATCATTACTCGATTTCCTGTGGAGGGTAATAAAATCCTGGAACGCTTCTTCGCTTTTTGCTGGATACACAGTAAAAGAAGTTGAAACGGAATCAAGCCTCTTCATTTTGCGTTTCAGTTCTTTTCGATTTACCCTATCCAGTTTTTCAAGGTATTGATCCCACGTTGAGGGGAGTGAAATAAACGGAGCAACTTCCTGTTGACTGATGAGGGCATTATGGAAATGCGCAAAATGCCCGTATGTCTGGCTGTCTTCGCGTACATAGTCAAGGACTATGGAAGTGGCAGAATGGTCTTTTGCGAAAGCAAAGACTCCGTCCCACACTGTTTTATAGTCAAACGGAGAAATGGTAAGAATGTCTCCATAGTCAGTTATTTCTTGTCCTCCTAATATTTTTTGCATGCCAAGAAAAATAAGGGAAGAGCCCAATTTTTCGAAGGGAAGGATTGCAACAAGATGATCATTTTCATAAACTCCGAGTATCAGTATGTTACCGGGTTTGGAGAACATACGGGAAAACAAAGCAAGATATGCCCTAGACTGAAAAAGAGAATGGCTGCTTTCGGGTATATCGTTGACGGTTATCTGGCGAAGTTCCATATCTGCATTGTACAATACAAAAAAATATAAAATTAAAATAAATAGTCTATTTTTCAAACGCACATATATAATATATTTTATATGGATAATAGAGCGCTCCAACAATTCTTAATAGATCTGAATAAGGCCGGGTATGCGGGAGGAGAAGAGAAGAAATGGGTTAAGGAGTTGGATGGTTCAACGACTATTCCCTTTGCAAAGGGGGAATTCCGATCCAACGACAACTTCTTTGGCGGAGAACCCTATGGAGGGCGCGTCATAGTGTTTCATAAAGATAAACCTGTTTGGATAATGGTGTACTACGGATGGATTGAGACGGGCACAGAGACTGATCCTGTATATGCGGTTTTAAGGAATGCTCTCATGAATATGCCGGAAGACGCCCCCTTTAGAGGCCCAAAAGAATTTAAACAGGGAGAATTTGTTTATACAAATACGTGGGAAGGAAATGTCGAAAGATATTCCGGACAGGAGCAGATTAAAAAAGGGGAAGCGATTGTTTACAAAGCCCATTATAGGGGAGGCCTGGTCGATAAAAGAAGCGGGGTATAAGAAAGTTTCCTCTATCTTAAAAGTAAGATTCCAATCATTACAAAAATAGAGGCGACAATTTTTTTTATCAAGTGGTCCCGCTCCTTTAAAAAGAGAGCAGCAATAATAATAGTCGCAATGATGGATGTCTGGCTTATAGTTGCAACTTGAGAAGCCTGCCCTCCTGTTGTAATCGCTAGATAGAAAGCGATCCCCCCGAATGCATAAAACAGGGTCAGTAAGAATATTTTCATAAAACGTTTTTTATGAAAAAAGTACCCCATTTTTTTTATTGCTCCAGGATTTGTGATAGTAAGAAATAAACCTGGTGTTAACCAGCCGATAACGAGCATAGAATATACATCGGTTTTTTGAAGGATAAAGGCATCATTAGTTATCGCAACGCCGGAACACAGACTGTAGGCGAGTGCAAAAAGAACCCCCTTATTTAAACGCATTTTTTTGTTTTGGAAGGATACAAAAATAACAGATGCAAGAATGAGGATCGTTCCCAATACTCGTTGGGTATTAAACACATCATGTAAAAAAAAGACAGCAGTAATTATGGTGATGACGGACGAAACAGTTGATATGATGGTGACTTCCGACGCTTCAAGACTCTTTGAAGCTTTGAAAAGAAGAAGGGAAGAGAGTCCCCACAAAACTGCCTGTGCAATAAAATTAACGGGATACTGGGTAAGAGGAGGGAGAGAAAATCCATGGAAAAGGGCAAAAGCAAGTACCATTACAAATCCCATATATTGAAAAATAATGCTTGTTGCCATAGCATCACTTTTTTCTCCCTTCATAATTACTCTCCTAAGGATATTGGAAATAGCAGAACCCAAGACACTTATTATGATGAAAAAAAGCCAACTCATACGTAAAAGTATAACAAACGGTATTTTATCGACCCGATTTATATAATGAAGAATGGCATTTCAACAAAAAAGGGAAGAATTGGGAATAACAAGCCTGCTTTCAGCGGCATTTATTTATAGTTTTTTTGGGATTTTAACTCGCACCATTGGTTTTACTATTCCCGTATTTTTTGCCGGAACACTGCGCAATATCTTAGGATGTATCCTCCTCGGTTCAATAGTATTATTGGGCAAAAAGTGGATTTCCGTTTCAAGAAAAGACTTGTCAATTATCGCACTTCGTTCGTTGTGCGGCCTTATTGGATTTGTCGGTTCTTACTACTCCTTTTATTATCTTCCCATAGGGACTGCTTATTTTATTTTTTATGGTGTTGTTGCTGTTGCTGGATTTATCGTGGGATCAATTTTCTTCAAAGAAAAGGTGACTGTTGCAAAAATTGCCGCACTTCTTTTGGCGGTTATCGGACTTGCCATTATGTATCTGCAACGCATACAGACAGGAAGCATTTTTTATATGATATTCGCAGCGATTTCCGGGGTCGGAACAGCACTATGGAACAGCGTATCGAAATTTGTTTCTGATAAATACAGCGGGGTTCAACTGAACTTTCTCGATTACGTTTTTTCACTCATTTTTTTTATGATCATTTCCCTGACAATGAAAGAACAGTGGACCTTTGCAATTCCTCCTACTCTATGGCTTGCAAACCTGCTGTTTGTTTTCATGTTTATTTCAACGGGTCAACTTATGATCTATGGATTCAAACATCTTGAATCTCAAGTTGCCAGTATCATAATGCTCAGTGAAGTGGTATTCGGCGTTGTCCTTGCCTACTTTTTCTATCATGAAGTATTATCTGTATCAACTATTTTAGGCGGATGCATTATCTTTATCGGTTTTATTCTTCCGGAACTATTCCACTCTTCACAAAAAAAGTGAGAAGACGATCAGCTTGAGACGGGACAAAACAAATGAGGTATTAGTTATAATAAAAGCTTATGGCAATCATCTCTGTAAAAAATTTGACAAAATCCTACCAAAGCTACAAGAAAGAAGCGGGAATGGTGGGGTCATTAAAGTCTTTGGTAAGGCGTGAATACTTTGAAAAAAAGGCCGTCGACTCAATTTCGTTTGAGATAGAAGAGGGCGAACTTATCGGTTTCATTGGTCCTAATGGAGCAGGGAAAACGACGACCCTCAAATGTCTTTCCGGTCTTTTATATCCCACAAACGGTGAGCTGTCAGTGATGGGATTCACGCCATATAACCGAAAAGAAAAATTCCTTAAACAAATGGCAATCGTCATGGGACAGAAAAATCAATTGTGGTGGGACTTGCCCGCAATTGAGTCGTACATCTTAAACAAGGAGATTTACGAAATACCAAAATCGGAATTTGACAAGACACTTGGTGAATTGACGGAACTTCTGGACGTAAAAAACATACTTAATGTACAAGTGAGGAAGTTGTCCCTCGGACAGCGGATGAAGATGGAACTTATCGGGTCACTACTGCATAAGCCGAAAGTGCTTTTCCTTGATGAACCGACCATAGGGCTTGATGTATTTGTACAAAAAAAATTGAGGGACTTTATCCGGGATTATAATAAGCGGTACAAAGCAACGATTATTCTCACGAGTCACTATATGCAAGATGTAAAAGAACTGTGTAATCGTGTGATAGTCATCAACTACGGCAAGCTTATTTATGATGGTAGCTTAAATGATATCGTAAAAAAATATTCACCTGAAAAACGGATTATTATTATTCTTTCCGAATCGGTTGAACGGGAAAGACTGGAAAAATTGGGGCGAATTGAAGAAAATGATTTCCCGAGAATCGTATTATCGGTTCCACTTAAAGACTATAAAAAAGTCGCGGCAAAACTTCTTGAAGATTTTCCCGTTGAAGACCTTAATATAGAAGATCCGGCAATAGAAGGCGTAATCCGTGATATTTTTTCAAACGAAAAAGCTTAAACTATGCGCTACATAAGAATACTATTGCTCCACTTTGAGCATGTTTTTGAACAAAGGCTCCGTTCACTTATTTGGTTTGTCGTCACGTTCATCAATCCATTAATACTTATTCTTTTTTGGCGTGGAGCACTTAAGGGAGGTCAGGAAATAGCTCCCGGGTGGACCCTCACCACAATTGTCTCCTATTATTTTTTGGTCGCAATTACCGGAGCGTTTCTTGTTTCTCATATTGAAGAAGATATTTCGGAGAGCGATATTCAGAAAGGGGAGCTCGTCCGCTATCTGGTAAAACCGTTTCCCTATTACTGGATAAAGCTGTTTGAAGAAGCGCCTTATCGCATTCTGCAGGGAGTGTATGGCATCATCACCCTTGCTATTTTTTATTTTTATTTCGGGGGATTTATCTCGTTGTCAAAAGATCCTCTTACCATTTTTTTGGCAGTAATTATTGCCGTTTTAGCAGCATTTATTTCGAACACCTTTAAGCAGACAATAGGACTTTTGGCTTTTTGGATTACGGATATTTACGGACTGTATGAAGTGTTGGATGTGATACATATTGTTTTTGCGGGCATAGTTGTGCCGCTTGTGCTTCTTCCTTCATTAATACAGACTATTGCCAATATACTTCCGTTTGCATATATCATCTATTATCCGACTATTGCATTCATTGGTCGTCTTTCTTATGTCGAGCTTTTGCGTATTATGGGCATCCAGTGTATATGGCTTGGGGCACTGGTTTTTGTTTATCATCGGGTATGGAAAGCCGGGATTAAAAAATTTACTGCAATAGGGCAATGAATATTAAAAAATATTTCCGGGTTTACAAAACGCTTTTCAGTTTAAACCTCTCCGCACTGACTGCATACCGGGGAGGGTTTTATGCAATGATGGCAAGCAGTGTCGTGTGGGGAACATTTCAGTATATCTCCGTTCTTCTTCTCACCTCCCGTGTAAAAAGTATTTTCGGTTGGACACGAAATGAACTTATTATCCTGACTGCCGCGTATAGTTTTTTCTGGGGCATATTCCATTTTGTCCTCGCGCGAAATTTCAGCCGTTTATCACGCGTTATTGATTACGGAGAGCTTGACTTGATTCTTACAAAGCCAATGGACTCACAGTTTTTAATGAGTTTTTGGATAATGAACTTTACCGGATTATTCAGGACAATTCTTGGGCTTATTATCCTTGTCTATATGCTCTCAATTACTCATGTAGTTGTCATGATTCCTAACGTTGTTGGTTTTTTTGTTTTGGGAATCTGCGGACTTACCCTTATTTACTCCTTTTGGTTTATTGCGGCAACGTCCCTTATCTGGTATCCGCGGTTATCCAACCTCATAGAATTGCTCTACAATGTTACGGGAATTGCCCGTTATCCGTCTCAAATTGTTTACGAAACAAAAAATTTCGTACTCTTTTTCTTATTACCTTTGACGTTTGCGATAGCAACTCCCACAAAGATGTTGCTGAATAAGGTGATGGGAGGAGACGTGCTGTGGCTCTTGTTTTTTACTTGTATATTTTTCCTTCTTTCTCGATGGTTTTGGAAATTTGCTCTCAGGTTTTATACTTCAGCAAGCGGGTAATTTTTTTTGTTACAATAAGTGGGTTAAATAATTTTTTTACTATGAAACAAATAGGCATTGCCGCAGTTATTTTGGTAATATGTATTGCCTTATTATCATTTTTTCTTGTAAAGCCGGAGAAGCAGGCAGAGCAGACAAAACCTGATGCAACTCCTACGGCACAAGAAAACCTACCAACTGGAACAGTTGATGAAACTATGAAACAGCCAAAGATGACGATTGATAAAACAAAAAAATATATCGCAACACTGAAGACGGAAAAGGGAGATATTGTTATCCAGCTTAATGCCGCAGACACTCCCATTACAGTGAATAATTTTGTGACTCTCGCAAAGAAAGGTTTTTATAATAATACCATTTTCCACAGGGTCATAAAAGATTTTATGATTCAGGGTGGGGACCCAACGGGAACTGGAACAGGGGGACCGGGATACAGATTTAATGATGAACCGTTTGTCGGCGAATATACCCGCGGTACCATCGCTATGGCAAACGCCGGACCCAATACGAACGGAAGCCAATTCTTTATCATGCATAAAGATGTTCCGCTTCAGAAGGATTATGTGATTTTCGGTAAAATAATTAAAGGGATTGAGACAGTTGATGCAATAGCAGAAGCTCCAACACAGCCATCAGGAGAGAGATCAACACCGGTAACACCTGTGAAAATACTGTCAGTCACGATAACCGAAGAATAATTATCCTCTTGCACCATGACCTCTTGACATAGATTATATTTGTCTGTACTATATACCTATACCCCAGGTGTGGGTATTACCATTGTTTCAAATTTCTATGATTCAAATGCAAAGCGATAAGCAAAAACTCCTAACTAATTATAAAAAAGCAAACAGTCTCCTTGAGAAAATAATTGAAATGACAGAAAATGGCGAGTACTGTATTGACATTATGCAACAGAACCTGGCAGTCATAGGGCTACTCAAATCAGCTCATAAACAGCTTATGGAGTCGCACTTAAATTCATGCTTTAAGCATGCGATGAAAACAACTAATGAAAAAAGGAAAGATGAAATGATAGAGGAAATTCTAAAGGTTACCAATCTACAAAATAAATAATGGAAACGAGAACAATTTCAATAAAAGGGATGCACTGCAAGTCGTGTGAAATCCTTATAGAAGATGAGCTTAAAAAAATAAAAAATATAGGAAAAGTAGATATACATCATAAAACCGGAAAAGCGACTATCCAATACAAAGGAACAGTGAGCCAAACGGATATTGTGCAAGCGGTCCAGACCGCAGGGTATACACTCGGGGAAGAAAACAGCCTTGCGCTTTTTTCTCACAATAAGCAAGATTATATTGACTTGGGTATCGCGGCGATAATGGTTACTTTGCTGTATTTGATTCTAAAAGAATTAGGAATTTTCAATTTAAATCTGATAGGACAAAATAACCTTAAAAGTTTACCGGTTGTTTTTATCGTTGGACTTACCGCCGGAGTTTCAACCTGTATGGCTCTTGTTGGAGGATTGGTGCTGGGAGTTGCAAGCAGATTTGCCCAACAAAATGAAAGTGCAAGCGTGGGGGAAAAGTTTATACCTCACATATTTTTTAATGCAGGAAGAATTGTGTCCTTTTTTATTTTAGGAGGACTAGTCGGTCTTATCGGATCGTTATTTCAACTTTCTCCGATTGGAGCAGGCACTTTGGTTGTAATTGTCAGCGTTATAATGATTATATTGGGTCTGCAACTCATTGGCATATTTCCCCGACTTATGACAGTTTCTATCTCCCTACCAAAGGGAATAAGTAGGGCACTTGGAATTTCAAGTCACGGTAATAAAGCGTATTCGCATACAAACACAATGATGCTGGGGGCTCTTACTTTTTTTGTTCCGTGCGGTTTTACGCAGGCGGTTCAATTGTATGCAATGACGACAGGGTCATTCCTGCAGGGAGCAATTACATTGTCGGTCTTTGCACTTGGCACAACTCCGGGGCTCTTAAGTCTTGGTGGTGCAACGTCTTTTATAAAGGGTAAGTCCGGGCTTTTGTTTAGAATTGTCGGACTTATTGTGATTGGGACAGCCCTTTTTAATATGAGGAACGGTCTCACGCTTGCGGGCATAAAAGCACAAATACGTACTCCACAGGTTGCACAAGAGGATGCAAATGTAAAAATAGAAAACGGTGTTCAGGTTGTTCATATGGAACAGAATGCCCACGGATATTCTCCTAACAGTTTCACGGTAAAAAAAGGAATGCCGGTCAAGTGGATAGTTAAATCGGTTTATCCTTATTCATGTGCAAGTAGTCTTGTTGTTCAGAAGCTAAATATCCGGGCGCTTCTTACGGAGAAGGAGCAGGTATTTGAATTCACTCCCCATGAAAAGGGAGAAATACCATTTAGTTGTAGTATGGGAATGTATAGTGGGTCGATTGTTGTTTCAGA
Source organism: bacterium (assembly GCA_021833625.1). Lineage (GTDB taxonomy): Bacteria > Patescibacteriota > Microgenomatia > UBA1406 > GWC2-37-13 > JAKBEU01. Next base: position 96,972 of record JAKBEU010000002.1, read on the forward strand.
ATAAAAGATATGAATAATAAAACAAAACTAAACTTGTCTCTCTCCGGTATGCATTGTGCATCATGTGCTCTTATCATAGAAAGATCGTTAAATAAGGTAGAAGGGGTTAAAGAAGCGCACACAAATTTTGCCGCAGAAAAAGCAACAGTCATATATGACGGGTCGGTCGTAAAAGAAAGTGCTCTTATCGATGCAGTAAAAAAAGCAGGATACCAGGCATATGTCGTTGATGAAAAGGATGCTCAGACTGAAGTTGTGAGAAGAAAAAAGGAAACAAGCGCTTTATTCTATTCATTTGTAATAAGTCTTGTTTTAAGTATTCCGATGATTTTTTTTATGTTGCTCAATTTTATTCCGGGTATTCCGGGCGGAATGAGCATACTTCCTTTTGCCGGCATTGTTTCATTCGTGCTTGCAACTCCCATACAGTTTGTAATCGGAGCGAGATTCTATAGGGGCATGTGGGCGGCACTCAGGTTGAAGACCTTCAACATGGACTCCCTTATTGCAATTGGGACGAGCGTTGCTTATTTTTACAGTGTCGCAAATTATATTTCCTACTATCTTGCAACAAAATCAATAATAGGGCTGGGGGGGGAAATGATTCCCGAACTCTATTTTGAAACGGCGGCATTTCTTATTACGTTTGTCCTTTTGGGAAAATGGCTTGAAGGACAAGCGAAAAGTCACACATCGGATGCCATAAAAAAGCTTGCAAATCTTCAAGCAAAAACGGCACGGGTACTTCGAAACGGAAAAACTTTTGACGTCGCAATAGATACTGTTATTAAAGGAGATATTGTCTTTGTACGTCCTGGCGAAAAAATTCCCGTTGACGGAATAATAATAGAAGGAAGTTCTGCAATTGACGAGTCAATGCTTACCGGGGAAAGTCTCCCGGTTGAGAAGCAGATAAACGATACGGTAACAGGAGGAACAATGAACAGGATGGGGAGTTTTGAGTTCAAGGTAACAAGAGTCGGTGCAGAAACTAAACTGGCACGAATTATTAAACTGGTTGAAGACGCTCAAGGTTCAAAAGCTCCCATTCAGGACTTTGCTGATACGATCTCTGCTTACTTTGTCCCAACGGTGATAGGAATAGCTCTTCTCACATTTATTGTGTGGTATTTTTTTCTTGGTGCAACACTGTCTTTTGCTCTTATGACATTTACGGCAGTAATAGTTATCGCCTGTCCCTGTGCACTTGGTCTCGCGACTCCAACTGCCATAATGGTAGGGACGGGAAAAGGAGCGGAGAACGGCATCCTTATAAAAGGAGGGGAACCGCTTGAGGAGGCATGTAAAATAAACACGATAGTGTTTGATAAAACAGGAACACTGACAAAAGGAACGCCTGAAGTGACGGATATAATTTCGCTAAACGGGGACAAAACAGATGAGGTGTTGTCCATAACCGCCGCGCTTGAGAAACATTCGGAGCATCCGCTTGCTGAGGCAATTTGTGAATATGCAAAAAAGGAAAAAGATTCACGTAAGTCAGTCACAGACTTTAAGGCCTTACCGGGACTGGGAGTGAGAGGACAGATCGATAAGGTCGAATATTATTTCGGAAACAGAAAGCTTGTTAATACCGTTATCGGATTGCCGACGGAAAAAATTAACAAAAAGATGAACTTGCTTGAGGAACAGGGAAAAACCGTGATGATTCTTTCAAGTAAAAAAGAAATAATAGGACTCATAGGAGTAGCCGATACCGTAAAGAAAACTTCAAAAGAGGCTATATCTCGGTTGAAAACAATGGGAATTGATACGTATATGATAACGGGAGACAATGAAAAAACCGCGCGTGCAATCGCCGCTCAAGTGGGAATTATAAACGTACTGTCTGAGGTGTTGCCTGAGGATAAGTCAGAGCAGGTGAAAAGACTTCAAAAATCCGGCAAAAAGGTAGCGATGGTGGGAGACGGCATCAATGATGCACCGGCTCTGGCTCAAGCAGATTTGGGTATTGCGATGGGATCGGGAACCGATGTTGCGATGGAATCCGGGGGAATTGTTATCGTAAAGAATGATTTAACGGATGTGGTAAACGCCATTAATCTCTCCAAAGCAACCATTGCAAAAATTAAGCAGAATATGTTTTTTGCCCTTATTTATAATGTCCTGGGGATTCCTATTGCTGCCAGAGTACTTATGGGTGTGGGTATTATTCTGAAGCCCGAACTTGCCGGACTTGCGATGGCACTCAGCTCTATTTCGGTTGTGTCAAATTCGCTTTTACTCAACAGATGGAAGAAAGGATAGGGCGCTATGGAGCAAACTCACGATAGTTACCTTCGGTTATCGTGAAGTTAGTGCCTTTGCCTGAGACTATCTGGAATGCAGCTTTCCGTACAATCATCTCGATTTCCCGTTCCAAGCTGCGGATTCCCGGTTCAAAGCCAAGGGGACGGACTAGTTTCTCCCACATAGCATCATCAATAGTTATCTGGTTTGCAGACAGACCGGTTTCTTTCAGGAATTTAGGCAATACGAATCTCTTTCCTATTTCTATTTTTTCCGCATCGTTGTAGGAAGGCATCTGTATGACCTCCAGTCGGTCAAGGACAGCACTTGCAATAGCACTTGTATTGTTTGCCGTTGCGACAAACAGTATCTGAGAAAGGTCAAAGGGATAGTCAATAAAATAATCAGTGTAGGTGGCATTTTGTCCCGGATCGAGAAGCTCAATAAGAACACCCATAATGGAAGAACGAGACTCGGGGGTACATCTGTCGAGCTCATCAAGAAGAATGACAGGATTTTTTGTACCTGCCCTGCGGAGAGCCTTCATTATCATGCCCGGCTCTGCCTCGGGAGACGTTTTTGACTGACCTCTCAAATCAGACGAGGAAGAGAGACCTCCAAAAGGAATACGCACGAGCTTGCGTCCCAACGCCTCGGCAATGGAAAGGGCGAACGTTGTTTTACCGGTACCAGCAAGTCCCACAAAGAAAAGGTTTGGGGCATGAAAGGAAGTATTGTTGGGATCTTTTTTTTGCAGGATAATAACCGACAGATACTCAAGAATCATTTCCTTTACTTTCTCCAATCCAAAGTGATTTTTGTCCAGGTATTCTTTTGCCTTGTTAATATCAAAGGTGTCCTGTGAAATGGTATTCCATGGGAGATGGGTAATCCAGTCGACGTATTTTGCGGTGATGTCCAGTTGGGCAAGATTTCCTCCATATTTGATGGTGAGGTTAATGCGTTCAATCTGTTCCATCGCTTTTTCATACAAATAAGTAGGTAACTGCACTGATTGCAGTTGCTGCTTTAGTTTGTCAATTTCCGACAAACTATTTGGCTGATTTGTTTGATTAGCAGACGAAGTATCCACTTGACAAAATGAGAAATCTTTATTATAACTACAGTACTAAAAATCATTTTATAAATTATTTCGATTAATGTCTATGACCAAAACAAGTGGAACCAAAATCAGTCCTTTGTTCGATTTCGTACTTATTAAACCTCTTACTGCCGAAACGAGAACTCCCTCGGGGATTGTCTTGCCGGACAGCGCCAAAGAAAAGCCTCAGGTAGGGGAAGTAATGGCAATCGGACCGGGTGCACATAATCCTGATGGGAAACTTATTCCTATGGTTGTTAAGAAAGGGGACAAGGTAATGTATAAAAAATGGGGAGGAAACGAAGTGAAGGTGAATATGGAAGAATGGCTTCTTGTTGAACAAAAAGACGTAATGGCAATTGTTGAATAATTTCATATTACAATTTTTTACTAATAAACTATGGCAAAAAAAGTATTATACGGAGAAGCTGCTCGCACAAAACTTCTTTCCGGTGTTAACCAATTAACAGATGCAGTTGCAACAACATTGGGTCCTAAGGGGCGAAACGTTGCAATTGATAAAAAATGGGGTGCTCCAAACGTCATCCATGATGGCGTTACCGTTGCAAAAGAAATAGAACTTCCCGATGCGTTTGAAAACATGGGTGCACAGCTTGTGAAGGAAGCTGCCTCAAAAACGGCAGATATTGCAGGAGATGGAACTACCACCGCGACAGTACTTGCTCGCTCCATTGTTGTTGAGGGCATAAAAATGATTTCAGCGGGTGCCAATCCGATGATCATGAGACGCGGACTTACAAAGGCAGGCGAAACAATTGTTGATGAACTGAAAGGCCTTTCAAAAAAAATTAGCCTTTCTGATGCGGCAAGTGTTGCAACTATTTCCGCAGCAAGTCAGGAATTGGGTGATCTTATCGCTGATGCTTTGAAAAAAGTCGGCGGAAAAGATGGAGTTGTTACAGTTGAAGAAGGAAAAGGCCTTAATACATTTGTCGATCATAAAGAAGGAATGCAGTTTGACAAAGGATTTGCATCCCAATACTTTGCGACAAATACGGACAAAATGATTGCAGAAATTGAAGAACCATATATTTTAATTACCGATAAGAAAATTTCGGCAATCGCAGACCTTCTTCCGTTCCTGGAAAAATTCGTAAAAGTTTCCAAGAATCTTGTCATCATTGCAGATGATATTGATGGAGAAGCACTTGCAACCATAGTCGTCAATAAGTTAAGAGGGACATTCAACGCTCTCGTTGTCAAAGCTCCTGGCTTTGGAGACAGGCGAAAGGAAATGTTGCAGGATATCGCAATCCTCACGGGAGGAACGGTTATTTCTGAAGAATTAGGAAAGAAACTTGACACCGTAGAAGTTGAAGACTGTGGACGCGCAGACAGGGTAGAATCGGACAAAGAAAACACGCGTATCATTGGAGGGAGAGGAGAGAAGAAATCCATTATGGCACGTGTTGCCCAGATCAAAAAACAGATTGAAGAATCAACCTCTGACTTTGATAAGGAAAAATTACAGGAACGCTTAGCAAAGCTTTCCGGTGGAGTTGCTGTCATAAATGTCGGGGCTGCATCAGAGGTTGAGCTTAAGGATAAGAAGGAACGGGTAATTGACGCAGTTGCTGCAACAAAGGCAGCTCTTGAAGAGGGAATAGTCCCAGGTGGAGCTGTTGCGTTGCTTAATATTGCACAACACATGAACATAAAAGCATTTGAAAAAGCGGGTGCGAATAAAGATGAACTCATCGGATATGAAATTGTACGAAGTGCAATTGAGGAACCGTTCAAAATGTTGATGAAAAATGCAGGACTTAATCCCGGCGAGCTCATTGCAAAAGCGCGCACGGTAAGTGGAAAAGGGTTTGGTTTTGATGTTCTAAAAACCGAATCTGCCGAAACTGCAGAACCTATTGACATGATAAAAGCAGGTATTATTGATCCTCTGAAGGTTGTCAGGACAGCGGTTCAAAATGCAATTTCCGTCGCAACAATGATTCTTACGACAGAAGCGCTTATCAGTGATATTCCGGAAGAGAAAAAACCGTCACCGGGAGTCCCCGATATGGGCGGAATGGGTGGCATGGGCGGAATGGGATATTAAGGAAAAAAGGGAGTAGGAAAGCGCACTAACCCTAAAAGGCCCCGTCAGAAATGGCGGGGTTTTTTATTGATTGATGAGCCCGAGCATGGGAAGAACAAGAAGAATGACGAGAGCGGAGACGAGCTCTGCGGCGATACCGGTTGAGTATTCTCCTGTTTCTTTCATATGACTATAGCTTATAGTATTACAACATAGTATACATCACGCTCTGAATATTTGTCAAATAGATTGTCTTAACGGACTAATCCAAGTGGCATGTACCATGAAAATGGCTTTTTACACACAGGGCAACTCATTGGAGGCTGTTTGCCCTTATAGATAAAACCACAATTGACGCATTTCCACTCAAGCTCTGCGTTTGAGTCGTAGAGTGTTTTGTCGTCCAGTTTTTTTGCGATGATGATATAGCGCTCTTCATGCTTTTCTTCAACAAGCTTGAGGGATCCGAATAATTTTGCGGCTTTCTCATCCTTTTCTTCTATGGCAATCTTTTCAAAGTCAGGATACATGGTTGTCCATTCGTATTTTTCCCCTTCTGCTGCCATTTTAAGATTGTCGAGTGTTTTTTTGAACGGTTCAATGGAAAGTTCTACGGGTGTTTTGACCGGTCCTGTTATCAGTTCCGTTAACTCTTCCGCATGCGCCCGTTCGTTATCGGCGGTTTCTTCAAATATGCGGGCAATCCACTCCATTCCTTCTTTACGTGCAAACTTTGCAAAAAACGTATATTTGTTTCGGGCCTGGCTTTCGCCTGCGAACGCTTTTAGCAGATTCTGTTGTGTTTGTGTCATATGAAGTTATAGTACCAGATAACTTTTTATTCTTCAATACAGGGTGATACACTTAGTACATATGAAAATAAAACCGGGAGTATATAAACATTACAAAGGAAATAAATATAAGGTATTAAAAATGGTCCGGCATAGTGAAACCTTGGAAGAATTGGTCCTGTATGAAGCATTATATGAAAATAAATTGGGGAAGTTGTGGGTGAGACCTGCCCAAATGTTTGAAGAAACGGTTAAAGTCAACGGAAAAGAAGTTCTGAGGTTTGAATTTATAAGTGAAACATAATTCAGTTATGGACCAGCAAGATGATTATAAAAAGAAAGTCGAATTGTTTGAGACGATGGCTGAGGTTGAAGCAAAGGAAAAGAAAATAAAAGCGTCAGAGGGATACGGAAAAGCATATTTGCTCAGCGTTCTTCTTCCTCCGATAGGACTTTATTATTTTGTTAAATATCTTTTTTTTACGGGGGGTGAGGATGAAAATATTAAAGCGGGAATTATTTCACTTGTCCTTACTATTGTTTCTCTTGTCGCTTCCCTCCTTTTGTTGGGAGGACTTTTGAATCAGCCATCTTCCTCGCAAAACCTTCAACTATTAAAGGATATGTCTTCTCCTGACAATCAAAAGCAACTTCTTGATTTGTATAAATAACACCAATACTTTGTAAACGTTTACTATAATGGGAGCTACAAAGATATGAAAGACCTTTTATTGAGAAGTCATGGAGGTGCTCTCGTGAATCTGTATGAAACAATAAAAGAGAATGAAAAACTGTTTAAGAACACTCTTCCGTATTTACCAAGACTCGTTCTTAATGAACGGCAGATATGCGACCTGGAGCTGATAATGAACGGAGGATTTTCCCCATTAAGTGGTTTTCTCAACGAAGACGAATATGTTTCGGTGATTACAAAAATGAGACTCCCGAATGGAATCTTGTGGCCAATTCCCATTGTACTGGATGTACACGGCAAGGATGTATATTCTGTTGGAGGTGATGTTCTTCTTTGTGATACATTTGATAATCCGTTGGCCGTGATACGGGTTGAGTCGATATACAAATCCGATAAGGAGAAGGAGGCAAAAGCCGTATACGGTACAAAGAGTCAAGATCATTTTGGAGTGAACTATTTGTACGGGAGAGTGAATGAGTATTGTCTTGGCGGAAAAATTTATGCGTTGCACAAAATAGAACATCTCGACTATCCCGATTTAAGATTGACTCCCGCGGAACTCCAGGCGTGGTTTTTTAAAAAAAACTGGAAACACATTATCGGATTCCAGACACGAAACCCTATTCACAAAGCACATTTTTCATTGATAAAAGATGCGGCAAAAAACGTTGGGGGAAAAGTTCTTATTCACCCATCTGTTGGGTTAACGAAAGACGGAGACATTGACGCGGTGACCCGTATTAAATGTTATCAGATAATACAGGATAAATATGCGAAAGATTTCAGCAAGCTTAACTTATTACCTTTGGCGATGAGGATGGCAGGTCCGAAAGAAGCGCTCCTTCATGCGATAATCAGAAAAAATTACGGATGTACACATTTTATTATCGGAAGAAATCACGCGGACCCAGGAAACAACCGTCAGGGAATTCCTTTTTATAAGCCGTATGAAGCTCAAGAGTTGGCTTGTCAGTTTGCAAAAGAAATAGGGATAGAGATTCTTTGTTATAAGGAGATGGTGTATGAAGAAAAAAGTAAAAAGTATGTCAGCGTCGACAATATTAAAAAAACCGATCGGGTAAAAAAAATATCCGGAACAGATTTTAGAAAAATGCTGTTTATGAACGAAAAAATCCCCGGTTGGTTTTCTTTTCCCGAAATAATAAAGTTTTTGAGAATAAATGCAAAATATAACAGGGGATTAACGGTCTTTTTTACCGGATTACCTTCATCGGGAAAGTCAACTCTATCAAGAAGTTTGGGGGCATATATTATGAATACGTATCATCGAAAAGTGACTCTTCTTGACGGGGACATTGTAAGAAAAAATTTGAGTAAGGGACTAGGCTTTAGCAAAGAAGACAGAAAAACAAACATAAGAAGAATAGGATTTGTGGCGAGTGAAATAACAAAGCACGGAGGGATTGCGCTTTGTGCAGCTATTTCTCCTTATAAAGATGCCCGAAAAGAAGTAAGGGACATTGTCTCCGTAAACGGAGTATATGTTGAAGTATATGTATCTACTCCCCTTGAACTATGTAAAGAACGGGACATAAAGGGACTGTATAAAAAAATGAAAGTCGGTCTTATAAAAGGAGTTACGGGAGTTGACGACGCATATGAGAGACCCATTAATCCAGAAATAACCGTTAATACGTCAGGAAAAACCATTAAACAATCGCTGCGTTTCATTACGGCGTATCTTGAAAAAAGAAAGCTCCTGTAAGCTACCAGTAACCCATTTGTCTGAGTTTTTCCATCGACTCTTCTTTTTCTCTATCGCGTCCTGAACGTTCACCCTCCTTAGATTTTTTTGTAAACGGTTTTTCACCGATAGAACGATACCCTTTATCGTAGAGTGATAAATAGGGGACATTAAACAACCTGATATAATCCCACACATCCTTTTCAGTAAAGTGAAGGAGAGGATGAATGCGTATATGGTCTGGTCTTTGGGAAAAATATGTTTCATTTGCGCGGGCGGGGTGCTCATCCCGTCGTATTCCCAACATATATCCTTTTAAGCGATAGATCTTAAGTGCTTTATTTAATGAATTAATTTTCATTATTCTTGACAGTTCTTTTTTGCGTTTTTTATCCCGTGTCAAGTGGTACTCTGCAAGTTCTTTTTCGTTATGTTTTACTATTTTAAGATCAAGTCCCCATAACTTTTGGAGATGGCTGATAAAACGGTATACTTCCTTAAATTCGAGAGTAGTGTCGTTGAACATAACCTGAAAAGGAATTGCTCCGTCATACATCGTGAGAATAATGTGCATAAGGGTAGTTGTATCTTTCCCCCCTTTCCAGGCGATTGCGATATTTCCTGCTCCATACCTGGCAATTGCTCTTTTGACAATTTTTTTTGTCCGTGCTATTTTTTGGTGTATACTTTCCGTACGTTGCATCATTTTATGTGTATTTTTTGTCAAACACCCGCAACACATGGGGCTGAAAAGATAATTTTTGCCGGTTATATTGACCCCGGTTCCGGATATATTTTCTCCTCCATTGTACCATTTATCCTTGGCATGATCGGAACAGTGGCTTTGAGCGTAGGGATATTTTTGAAAAGGACTTTCCTATCGTTGTATAAAAAAAAGATATTCTTTTTTTGTTTATTATTCTTTTTTCTTTCTGCGATAATAGTATCCATATATTATATGGGGCATAAGACTTCAAAAAAAATACCCGATGAGAAGATTGTTGTATTGGCCGTTGACGCATTGGATCCACATGTAATAGAACAGGGAATAGAAAACAACGTATTGCCCAATTTTAGGAAACTCAAAGACGAGGGTTATTTTTCACAACTTGGAACGTCCACTCCTCCTCAGTCTCCCGTTGCATGGGCAAACTTCATAGTGGGGGGGACGACAAGTAAACATGGAGTATATGATTTTATCGGGAGAGATCCCAAAGACTATCGTGTCAGTCTGAATATGTCGGACAGTGTTCCTCATAAGTGGCTGACAAAACCTTACTGGGAAGTGGCAAGTGAAAACGGGCTTTCAACAACCACACTTTTTCTTCCCGATACTTATCCGGTTCCGAAAAAAATAGTCGGGAAAATGATCTCAGGAATGGGAACGCCGGATGTCCTTGGAACAGAGGGAACTTTTACGTTGTTTACTACGAAGGACTATCCATCAAACCCAAGTTTCAGGGGAATGCTCATACGCTTAAAACGTGAAGTGATAAATGAAACGGTTATCAAAGGGCCAAAATTCAGGTACTTTTCGGAAGTAAAAAATATGACCATTCCGCTTGAGGTAAAGGTGGTAAATGATAATGAGGTGCGGCTTAATTTTCAAAATAATGTATTTACTCTTAAAAAAAATGAATTCTCTGACTGGAAAAAATTCGTATTTGACGTAGATATATTTACTCACATAAACGGGGTGGGGAAGTTTTATTTAAAAAGCGTAACTCCGGAACTTGAGCTGTATCTGAGTCCTATAAACTTTGATCCAGAGAATCCGGTTTATCCCATTTCTTATCCCAAAGATTATGCAAAAGATACGGCAAAAAAAATGGGATTATTTCATACACAGGGATTGCCTATTGACTCATGGGCACTTGAAGAAGGAGTACTTGATGACAAAGCTTTTTTGAGTCAGGCGAGTGAGATCCTAAACGAGCGGGAAAAAATATATCTTTCTGAACTGGCAAACATGAAGAAGGGCGTCCTTATTGCTTATTTCGGTTCTGTTGATACCGTTCAACATATGTTTTGGAGTGATGAAGAGGGTGGAAAGTATTCTCCTGTCGTCATGGATTATTACGAGAAAATTGACCGGATAATAGGGGAGACAATTGAAAAAATAGACAAAAAAACAACACTCGTCGTCCTATCAGATCACGGGTTCGGCTCATTTAATTTTGAGATTAATTTGAACAATTGGCTGAACGATAATAAATATCAGAGTATAGCGGACAACAAAAAAGCATCCCTGGGGACACTTGATCATATTGATTGGAGTAAAACGAGGGCATATTCTATCGGATATAACGGTATTTATTTAAATCTTAAAGGAAGAGAGGGAAAGGGGATTGTGGACAAAAAAGATTACGACTTATTACTTAAGGAATTATCAAAAAAATTGTTGGAGTTTAAAAATCCGTACAATAATGCTCCCATCATTAAAAAAGTGTATACAAAAAAAGATTTGGGCATTCCGGACTCTGATGTAAATTCTCCTGATCTAGTCATAGGATTTTACAAAGGAGCACGTTCTTCGTGGGATAATGCGGTTGGGCAATTGAGCGCTGCTGCCATATCACCCCGGAAAGGAAAGTGGAAAGGGGATCATCTGTTTGATCCGTCAGAAGTCCCCGGAGTCCTTTTAATGAATAAAAAGTCGGAAGTACAAAATCCAAAAATCAGCGACGTGATGCCGTCAATTTTGGGAAAATTCAATATTACCATGAACGGCGGAGACGATAAAAATATTTTTAACACCTTCAATCAACAGAAAGAATCAGAACACGATCAGAAAGACAATACAAATCCCGACACTTTAATGAGTCTTCCCTACAGATGAGGCGAGTTTTTTTATTTAAGCGGAACGGCGATTTCCCTCAACGGTTTTCTGAGGGACACTTCTTCGTTTTCCGCTTCACTTGTCGGTTCGCCGACCGCTATCATGCACTCTATAGAGAAATCGTCGCCCAGTTTTAGGTATTCTTTTGCTTTTGCATAGTCAAATCCGCTCATGCCATGGACAACTAAATTTCTTTTTGTTCCCTCAATCGCAAAGGCTTCCCATGCGGCGCCCGTATCAAAAGAATGGGTCTTGTCCAGTTTTCCGTTATGCTCAAAACTTATTTTCGAAACCAATAGAATGAGAAACGAAGCATTTTTACACCAGGACTGATTGGAGGGAGTCAGCAGATTGAACAGTTCGACAAAACTTTTGCTGTCTTTCTTGGAATAATAAAACTGTTCCGGCTGGGCATTAAAAGCAGAAGGAGCATACTTGGCTGCTTCAAAAAGTGGAGTCAGTACGTCTTCCGGAAGCGAGGCTCCGCTCATACTTCGAGGAGACCAGCGATAGATGATTGAATCCAGAACTCCTTCCGGGTTTTTTCTTACATTTTTTGCCGTATCTTGAATGGTCATATTATTTTTAGTTGGTAAATGGGATAATTGTACTCGTATCAGGAAGTTAATAACAGAGAGAAACAATATGAATAAAAACGGGATGCGCACGCCCTTATTGTTTGTCGGACACGGAAACCCCATGAACGCCATTTCCGACAATATTTATTCCCGCATGTGGGAAAAGATAGGAAAAAGCTTAGCCCCTCCAAAGGCAATCGTATGTTTCAGCGCCCACTGGCTAACCTCTGGGAGCTTCGTAACCTGTAAGTCTAATCCTGAGATAATCTATGACTTCTACGGATTTCCGGAAGAATTATATAACGTGAAATATCCGGTGGCGGGAGATGAGCATCTCGCAAAAACGATTTCGCAAACGGAAAAAACAATTCGCTTGGATACAAAATGGGGGATAGACCACGGGACGTGGTCCGTATTAAAAAGGATGTTCCCGAAGGCCAATATTCCTGTGCTTCAGATAAGCGTTGACTATTCGGCGCCTCCCGAAATTCAATTTGAACTTATAAAAAAATTAAAAGGCATGCGCGAAGAGGGAATCTTATTTATCGGAAGCGGAAACATCGTTCATAATCTGCCCCTTGCCGCAATGAATTCCAAGCCGTATGATTGGGCGATTGAGTTTGAAGAAATATGTAGAAAATTGATTGAAAAAAAAGACTTTGCTTCACTCATTCACTACGAACAATTGGGAGCGTCTTCCCGACTGGCTGTTCCCACGGATGATCATTACCGCCCCATGCTCAATACTCTTGCCCTTGCCTATGAAGATGAGGAGCCGTCTTTTTTCAATAGAGGGATTGATCTTGGAAGTGTAAGCATGTTGTCTTTCATTATGCAAACCCCGGGAAATAATCCGTTTTGATTTTATTTGTCAGAATTCCCATTTCTTGCAAAGTTGTTGCATTTGCAGTGACCATTGCGTGCGGTCCGGACAAATAGTAGGTTCTCTCATTATAATCGGGCACTTCCTCCTGGATCATGTGGGCATCTATTCTCCCCACTTTTCCTTTCCACTCCTTCGGTACGGTATTTTTATCAGTAAGCGTGTAAACGGTTTTTATTCCCAAGTCCTTTTGTGCCTCGTCAAAGATTTCCCGATATGCGATTTCACTTGCCATTTTATTTGCATAAAAAACGGTTATCGGACGCGGTTGGTTTGTATCGATAAGGTATTTAATCATGCTGCGAAATGGAGTAATTCCGATTCCTCCTGCGATAAGAACACATTTTTCCTGCGGATTCTTGGGAAGAGTGAATTCTCCGGATAGCTGTGCTCCGACAAGGGGAGTGTTGGCGTCAAGGGAGAAGAGAGTTTTTTTAAAACTGCTTCCCTGGGGATAAAATTTAATACCCAAATGGAGAGTGTCTTCTGTGGGCGAGGAGGCAATAGTAAAATATCTTCTGTTTCCTCTCGCGTCAGGATTTTTATGAGGAAGAGTCCACTCCATATATTGTCCGGGAACGAATGACAATTTTTTTCCAAGAAAAAATTGATAATCAAAAATATCTGTTCCGTACGGTATTTTTTCCTTCAAACGAAGCAATAATTTATACTTCGGACTGACTATATAAGAAAATATATTTCCGATTGAAAGGGCAATTTCGGGGGTGCCATACACTCCCGCTATCCGAAGCTGAGGGGCGGACAAAAAACCGACAAGTACTCCATACAGTATCTGCTTTTTTTTTGTCGGAGGAGTTGTCAATGGTTCGGTAAGCATGACAAAGCTGAGGAAAAGCAACGAAGAATTTAAAACAATATTCGTTACCGTTTTAAACACGTCTCCTCCCGATAGAATGGCAAAAAGAACAGACGTTGCAAGGGAGGCAATGATAAAACTGTAAAGAAGATCTGCCCTTTTTATTTTTCTTACGATAAGAATTCCGCCAACGAGTACGAACGGGGCGAGTGAAGTCGTGCCGACCCACCAACTTGCAGCTCCATTAATTCCTATCGCGGTAAGTACAACCGCAATTGCCACGGGATTGAAAACATGCTTTTTATGTATGGCAAGAATATATTTTGTAGACATGGCAAGAACTCCGGCCCAAAAGAGGAGCCACACGTCCTGAAATGAGGCAATGGGAGTTATGATGAGAGCAAGGATAAGTGCGGATATATATGCCGATTCATTATTGGTAGGGGCATGAAACGCAGCGGAAAAAAACTCATTAGTCGCAAGACAAACAACGGTTAAAAATCCGACTGAGACAATAAGAGAAAACGGACTAAAGGGAAGAACATGCAGTGCACTCAAAACAACCGAGGCGATAAGAAGTCCAATGAGATAATACAGCATCAACCGATACATAGTGATTGAGTCGAGAAATCTGTCGATAAAGCTCATAGTGAATTTTTAGCTTTAATTAACGTCGATTGTAACGACTGAACAAATGCTTGGCTTGAATCGGTTGCGCCGGAAACGACGTCAACCTGTGCACTTTGCGCTTGGATTGCCTCTGATTTCAAAATGGGCATGGCATCCTGGTTTATTCGTATCGAATGAGTTCTGTCATTTGGATATTGGAGAAACTGAATATCCGCAATTTTCCCTCCCTGTATCACCGTTTGTACTTGAATATTTCCATACAATGCATCAATGACGTCTCCCGTATACGATCCGTCTTTAAATGCTGCGCTTGGAGCAGTATTTGGAACGGATGTCAGACTTTGGGAAGGAGTAAGAGGAGGGGGAGAACTTTGTGAGGGGACTGAACTTGGAGAGGTGGGAACAGGCGAAGAAGGACTTCCGGTTTGATTTATTATCGGCAGTTGGCCCAGAAATCTGTAATAAAGTGAAAAGAGGACAAATGAACCGATAACAGCACCTGACAATAGAAAACGCTTCATAGACTTGATTGAATAAATGAATCAATAATTCCGTTCGTTTGAGTGTATTTTGCAAAACCGCTTGTATATGTTGCGGTTCCATTTTTATCGATAAGATATCCTTCAAGCCCGGCCATCTTTTCTATAAAATATATCCCGTTTTTTCCCATCGCAAACGCAGCGGTTGCAAACCGGTCTGCTTCGTACACATTCGGCCCTATTACTGTCATACTAATGGTTTCGTCAAGCAATTGGTTGGGGGAAAGCGGATTGTAGATATGATTTCCCCGAATATATGTTCCTGAAGTTGCAACGGCACAATCGGTAAGATTAAGTATTTTTATATTCTCAAAACGGTTGAAGGGGTTCCGGATTCCGACGGTCCATTTTTTCCGTTGAAAGGTTAATCCTCTTACTTCAATATCTCCCCCCGCATCAATAATATAGTTGTCACATCCTCTCTTTTGTAACATATCAGACGCCTTTTTTATAGCCCATCCTTTGACAAGACCGAGGGGGTCAATAAAGTCACCTCTTTTATGATTGAAGTATCCAGACGACTCCTTTTTTGTGATTTCACAAAGGGAGATAACGTCATTCATTTCGTGACTCCATTCGTTTCTTTTTACTTCGCCGCGATTTATCCGACTGATCTCACTGTTCTCTTTAAAAATATTAAATAATGAGTCTACATGTAAGAAGTAATCAAATATACTGTCGATTACCGATTTATCTGTAGCAACACCCGCGATATTGATTGTTATGGGCATGTCCCACATGAGTCTTGTTTCTTTCATACTGCCCATATTATGATTACTAGCTGAAAATAAGCTTAATAAATAGGGGAAGAAAAGGCGCCTTGTCTGACTTCAGGAATCTTTCAGAATACTATTATATCCTTCTTCTCCCCAATAATAATTTTTATAAATTAATGGGGAAAAATACTATGATGAATAAAAAAAGTTCTCTAACTATTCTTGCAGTGATGGTGATTACCGGGTCGTTGTTTATGTCTAAGCCTGCGTATGCAGCAAACGGTTTTTTTGGAGGAAGCAATTTCTTTACCGGTCTTGTTGAGTTTATCTCCCAAAAGTTTGGGTTAGATAAAACAAAGGTACAGAGCGTTCTTCAAGATTATCAAAAACAAAAAATGGCAACGATTATACCGCGACCAACAATGACTCCTCAGCAACAGGAAGACGCCGAGAAGAAAAGATTTGACGTTCTTGTTACCCAAGGGAAAATAACAAACGCGCAGGAAACTGCAATAATTGCCGAACTTGCGGCGTTAAGGGCGAAGTATCCTTTTGATCAAAATACAACACCCGATAAAAGAAAGACACAGATGCAGGATATACAAAAGGAATTGCAGGCATGGGCTCACGCTCAAAATATTCCCTTAGGATATATTATGCGTGTAAGAGGCGGTTTTGGAGAAGAAATCGGCAACGGAGGAGTTCGAAAGGGGCGCGATTTTCAAACCGGCCTTCACCCCTGATAAATGACAAAATGTGCGTTTGTCGTTCATAAAAAGCGCCTAGAGGGAGACCTCGGGCGTTTTTTAATTCCCACGTGTATCCAGTTATTCACTTATCTGTCGTAAAGAAATATAAAATGATATGATTCAAAGGTGAATGTTTAAAAAAATTATCTTTTCCTTCTTATGAACAAAATAAAATCTTTTCCTACAGTTCTTATCATTCTTGGGGCAACCGGCGATTTGATGCACAAGAAAATCGTTCCCGCACTTTTTAATCTCTACGAAAAAAATAAAGCACCGAAGATGTTTCATATCGTCGGTTTTTCGAGAAGGGATTTTGATGATGTGCGATTTCGTGCCTCATTGAAAGAAATCCTCAAGGAGCATTTTCAAGGAAAACAGATAGATGAGGAAAAAATAAAGTCGTTCATCAATCTGTGGTCATACAATAAGGGGACATTTGAAGAGAGAGGTGATTATGAAAAACTGGCAACCCAGCTTGGTTATTTTGACAATGAGTGGCATACCTGTTCAAACAAACTGTTTTATATTGCTGCTCCGCCACAGTATTATGAACCGATTCTTAAAAATCTGAAGCTCTCAAATCTGACGCTTCCATGTTCAAGTGAGGAAGGGTTCACGAGAGTGTTGATTGAAAAACCGTTCGGAAAAGACACGGACACCGCAACAAAACTGGAGACACTCTTAAGCGGTCTTTTTAAAGAAGAACAGATTTTCAGGATTGATCATTATTTGGCAAAAGAGATGTTACAGAATATTCTCAGCTTTCGTTTTTCAAATGCATTGTTTGAAAGTGCGTGGAGTAATAAATATATTGAAAAGGTGCAGATACGGGTATGGGAGACCTTGGGTGTTGAGAAGCGTGGGAGTTTTTATGACGGCCTTGGCACACTGCGTGATGTCGGGCAAAATCATCTACTACAGATGCTTGCTCTCATTGCAATGGACAATCCCGGCAACTTCAATACGGAGCCAATTCGCACTCAGCGGGCAAAAATTTTGGAGACACTGAAAATTCCGGGGAGTGACGAAATAAAAAAATATTCCTACCGGTCGCAGTACCTGGGGTATGACAAAATAAAAGGCGTTAATCCGCAATCAAAGACAGAGACTTACTTCAAGATCCGTGCGTTCTTAAACACTCCCCGTTGGGAGGGTGTTCCTTTCATTTTGGAAAGCGGGAAGCGGTTGGAAGGGGCACGGAAGGAAATAATCGTGACATTTAAACATCCTGATTTTTGTCTCTGTCCAGTGGGGTCGGATCACTTAGGAAAAAATAAAATTGTTTTCCAGTTTGAACCTGAGGAGGGAGTGTTTATCGATCTTCTCTCAAAAAAACCGGGATTGCTTTTTGAAACGAAGGGAGCAAAATTCCAATATTTCTATCGTGAAAACAGAAATAAGGTGCAGTATGTTGAAGAGTATGAAAAACTCCTTCTTGATGCCATCGAAGGAGACCAAACACTCTTTGTCAGAAGTGACGAAGTGGTAGGCATGTGGAAGTTTATTGACCCCATTATTAATGCATGGAAAAATGATGAGGTGCCTTTACATTCATACAAACCTGACACGGAAGAGGCGATGACTGATTCGAAATATATTGATGAAAGCGGCAATTCCGTGACGAAAAAGGCGTCGATAAAAAAAGAAATAGGAATAATAGGCTTGGGGAAAATGGGCGGGGGGGTTGCAGAGAGACTTATCGATAAGTCGTGGAATGTGGTTGGATTTAATCGAAGCCCGGAAACAACCAAAAAACTGGAAGCAAACGGATTAAGGGGTGTTTTTTCCCTTAAGGAATTGGTTGCAAAAGTATCAAAACCAAGAATAATTCTGTTATCGCTTCCTGCAGGAGAACAAATAGACAAAACATTATTTTCTGAAAACGGACTTGCCGATTTGCTTGAAAAAAACGACATCATTATTGACGGGGGCAACTCGTACTATAAGGATTCCATAAGACGTGCAAAGATGCTTGAAAAACGGGGAATTCGATTTATGGATGTTGGTATTTCCGGCGGCCCGACCGGCGCACGAAATGGAGCATCATTAATGATTGGTGGAATGAAAAAAGATTTTACTGAATACGAGCAACTTTTTTTTGATATGTCTCTCCCCGACGGCTATCAATTTTTTGAAGGATACGGAGCGGGACATTTTGTCAAAATGGTACATAACGGAATTGAATACGGCATGATGCAGGCAATTGCGGAAGGGTTTGCAGTTCTCAAAAAATCAGATTATCGTTTAGATTTGTCGCGGGTAAGTGATGTATATAACCATGGGAGCGTTATTGAATCAAAATTGATAGGGTGGTTAAGACAAGCATTTGCCGTATATGGAGAAGACCTGTCTTCTATATCTGGAGTGGTAAGTCATACCGGGGAGGGAGAGTGGACGATTAAGAGTGCCAAAGAATTAAAAGTAAAAACAAAAATTATTGAAGGTGCGCTGCAGTTTCGCATTGATTCGGAAAAAAATCCCGACTATGTGGGAAAGATTCTGTCAGTACTTCGCAATCAATTTGGAGGGCACACGGTGTCATCCGGTACTGGCCGTCCGACTTAGTTTCATTGTCTTTATTTTATTACGGAAATAGAGAAGTCCGAGGCCGAAGGCGACGAGAATGAGTGCGTTTATACGAATGGCCAGTTCTGTTCCCATTTTTTCCGCAAGAACTCCAATTTCAAAGTTGCCCAATGGGGCAAGACCGATAAAAGAAATGGTGTATATTGCCATAACGCGTCCCCGCATATGATCATCTATTAAATTTTGGATGATGATATTCATCATGGAAAATTGTGACACTATGCCAAGCCCAACAAGAAAAAGGAAGAAAGCTGCAATGTATGCATTTGTAATGAAAGTGAAGATTAAGAGAAAAACAGAGAAAAAAACATTCCCCACAATGATTATTGACCAGTGGTTGAATTTGTGGGAAAAAGTTGAAATAAGAAATGCCCCCAAAAGTGCGCCAACCCCTGCGCTTGCATACAGATATCCAAGCCCCGACGCGTTGATGTGGTACACGGTACCTGCCATGACCGGCATAAGCGTGCCATATGACCAACCAAAAACTGACATAAGCACAGAAAGAAGAAGGACCATTTTTATGGTGGGACTGGCAAAAGCATACTTTAATCCTTGTTTGATAGCTTCAACAGGATGGGTGTGCGTTTGTAGGGGCTTATAGACCGTATTAATGTGGAAAAGAGCTATGATGACTGCAATATAGCTCAGTCCATTCAACAAAAAAGCAATACCCGTTCCAAATCCCGCAATGAGAAGTCCTGCAATGGTGGGGCCGATTACCCGGGCAGCATTGAACATACCTGAGTTGAGGGCAATGGCAGAAGACAAATGTTTTTTGTCGTCAACAAGTTCAACAACGTAGGATTGTCGTGCCGGAGAATCTATTGCATTTACAACTCCAAGAAGGAATGCAAGAAGGAGTATTTCCCATACGCGAATCACATTAAAAACGGTCAAAATTCCTAAGATAAATGCAAGAGTCATAGAGGCGGCCTGAGTAAAAATGAGGATTTTTCGCTTTGAAAAGCGATCAACTATCACGCCTCCAAAAAGGGACAGAAAAAGCGTGGGAATTGTCGAGATTGCAGCATCAAGTCCGACATAAAATGCGGAGTGGGAGAGCTGGAATATAAGCCATCCTTCAGCAACAATTTGGAGCCATGTGCCGATAAGGGAAACCAGTTGACCGATAAAATAAAAAAAATAATTTCTACTTTGGAGTGCGGGGAATGCCGAGAATATCCTTTGTGTCCACCCGGTATTTTCTCCAAGAGAGATTTCTGGACTTTCATCCAGAACATACTCTTCATTTAGTGGTTCTTTGTGTGTACTCATACAGCTTAGATATGTATAGTTTATGCCAAGAGGCGTATCTGATATCTTAACACAAAATTCCGTTATCTTCATCCATAGTAGGAGTGCATAGGAAGTGAGGAAAAACTCAAAAAAGGCAAGAACTATATGAAGGAGGTGTGCACCACAAGGGAATTATGTCGTTGAGAGATACTGCTTGTGATGAGCTTCGCGGTAGTAATCGTAGATTTTTGAGTTTCGGACAGTTACAACATCCCGAATTAATCAAAATTTTTTTGAAGGAGATTTACACATTCATCAAGAGATGTTTTTTCCGTATCGAGTTTAACCGCCCCATGAAAAGGATTCTTTTCGATTATGCCTGATACATTCCTTATCACAAAGTCGTCTAATTGTTTTCTACACCCCTCCTTAACTCCGGGTCTTGTTTTATCCCGCTCCTGAAGTGTTTTGACAGAACAGTTGAGTTCATACACAACCGCGGGAACATTTTTCTGTTTTGCCATATCTACCGCCTCTTGAATGTAAAGAGGATTCTGAAATACTCCCTCCATAACAACGGAGAACTTTTGATCTAAGAGATGTTGTAATACAGCAAGAGCGGTTTTGTTGACATCTTCCAAAATTATATCGCTGCTCTCTGCGAAAAAGGGCTTAAAGTTGTCTACTTTCAACCACGCGATTTTCCTTTCATAGTCTCTCAGGCTTTTAGCAATCGTTGATTTTCCGCTTGAAGGAGCTCCTCTGAGAATAATGAGAACCTGTTTCATAAAAAAATTATAACAAATTGGGCGAGTGCCGACTGCATACAGTTCCCGCTATCCTAAGATATATAAAAATAGACAGCATAAATGCTGTCTATTTTTCTAAGTCCAGAGGGAGGGATTCGAACCCCCGCAGGGAAAACCCGACAGATTTACAGTCTGTTGCGATTGGCCACTCCGCCACCTCTGGTTTGCAGCTCCTATTGTATCAAATAAGCGAGGCGTCCGCTAGGGGGAAAGGAGGCAAAATGGCAAGGGTTTGTGGGTAAGAAGCAAGTTGTGATAAAATGTTTGTAGCCGTTAATAAGTTTATCCGTAGTATATCCTTATGGAACAGAATAAATTACAAGACAGCGTGTCGCTTCCTCAGACCCAATTGTTAATAAAGGCACTGTTCACCATATTCGTTTTTGCGTCGGTTTTCCTATTGCCGTTTTACATCCATAATCAACTGGTTACCGGAAGTTTGGTAAACGCAGGACTTCTTGTCGCTTCCTTTGTACTTGGAGTGCCGACGGCGCTTTTGTTGAGCTTTGCGCCAAGTGTCATCGCACTGCTTCGCGGACTGCTCCCCGTGTCCTTTGCGCCGATTGTTCCCTTTATCATCGCAAGCAATATCTTCTACGTTCTCATCTTCCAACTTTTTCCGAAAAAAAAGATACTGGGAGGAGTAGCCGGATCGGTTGTTAAATTTGTATTTCTTTATACAATAGGGCAGGCGCTTTTTTCCCACATTATTGTTCCCAATTTGTTGCAAAAAGCTTCTCTTATGGTGGGATGGTTTCAGCTCATCACCTCTCTTATCGGAGCGGGAATTGCGGTTATGATTGAGAAAACATATCAAATTGAAAAATAATTTTTATACCCATGACGACAAAAAACAGTGATATTCTTGAACAGATAAAAACAGCCGCCTTGGTTGGGAGAGGGGGAGCGGGATTTCCGGTGTATATGAAATGGAAACGAATGAAGGAGGTTGAAAATAAAAAGAAATATGTTGTCTGCAACGCAAGTGAAGGGGAGCCCGATGTAAAAAAAGATCACTATCTTCTTGACCATTATCCCGAGACGGTCGTAAAAGGAATGGTCATTGCTCTTGATTTTTTGGGACAAAAAGAAGCATATTTCAACATAAACGCCCATTACTTTGCTGAGTTTGAAGAAAAATTGAAAAAGGCAATTGAGCCGTATGAAAAAAAGGGATATATTTTCCATTTTTTTATTGAAAAGCCAAGCTATATAGGAGGGGATTCGGGAGCAATTCTTAATGCCATTGAAGGAAAACGGACCCAGCCCCGTGCAAAACATCCCTCTCCTTCCATCTTGGGAATTTTTGGAAATCCGACGCTTGTTCATAACGTTGAGACTTTGTACAATATCGCGCGGGTTGCTGAGGGTTCATTTTCTAATACGCGGCTCTATACTATCGGCGGAAAGGTAAAAAACCCGGGAGTATTTGAACTTCCCGATACGTTTACCGTTGAGGAAGTTCTGCGCAAAACAAACAACTATTCGTCATTTCCTTTTTTTGCTCAAGTAGGTGGCGGGGCGAGCGGGGTTGTAATAAATGAAGAACAAATGAAGACCGACACGGCTTTTGGGTGCGCTTCAATACAGGTGTATGACAGTGAAACAACGACTCGTGAGCTTCTTTTACAATGGTTTAAATTTTATGAGAGGGAAAGCTGCGGGAAATGCACTCCCTGCCGGGAGGGAACGTACCAGTTATATGAAATGATAAAAAAAACGGAAACAATTCCGTGGAAAAATATTCTTGCAATCGTAGACGTATTGAAGACGACGACATTTTGTGCTCTCGGAAGTTCGCTTCCCATACCGGTCGAATCGTATATTAAAAATATTTTGAAAGTAGATCGAGACACGTTAATAAATTAAGTAAAGAACCTCTATGCAAAAAAGCGTCACGATATTCATAAACGACACGCCCCTTGTCTGCCTAGAGAATGAAAGTGTGCTTAAAGTTGCCATAGATAATAAAATAGAAATCCCCCATTTTTGCTATCACGAAGATTTAGATATTGAAGCAAACTGCAGAACGTGTCTTGTCCAAAATGCTGAAACGAAAAAAATCACCACCTCCTGTGATCTCAGGGCAAAAGAGGGGCTCAAAGTAGTGACAAAGTCCCCCATTCTTGAAAAATTAAGAAAGAAAAACATGGAACTGCTTCTTCTCAACCACACAAAGGGATGTCCGAAGTGCGCTAAAGGATATTTCTGTAAAGTAAAAGAAAAAATAGAAGAATTCAAGTTAGATACTCTCCAGTATAAAAAAATCAAAACGGATTATCCCGTTCATAAGCTGGGAACAGCAGCAGAACTTGATCCGAATATTTGCATTTCCTGCAATAACTGTGTAAAAATTTGTGAAAAAATAGGAATACATTTTCTTCACCTTGAAGGGCAGGGTGCGCATTCTCACATAGAACATTCGCAGGATCCGCTCGTTGACTGTGTGTATTGCGGTCAGTGTACGGCGCATTGTCCGGTGGGAGCTGCGCGGGAACAAAGTCATTTGCAAAAAGTGGAAGAAGTCCTTAAAGATAAAACAAAAACCGTTATTGTCCAGATGGCACCGTCGGTGCGCGCAAGCATAGGAGAGGAATTCGGAGGTAAGCCCGGTCAAGATGTGACTGGACAGATGTACACCGCGCTTCGATTGCTTGGATTCGACAAAATATTCGATGTCAATATGGGAGCTGACATAACGACGACAGTCGAGGCTGAAGAGCTGATTGACAGAATCAAGAATAAAGGAGTGCTCCCGATGTTTACGTCCTGCTGTCCGGCGTGGGTGAAATTTGTTGAGTTTTATCATCCCGAATTTATCCCCAACCTTACAACCTCCCGTTCTCCCCAAATTCATTCCGGTACAGCATATAAAACATGGTGGGCCGAAAAAGAAAAAATTGATCCGAAAAAAATAGTCATTGTTTCGATAATGCCCTGCACTTCAAAAAAATATGAAGCAAGTCATGAAAAATTCAAGGTTAACGGCATGGACCCTGTCGACTATGTCCTTACAACCCGTGAAACTGCAGTATTGCTCAAAAAAAATAATATCGATCCTCTGAAGCTTTCCCCAAGCAAAGTAGATCATTTTGGAGAATATTCGGGTGCTGCGGCAATTTATGGGGCTTCGGGAGGGGTTATGGAGTCGGCACTCCGCACCGCCGTAAAGCTGGCAACAGGAGACGATCTTAAAAAACTGGAATTTGAGGGAGTCCGTGGTATGAAGGGAATAAAAAAAACAACGGTTAAAATAGGACTGCTCAATCTTAAAATTGCAGTCGTTTCTACTCCAAAAAATGCCCGCGTCATTTTAGGGGAACTCAAGAAAGATCCGAAAGCATATGATTATGTCGAGTTTATGGCATGTCCTGGAGGGTGCATCGGAGGAGGAGGACAGCCTATTCCAACGACTGACAGGATTGTAAAGGAGCGCATCGCAGGACTTTACTCCATAGATACACACATGAAAATGAGACAGGCCCACGAGAACCCGGTCGTTAAAGATTTTTTTGAATATGTAAAAAAGCTTCCTCATGAAAAACAGCATGAACTGCTTCACACGTCCTATTCAAAAAGGAATAAATTCGAATAATTTGATACACTAGACGTATGTTTATCCCAACAGTATATGCTCAATGTCCGGTGTGCATTGTTACGGTGGGCGGAGGACTTCTTATTGCCAAGAAGCTTGGGATTGATAGTCTTCTTACCGCATTGTGGATTTCGGGATTAAATACTGCCATTTCTTTCTGGTTCGTCTCTTATATCAAAAAACCCAAATTTTTAAAGAATCCGTTTCTTTGGACGACTGTCTTTTTTGCCTCGACATGGGGGTATTTGGCAGCATCAAAGCAAATGTATCACAAAGGCGATACGTTTTTACACATAGATAAAGTATTTATCGGTCTGCTTGTTGGGACTGCTGTATGGCTTCTTGGTATTTGGCTTGATAAATTAACACGAAAACTAAATGGAGGAAAAATTCTCTTTTATTATCAACGAGTGATAATTCCTTTATTTGTTTTGCTTGCCACGACAGGCATTTTTGCACTGCTTATTAAAAATATTCGCATATAACTATGGATGAAAATAAAGTGAAAGAATTCATGAATAAAGTTAAATCAATCGAGAAGGGGGAGAAACTTGATCTGTCTTCAGGAGAGGATCTCTCAATAGGGATAATGAACCTCATCTCCATTGAAGAGCACCTGTTTTTTTCCGCAGGAAAAACAAAGAATACAAAATACTATGATTTATTGAATGAGGTGCGTAAAATGCGCGTTGATCTCATGAAGATGATGATTAAGGAATATGAAGGAGAAGTCTGGTGCATCAGCAAGCATCTTCTCGGTGCTTCAATGCGGGTGATGGAGGTAGGAACAAAAGCCCTCAAAAATAATGAAACGGAAAAAGCTTACGGGTTGTTCCGAAAATCATACGATCTCTACAACATGTGTTGGGCCCTTAATTTAGGGGTACTGGACACAAAGGAAATGAAGGCAATAAAGATCCCGGAAAATGAAAAACCGATTCTTCAAGAAGAAAAAACGGTGTTTGCAAGGGTCGGAACTCTGGTTGGGAAAATGCTTGATTGTTGCCGCGAGTAATCTGCTATCATAAATTTATGACCTTAACCGAGGCATCTTATTATTCTCGTAAATTTGCTCCTTTTGTCGTCTTTGTCTTCGTCATTTTAATGATTTTTTTCTATTCAATTAAACTTTTTCTTCTGGTAGTTTCACTCAATCAGCCGAAAGTCACCTACATTAATCCCATATTCAAAGAATTAAAGCCTCCTGTCATAAAGAAAGACGCAACAACAAGCGCCGGGTTTTCGTTCGTCCTCGATACTATAGACGGAGCTCCCGTATCCGCAACGGAGACTGCTCAGGTGTTCCTCCTTCCTCAGGCAAAATTCCAGTTCGATTATCTTCCAAAGGTATATGTCATGGCAAAAACACTGGGGTTTGATACGGAAGTGGTGAAGCACAAGTTGGTAAATAACGAGGCTGTCTTTGACGATGGAATGAGGCATCTGGCAATAGATATCAACACGTATAACTTTAGGTATGATTATGACTTTAAAAAAGACACAGAGCTTATTAATACTTTGAAAACTCCCGATCAGGATGAGGCGGAAAACAGCGCTGTCAATTTCCTCAAGTCCATTGATAAATATCCGGACGAATTCACTAAAGGAAAAACAAACTCCATTTATATGGCATACGACAAGGTTTCTTCAAGTGCGGCGGTTGTTGATAATCTGCAGGATGCAAATATGATAGAGATAGACTTTTATCGCCCCGACATCGGACAATACCCCGTCGTATCCTCTTCCTATTTCAATAGCCAAAACTATGTCGTCATGATGGTTACTCCCAATACGACGCGTATCGTAAGTGCGCAGATGAGATTTTTTGACAAGTCGGATACACAAATC
Source organism: bacterium (assembly GCA_021833625.1). Taxonomy (GTDB): domain Bacteria; phylum Patescibacteriota; class Microgenomatia; order UBA1406; family GWC2-37-13; genus JAKBEU01. Next base: position 123,395 of record JAKBEU010000002.1, read on the forward strand.
GGAGTGTACCCTCTCATAACGGGTCAGAAGGCATACGAAGAACTGCTGGGAGGAAAGGCGATACTCGTGTCATCGGGAACAGGAAAAAAAGATATCACCATCAAAAAAATGTTTTTGGGATATTTTGATCCGGACGTATATCAGGACTATCTCCAGCCGATATATATATTCCTGGGGGACGATAATTTTGTCTCCTACGTCCCTGCAGTGTCAAGGCAATATCTTATTGATGAGTCGAAGTTATAAAGGCATCGGAACGAAAGACACAGCATCATCTATCCATTTGGTAAGTTGTTTTGTATCCTCAAAACGGTCAAGACTTTTTAGGACAACAATGATGTACTGGTGTCCATTTTTTTTATAAAAGCTGACGAGGTTCTCTCCCGCAAGTTCTGTGTATCCGGTTTTGAGCCCACCAATCCCGCTCACTTCTCCCAACAGTTCGTTCACATTACTCAGTTTATGAAAGTGAGTGTAATCTACATCCGAAATCGTTATCTCTTTCGTTGAAACAAACTTTGCAAGGTAGGGATTTTTAAGCAGTGCTCGTGCGGCGAGTGCCAGATCGTATGGAGAGGTGAGCTGACCCTGTTCGTCAATCCCGTCAGGATTGGAAAAATGAGTACTGTTCATGTGAAGCTCGGCTGCTTTGTCATTCATTTTTACAATAAAATTGTCATATCCATAATTCTGAGCCAATATCATTGCTGCATCATTTGCCGAGTGGACAAGGATTCCGTAGAGGAGATTTTCGACGGTAATCCTTTCTCCGGTGACAAGCCCCATAAGCTGCCAGTCGGGTTTTTCCTCTTTTGTTATGGCCTTTTTTACCGTAATAATGTCAGTCGGTTGAAACACGTCGGCAACGACAAGTGCGGTAATGATTTTGGCGGTTGATGCAGGAAAAAATTTTGCCCTACTGTTTTTTTCAAGAAGGGGAGTAAAGGAGGTAAGGTCGGTTATGAATACTCCCTCAGCCGAAACATAAGGAGGAGAGAGCGGGGAGACAACAGGGATAGGATCCGCGGATAATTTTTTTGCCTGAACCGTTCGTCCCAGTTGAGGATTTTGTGAAAACGTATGTATTATCCAGGAATTCCCAGGATAAAACAACAAAACAAATGTTATAACCAAAAATTGGACAATACGAAATCCAGACATGCCTATTATTGTACTTGTTTTTTCTTACGTTTTGGGAAGAGCGATGTCAACTCGTTCCATATCCCGTGGGAAAAGGGACGCTTCCCTGATATTTGCAAGTCCTAGGACGTTCATGGTAATGCGTTCCAATCCGAGGCAGAATCCCCCTTCAGGAGGCATGCCATATTTAAACGCCTGTAAATACGGTATCTCAAAATGAATAGGGTCCTGTCCCCATTTTTTTATATTTGTAACCAACTGCTCATAGTTGTTTATGCGTTGTCCGCCAGTTATCCATTCCTGTCCTTTTCCGATTAAGTCAAAGCTCAATGTCTCTTCTGGGTTTTCAGGGTCCGGATAAGTATACATCGGTCGTTTTTTTGTCGGATAATGCGTAACAAAAACAAGATCGCTTCCATGGGTTTCGCGTGCCCATTTTGACATTTCACGTTCTCCTTCCGGATCGAGGTCCGGTTCTGTGCGGATGTCTCGACCGGTTCTTTTGAAAATAAGTTCCTTAGCCTCTGTCAATTTGATGCGGGGAATGGATGACTCAATTTTCGGAACCTCCACTCCATACTGGGTAAGGATGTCAGTGTGTTCCGTCTTTACGGCTTTAAAAATATTTTTAAGCAATGTTTCGGCCATATCCATTACTTCTGTCCAACTGTCGATAAATCCCATTTCCGCATCAAGTCCGACGTATTCTGTCAGATGTCGTGTCGTTACCGACGGTTCGGCTCTATATGCATGTGCGACTGTAAATACTTTTTCGAAAATGGAGACAAGTATCTGTTTATAAAATTGGGGACTCTGTGCAAGGAAAGCTTTCTTGTCAAAGTAGGAGATAGGGAAGACCTCTGCTCCTCCTTCTGTTGCGGTTGCCACAATTGTGGGCGCTTGTACTTCCGTAAACCCCGCATCTTTCATTGTCTTTCTGAATGTTGTAACAATTGTTTCCTGAACTTTGAATATAGAACGGATTTTACCGTGACGGAGAGTAAGGCTGCGATAATCCAGAAGAACTGGAAGTGTAAGTCCCAAATCTTCTTTTCCCATGTCAAACGGAAGCTCCTGTGCCGCGGCAAGAAGAGTAAATGATTTTGCTTCCATTTCAATGGTACCCGTCAATAGTTTGGGATTTATGAGTTTTTCCGGCCGTTTTTTCACCAATCCTTTTATCGTGACTACGTCTTCCGGTGAAAGCTGTGCAAATGAGCTGTCGCCGACAACCTGTACGACCCCGCTTGCATCGCGGATATCAAGAAAGACTATTTTTTTATGGTTACGAATTACATTGACCCATCCGCGGATCTCAACCTCCTCACCGATATGCGATACAATTTGTGCGATATTTAGTTTTTTCATACGTTCTATTATACAATCTTTTTTTACCATCTCTCCGTTGTGATGGAAACTATCTTATAGTATAATACATACTAAATATATATGAGTAAAGTTGAGCAGCAGCCAAGCGTAAATGGTATCGGAGGAAGCGGAATGACTTCTTTCTCCTCAGGAGAACTCAAGGAGCTTTCGTTCCGTGCTCAAAACAGAATCAAGGGGTATCGAGCCATTGTTGTTCCCCTTAGACAGGTAAACGCAGATCCTACCCTTGGAAGAACCCTTTCTGAGCTATGTGAGCAGAGAGGAATGACACAAACGATTGAAAGACCTCGGGGGGGATTTCCCGACTCAGGGAATGTGGTGTTGCGAAGAGCAACGGATGACGGTTTGGGACAAAAAGTGGAGGGAGTAGATGAGGGAACACTTAAGTCAGTTCTTAACTTTTCCCAGGAGATGGCGGGAATGGTACACCAGGTTGATGTTCTCCCGAATGCGTCTCACGATTCAAAGAAGTTAAACGGCGTAAGAGTGCAGTTTAATCCGAAAACCGATTGGTTAAAAAAAATAGACATAAAAAGAATTGGGGCACTGGGAAGAGGACTGATGATTACAGCACTTCCGAGAAATTTTGATGAAGAATGGCTTGTTATGAATGACAGGGCGATACTGGAACAAATGCTCAAGTTTGGCACGAGCTTTTCTCCGGAAGCACAACGCATCAAATTTATACAGCTTCTGTATGGTTCAGAGGGAGAGTTGTATCTTGCGCTTGCAGCAGGTCCCTCACTTATGGAGAGAGAAATTCTCTCTGGAGAGGCAGCCTACATGCGGACTCAAAAGGGAGGTCTTGGTGCACTCGAAAAAACACTTCAAATAAATCAAGAGGTGCAAGTAGAGCAGCGGAGAAGACTTTCAAAACAAATCTTAGCTTCGCTCGGTATTGGATCGTCTGTTGATGAACTCGTCAATGTTCCCTATATCTGGATGAATGGAGAGGAATCAACATTCTGTTCAGGCGGAGTTGATGCAAAGGGAGGCGAGGTTGTTCCCTATACCGTCGGGATGCAAAGCATCATTTTTCACACCCCAACTACGTTTGTCGCAATAGGAACCGGAGCCGGTTCAGTTGAAGGAGAAGACTCAATACTTCTTCCTGAGGGGATTTCAAAGGAAAATCTTTGTATTCCAAATAAAAAGGTAAGAGCAGAGATCCCTTCGGTGAAAGATGATGCGGTGAATGTAATAGCCGAAGGATTTCATAGCGATTGGAAAATCAGATAATCGTTTTTATTTTGCCCTGTAATTTTGTTCTTCCATTCCACACGTTTATTTCAAGAGAAAAAATGATAATCGCTTCTTTATCTTTTTTAATCAAGTCCCGTACTTCATCGGTCGGAGAAAAATAAACACATTCAAACGGAGTTGTTTTTGTATCATTTTTTTCCGTTACGAATAGCTTTAAATGTTTTCCGATTTTTCCCAGTGTTTTTATGTCTCTTATTATTACCTCACTTGCAAAAAGAGGGGTGGGATTTCCCATTCCAAACGGTTCCATCTGTCCAAGAAGGACGGCTGTTTTTTCGGTGAGAGAATGAAGGGGAAGTTTAAGGTCGACATACATTGTTTTTTCAAGGGAAGGAACATCTTTTGATTTTTCCTGAACAGTTGCAATAAAGGAGTCAAGTTCAGAATCAATAAACGAAAACCCCGCAGCTTGAGGATGTCCTCCGATATGTTTGAGAAGATTGAGAGAGCGAAGGAAAGAGGTGATATCAAATCCTTTTACGGAACGTGCAGACCCTTTCCAATTAGCGTTATTTTTTGTCAGTACGATAGAGGGGCGATTGAATTTTTCAGTGAGTTTTGATGAAATAAGTCCAATTATCCCCTCATTCCAGGAAGGATTTTTTACTACAATAATCGGGGTAAGCCGTTCGCGATTTACCAGAGCAAGTGCTTCTTCAACCGCTTTTTCTACCATCTTCTGCCGCGTGAGATTGTACATGTTGGCCTGTGAAGCCAGATAGGTTGCCTTGAGTGGATCACGGGTGCAAAGCATGCGAAGCGCTTCTATCGCATGGGAGAGGCGTCCCACTGCATTTATTCTTGGAGCAAGTGCGAAACCTGCGTGGTAGGTCGAAAGCACTGACTGAGTAAGACCGGCAACCTTAAGAAGTTCCCGTATTCCCGGCTGCTTGGCTTTGGAGAATGCTACAAGTCCTGACTTTGCAATGCTGCGTGCATATCCAACAAGCGGGACAAGGTCCGCAATCGTCCCCAGTGCAGCGAGTGCAAGAAGGTCGCCGTGGAACAGTTCATCAAGTTCTGTATTTTTCGGATCAAAGTGTCGCCCTATATCAAGGGCCGTAATATATGCTAGGCTTGCCCCCGAAACGAGAGGAGTATGAATGAGGGCTTTCGCACTCTCCGGAAGAAGTTCGGGTTTTGTATGATGATCCGTCACCACAACATCCACACCCCGTTGGGTTGCATAGGCGATTTGGTCGCGGGCACTAATCCCGTGATCGACGCTAATAATGAGAGTTGGATGGTATTTCTCAATGACGCTGTCAATTCCTTTTATCGAAAATCCATATCCCTCGCTGTGTCGATGGGGTACATAAGGATAGACGATAAATCCAAGATGATGGAGGGTTTCCCACATAATGGCGCCACCCGTTATTCCATCCGTATCATAATCGGTATAAATAACGATTGTTTTCTTATTTTTTTTTGCTGCTTCAAGAAGTGAGAGGAGTATTTTCAACTCTTTGGAAAATCCAAGTTTTTTTAGTGAGAAAGAGGTGGGATCGTCCGGTTGTATGAACTTATCCAAATCAGAGATGTGTCTTTGTTTGAGAAGGAGAGAGAGTATTTCATCAGGGGAGAGAGGTGTCTTACTTATTGATCCATACGTAATTTGCATGGAACAATTGTATCATCTTTACACGAGCCCGCCGCCCTTAAAGATGTTAGGTTTAAGCCAGTCTTGAGGATTTTGTGCCCCTTCTTTTGATTGACTTTCCTGAGATTCGACAGTTGATATGTTTTGCAGCGGTTGGCGTTCAACTCCCGGCTGTTTTATCGAGAAAACCGGTTGGGAAGATGGTTGTGAAAACGGTCTTTGTGCGACAGGAGCTTGCGATTGAATTCGTTTTGATGCTCCCAACTTCAAGAGTTTTGCTATTGTTTCGAATGTTTCCGCATTGACTGAGTAGGAGGTAAAAGAATTGGTAGCAAAGGTAATCCCACTGTACAGATTTGTTGCCATATCTTTATCAATTTCGATTTGAGCATCCGTCAAAAGTTTGAGAACAAGTTCGGAAGTTGAGGAACTGGTTTTGTTTACGAAATTTGCCGTTCCAAAAAAAGCATTGGTAAGATGTCTGTCGATATTGATAATTTCTTTTCCCTGGAATTGTGTCTGATTTTCAGAATAGATAGTGCCAAGAGCATTCAAATTAGGAGCGTCTATCGTGATGACGAAATCAAACGAACCGCCCGTGTACGAATAAGAAACCTGATTGGGATTCAGTTTCGGAAACCCTTGGCGGGGAGCTATGACAAGATTAAACTTGTCTCCCTGAATATGATAATCGATTTTATCAATTGCGCCGTCGGAGTAAGGAAATGATACGACAAGATTATCTCCGCCAACGGAGAGGGAAGGCTGTATCTTGTCGGAACCGATATAATCACTTTTGATAGGTGTAGAACAAACTATGGCTACGTTTTTTCCTTGTTTTAAGAGTCCTAAATAAAGGGAAGTTCCGGCAGCTACGGCGTCACTTGTCGCATTTGCGGGTAAAAGAATAACGCCATTTTGGCCTTTTGTGATTATCTCAACGATTTTTGGAAGAACATTGTTCGTATTAGGAAACATATTATAGGATACATTTTATCACATCACCTACCCGTATGTCAAGTGCAGGAGAGAGTATTATACCGCACTCTTGTTCCTTCTTTACTTCTTCAACCCTCTTTGCCCGTATCTGAAGGGATACGATTTTTGACTTTCCTATAATATTTCCGCTACGATGTATTTCAAGCTCATCTCCAAGCTGGAATTTTCCCTTAGAAAGCTTTGAACCGAAGACTTTTTCGCCTTCAATTGAGAAGAGCGCGAGAATTTTGGCCTCACCTTTGAGGTTTTTCTCATGCTGTTCCTTTTCCTGAAGGAGGGACGCCACCTCTTCAAGCTCGTCAAGAAGCTCATAAATGATGGAATAGGACTTTACTATGACCTTTTCCTGCTTTGCGATGTCTTTTACGTCCTGTTCGATTTGTGTGTTAAATCCGATGACAATAGCCTTGCTGACCTTTGCAAGGAAAATATCAGACTTGTAGACGCTGCCGACGGCCTTCAGGACGATTTCAATATTCGGATCTTCTGCCAAAATGGCGTCAATTGCTTCGAGCGAGCCTTGCGAGTCTGCTTTCAGGATGAGGGCGAGCTTCTTTTGAGGCTCAACTTGTGAGTTATAGAACGTCTTCATATTAAAAGAAACCGGTTCTTCCTTTTTCTTTGTTTTTTCCTCAGGCACGACGAACGTTCCTTCGGTTGAGGTAATTAAAGAACCGACGGCAGGCTGGTCTTCGAACCCGAGAAGTTCAAAAGCAAGGGAGGGAACAACAACCTGGAGATGCTCTCCAAGATCATTCACCAGTGATTTTACCTTTCCTTTTACCTGTCCCGCAAATATCTGGTCTCCGACATGGAGTGTACCGTTTTTGATGATGGCACTTGCGACTATTCCCCGTTTATCTTTTTTTGTTTCGATAATATATGCCTCAAATGGAGCTTTGGGATCATATTGTAGTTTTTTATCTTCAGCAACGAGCAAAATGGTTTCGATAAGCTCTTTGACTCCTTTGCCCGTTTTTGCCGATATGAGGGCAACGGGAACGTTTCCACCCTTGTCTTCGACTTGTATGCCGTGTCTGAGAAGATCATTTTTTACTTTTTCTGGTTTAGCCTCGGGCAGGTCCGTCTTATTTATCGCAACGACGCAGGGAATATTAGCCTGCTTTATATGAGAAATAGACTCAATTGTTTGAGGCATGATGGAGTCTTTGCCGTCAATAATCAATATCGCGATATCGGCAACATTAGCGCCGCGAAGTCTCAAACGGGAGAATGCTTCATGACCGGGAGTATCAATAAAGGTAATTTCATCCGTTGAGTATCCCTTTATGCCTGTTTTTGCGGTATATCCACCGATTCGCTGGGTGATCCCTCCGTGTTCTTTTGCCGCGATACGACTGCTGCGGATAAAATCAAGAAGCGTTGTTTTTCCGTGGTCAACGTGGCCAAGTATAGCTACTATTGGAGGTCGTGCTTTCTTCATTATTAAATCTAAATGATAATTGAAAAGCTAATCAAGCGGTTTTTTGAGCTGGTTGATCAGTTGGTGATGCTTCGTTCGTCGTTGAATTTGGGATTTGGGAGATGTCAATTGCATACCCGGTAAGGCGAGAAGCAAGATTGACGTTTATACCGCCTTTTCCTATTGCAAGTGGTGCCTGCGCCTCTTCGACGGTAACCTTTGCATATTTTGTTGTTTCGTTGATATCAACACTTGTCACTTTGGCAGGTGAAAGAGCAGCCTCAATAAAGGCTTTGGGGTCACTGCTCCATTGAATAATGTCTATTTTTTCTTTTCCTCCGCATTCGTCAGTCACCGTCTGTACACGAACGCCCCGTTGTCCGACGCATGCGCCGACCGGATCAACCGTTCCGTGTCCATTTGCAACTGCGATTTTTGCTCTTTCTCCCGGTTCTCTTACGACTGCCTTTATAAGAACTGAGCCATTTGCGATTTCCGGAACCTCACGTTTGAAAAGTTCTTCGATGAGACGTGGGTCTGTGCGAGAGACGACAATGCGGGGATTTCCGTATTTATCATTTGAAATTTCTTTGATATAGATAGTATGTGTCGTGTTTACGGAATACTCTTCGCTTCTTATTTGCTCTTCTTTCGGAAGAATTCCTTCTGCTTTGCCAAGATCAAAATGGGCATTATAGCCATCAAACCGGATAACCCTACCCTTCATCGTGTTTCCGATATGGGTTTGGAAGTGTTGGGTAACGGTGCGTTTTTCTACCTCTCTGATTTTCTGTAGAATGACCTGCTTTGCTGTTTGTGCAGCAATACGTCCGAAGCCGGGAGGAGTAATGTCTTTTTCATCTTCAAACAGGTGAGCCTCACCTGACTGACGATTTATTTTTGCAGTAATATTTTCAAGATTTTCCGTTTCAGGATATTCCTTTTTATACGCAGCAACAAGAGCTTCTTCAATAGAAGAAATAACGTCCTCGGCGGGGATTCCCCGTTCCGCGGCTACTTGGTTGAGTGCTAATAAAAATTCTGATTTGACTACTGTCATACTCCTGTACCTTAAACGTTTTTAATTATTCCTTTTTTTCTTTCGCTGGCTTTGCGGTTCCTGCTTCAGGGGCTGCTGCTTTTTTCTCTCCGGTTTCGCCCTCCGTCGCTTCTTCATCTGGCTTTGCTGTCAAGACTTCCGGTGCTGCTGCTGCGGTTGTTTCGGCAACGATACTTTCTTCTTTATGAGCCGTGACGGATACGATTACGTTTTCCGGAGCAGTTTTAACGGTATATGCATCACTTAATTTAAGATCACCAACCTTGATTTCCTTGCCGATTTCGGTAAGTCCGCTAATATCGATATCAATCTGGTGTGGAATGTTCTGCGGAAGAGCTTCAATAATAAGCTTGACTGTCTGATTAATAAGGACTCCTCCTTGATTGACGGCCGGTGCAATACCGACAAACACCAACGGTACTTCAGCCTCAATTTTCTTATCGAGATCAACTTTTCTGAAGTCAACATGAAGCAGTTTGCTTTCAATAGGATCTCTTTGAATGGTTTTGACAAGGGTTGGAACCTCTGTCTTGTCTGTCGTGATGTAAATAATACCCGTTTCTCCACTTTTTCTGAAGATTTTTGAAAAATCCTTATAGTTTATGGAAATGGACTGTGATGCGAATCCGGATCCAAAGATATTGGCAGGAAGAAGCCCCTGTCTGCGGAGCAGTCTGTTTTTTTTACCAAAAAGCACTCTCTTTTGTGCTGCAAGTGTTAATTTTTCGGCCTGGACATCTGTTTTTTTCATATCATTCTTTCAATAATTCTATATAAAGTACTCGATCTGTCGATAAGTCAGTATTATAGATGATTTGACCTTGTTTCACAAGTGGAGAAAAATTCTGATTGACCAGATTCATATTCTCCGGAAGCTGCAATGAAAAGGAGAGATCGCTTTGTTGGGCACCGATCTGTTTTTGGATGACGAGCTGATACACGGCACGTCCTTTTTTAAAGAGGGTAGAAGACTGGTAGGTTATCCGTATCGTTTTTTCGCTTTGTGGCGGGATAACAACCATAAATCCAATCTGTTTGTGTTTACCCGTTTGCGAGTCGTATTGGGTCATCTGTACATTATCGACTGAGACTTCCTGGATAAGTGAACTTGCGGGAAGCAGTATTTGGAAATAATTATTATATGCTCCTCCGGGAAAAACCGCGGAGAGTGAATTGTTCTTATATTGAATCTCAATAGTCGTAAGAATAAGTCCTTGCGGAGAAACCGAAGTGTGGATGGCATATGAGCGGTCAATGAAAAAATTAGCCTTGTTTACTCCGAGATTTGCATCAAGCGCATATTGGTAGTCGGCATAACAATTATCGCTGATGTTTGTCGGGCAAAAAGGAGTTATAGTCCTGCCGTTCCAATAGAGGTCGTCTATCTTTTTTTGCAGCTCCGGGTTTTCGAAATAAGCGACAATATTTTTTTGATCAAGGGACTGAATGGTGGCGCTTCCCAGAAGAGTAGGATCAGCAGTTTGCAGCTCCGAAAAAATTTGCTTGACGAGTGAAGAAAGGAAGCTTTTCTTTTGGGTTGAACCGGGGAAAAAATCGTTTTCTGCATAAAACTGTGTCTTGATGTAAAAATTATCCTTCGTTATTTTTTCGTTGTAATCAGGAAGAATTATCGTTCCGAAAGATCCGACGATATCCTTCACTGCCGAGGTGGTAAAAAGAAAGCTTCCGTCCCAACCGGAAATATTCATCTCTTTCTGCAGGAAAAAAGCTGCTTGCTGATAGGTATCGTAAAAGTCTGGGAAAAAGGCGCTGTCTCGGAGAAACCAGTGGGGCTGACCTAAATATTGGCGGATGGGCGCGGGCGGATCAACATGAGCGGTAAGCTGACCATCCGCATCGTATACGTCATATACATCAAGACTCTGTATCCCGAATCGTCTGGTACGAAGTATCCCAAAAGAGCCGATAAATCCTCCTCCGGGTCGAAGCTCCATGTTGTTGGCAAAGAGGATGAGTATTTTTTTCTCTGTTGGGTCGCCCAGAAGTTCAGGAAGTATTGTCATTGCTTTTTTTCCTTTTTGGATTTGGGCAATAAGGGATTGGAACATTATTGCATTGTTCTTGCTCAAAAGTCTGGCGGGTATTTTTTGATTGAGGAGAGTTGCCTCTTCTTCAATTGTGGAAAGGGTCTCAGTTGTTTTTGCAAAAAGAGAACGGGTTCTTTTGAGCTCCGTATCCGATTTGTTTGACTTAACGATGAGTTCCGTTAGGGCTTTTCCGTCGGAAAGTAGGGTTTCGGATTGGAATCCGACATCTTCTATTGTTTTGTTGATTAAAAATATATCATCAGGAAAACGGGCGAGGGAAAAGAAAAGGTAAAACGGCCTTACGGGTGCATAGAGTAATTCGGAAATTCTTCGTATTTGTCCCTGTTTTTTATTATATGCACTTGCATCTTTGAAAGCATGGAGCGACAGGCTTTTTGCTGTTTTATAGGAATAATATGTCGTAATACCAAGCGGAAGAAAAAAAGCGACGAGTCCGATAAAAATTAATAAAAGCGCCAAAAAAAATGCCCGTCTGACCGGAAACTGATATGATTTTTTGACATGACGAATAGAAGAGACGGATTTTTTTTCTGGAGTCGAATGGAATAATGATTCAAGAGTTAGTGCTTTTGTGTCTTTGTTTTTATTGACGGCAAACCAGAGAATTTTTTCTATCTGTGAAATTGCGTATTGGCGGTCTCCAATAATTGAGACGACTTTTTGTTTATTGTCCGCATGAAAACGGTGATATTCTTTTCGGTTTTTAAAAAAAATAATATAAATCGTTTTTGAAGAAGGGTCCTCCTTCAGTTCCGGGAGTTTCGAGGACACGACAAATCGTATATCAAATGAGATCTTGTTGGATGCGGAAGAGGAAATAAAAACATCCATGTCGTACCGCATAAGCTCTTTCTTCAGCGCGAGAACAAAGGAGTCCTTCGCCTCAGTTGTGATAAGGGCTTTTTGCTTTATCGTTTCCGTTTCCGAAATATAGCGGGTTTTTGACATACTGTATAATTCTACTATGAATCCGGAGAAGAATATATTGCCACTTAGAGAGTTAAATGAACTTAAAGTACAACTTGGTCAAAAAAGAATCGCACTAGTGGGAGGGTGTTTTGACATTTTTCACTACGGGCATCTACACTTCTTACGGGAAGCAAAACGGGGGGGAGACATATTGGTAGTTTTGCTCGAATCTGACGAATTTATACGCCTGCGAAAAAGAAAAGAACCGTTTCACACCCAAAGTCAACGGGCTGAAATTCTTGCGGAATTAAAAGTGGTCGACTACGTTGTTTTGCTTCCATTTTTGGAAAACCCCGACAAAGAATATGGAGAAATAGTGGAGGATCTTAAGCCAAGCGTTATCCCGATTACAAAAGGAGATGTCCATCGTGATAAAAAATTACTGCTTGCCAAAAGAGTAGGAGCGCAACTTATTGAAATTAACCAATTAGCATCATTTTCAAGTTCTCAAATAACCACATATGCGTCTATTCTTAGGGATTGATTTACCTGTTGAAGAAAAGAAGAAGCTGTACGAGCAGATTGAACCCCTCGAAAAAAAATATCCGTCATTCGATTGGACCGATCCTAATCTCTACCATGCAACACTTCAGTTTTTTGGGGAAGTGGAAGATGTCCCTAAACTGACAGATGCGATAGAACGGGCGACATATGATAAAAAAAGTTTTTATCTGTACGGCCTTGACCTTGGTATGTTTCCTTCCTTGCATCAACTTACCCTCTATTTAAATTTCCAGCGCCAAAAGGCGGTTGATGAAATAGTGGATACTCTTGAGGCAATGTATCCGACGTTTGTCAAACAAAGATCGTTCATCTTTCATACGACTATAGCTCGGGCAAAGGCATCATCGAAGCAGCAATATTTTCACTTAAAAAAAAGACTCAAAGAGATAAAAGTGGATATTTCTTTTCCGGTGGAATCGGTAACATTGTTTGGGAGTACGAAAGATAATGAAGGAAGAAAATATATCGAACTGCAGAAGTTTCCCCTCTTATAAAACAAAAACCATTCCGAAAAGGAATGGTTTTTGTTTTGGATGATAACGTCCTAATTACTTAGAACCGATTTTATACATTCCGGTTCCGCAAGTTGGACATTTTGCTTTCATTGCTGGCTTACCATTTTTCATGGTAACGTGCTCAGGGTTTGAAACATCTTTCTTTGCTCTGCATTTAACACAATACATTGTTGTCATAGATTTATGTTCACCTCCTTTCCCATACACGCTGATAATATACAAAATATAAAGCAATTTCAAATACAGTTATGAGGCACGAAAGAAGAATGCTTTTGAGCATGTCCGACTTAATCGTCTTTGTCGCGCTGGAATCGGATTCTTGAAGCTTTGGTGCGGGGGAAGGGGCGGCGGCCGAAACGGCATGTTGGGCAGCTCGAATTTTTTGTAGCCGTGTTTTTTTAGGCATGGTGTAATTGTAATCACACCGGCAGGCGTTTGTCAAGGAGGCTGATTTTTAGTAAGCAATACACAATTCCATTGACACGCATTTGTAAAGTGGATAAAATTAGTATCATGATTGTAAATATTGTGATGGCTCTCTTTTTTGGATGGCTTGTTCTTCTTACCTTTGTTGTTTTTCAAACAAAGAAACATTACATGAAGCTCTCTTCGCGTACGGGTGCGCGGTCTATTGATGCTGTTTTGGATGCTCTTCTCCGCGAGTCAGAAGATACGCATATGACAAAAGAGCGGGTGGAAAAAAAGATAACCGAGCTGCAGCTTGCCGCCCATAGGACATATCGTAAAATAGGACTGGTCCCTTTTTATGCATTCGGAAAAACCGATGGGGAAAAAAGTTTTGTTATTGCACTACTGAATGATTTAAACACGGGACTTCTTGTTAATTTTGTTTATATCCCGGACGGAATACGGGTCTATGCAAAGCGCGTAAAGGACGGAAAAGGAATAAACTACGAATTAACCCAGGAAGAAATAGAGGCCATTCGTAAGGCGGAATGATGTATAGTACATAGTATTACAACTAATTAAACAATTTATACAATTCTTATGGAAATAAAGAGAGTGGTAGTTGTTGCTTTTGTCGTTGGACTTTTATCTTTCGGCGGGAGTTATTTTTTTGTTTCTTCACAACAAAATCAGAAAAAATTGGCTGACACAAAAAAAACGAGCGCTACTCAGGAAGAGGATACGAGCGAACCGCGAACACAGGAATGTCCCATTAATGGACAGATGATGACAGTTGCACAAAAAAATAAATGGGTAACACGAAGGCCCCTTGGAGTTGCGATAGAAAATCACGTTGAAGCGAGACCCCAGTCGGGACTATCATCGGCAGACGTCGTATATGAGGCTGTTGCAGAGGGTGGCATTACCCGTTTCCTTGGTATCTTCTACTGCCAGGATGCAACAACAATCGGTCCTATCCGATCTGCTCGAGTACATTTCATCACTTTGCTAAGAGAATATGGAGAGTATCCATTATATGCACACGTAGGAGGAGCAAACTGTGATGCGACAACCGGATCCGGCTGTGCAAACGGTGCAAAAGCGGATGCACTTGGGCTGATACAAAAATTGGAATGGGGTTCTTACAACGACCTTAACCAATTCGGCGTTCCGTTTCCTTATTATTGGCGCGACTATGAAAGACTTCCCAACGTTGCAACGGAACACACAGTCTATTCATCAACCGCAAAACTGTGGGACTATGCAAAGACAAATAGAAAGTTAACAAATGTTGACTCTGATGGAGTTGCGTGGGATAAAACATTTGAATCATGGAAGTTTGCCGACGATGCAAAAGCCGCCGACAGAGGAACGACAAATAAAATCCAGTTCGGTTTTTGGAATTCGCTCGCAAACGATTTCAACGTGATTTGGAATTACAACAGCACAAAAAACACCTATTCACGCATTGACGGGGGAAAGGCACAGTTGGATAAAAATACCGGCAAACAACTCGAGGCAAAGGATGTAGTGGTGGTCTTTGCTAAAGAAAGTCCGGCAAATGACGGGTATGACGGCGGGCATATCTTATATCAATTAACAGGGACAGGAGATGCACTTGTTTTCCAAAATGGGAAAGCGATAAAGGCTACATGGAACAAAGAGACCCCGGAAACACGCATGAAATGGTATGATGAGAACGATAAAGAGATATCAGTAGTGCGGGGGAAAGTGTTCGTTGAAATATTGCCAATTGGAAATAAAGTTACGTATTAATTTGTTGTTGATATGCTCGAATCAGTTATTCCCTCTAAAACAAGAAGGAAAATCTTGAGTCTGTTCTATACTCATACAACTGATTTGTACTATCTGCGGAGTATCGTACGTGAAATCGATGAGGAAGTGAATGCGGTGAAACGCGAACTTGATATTTTGGAAAAGGCAAAAATACTTCATAGGGAAAAAAGGCTGAATAAAGTTTTTTATTCGCTCAATAGGTCTTACATGTTTTACGATGAGTTTTTACGGATTTTTGCAAAACTCAGCATTTTCCCTCAGGCGGTTCGCGAACAGTCGCCCCGTTTGGGCAAAATAAAATTTGCAGCCCTCTCCCTTAAATTTGCACATCAAAAAGAAATAAAAAAAGACGAAGTCTATTTTGTTTTGGTCGGCACAATCATTGTTCCGGAGATAGAACAGTTTATGAAGCAGATGGAGGGAACGCTGAAGCGGGAAATAAACTACACCGTTATGACCGAGGAGGAATTTTCCTTCCGAAAACGGAATAACGACCCTTTCATGTGGCGGTTCTTAAAGAGTCCTAAAATTATGATTTTTGGTTCTGAAGAAGAACTGATGAAATAACTCACCCTATGAACAGTCGCCGTGTTGTGTATGCAGTGCTTTTATTTTTTCTCATTTGGATGTGTCTTCCCGAAAATGTGCCGGTGAACTTTGCAGTAAACAAATCGAAAATTCACTTTACGATAAACCCGCTTTCCATAGATATCCCTATTTTCGGCACTCATATAAAAAAAGATTTCAAAACAAAGTTAGGACTGGATTTGAAAGGGGGAAGTCATCTCGTCTTCAAGGCAGATGTGAGCAAGGTAAAACCAGAGGACGTATCGGACGCATTACTTTCTGCCCGTGATATCATTGAGAAACGCGTCAACTATTTTGGAGTATCGGAACCTGTCGTCCAGACCTCAAAATCGAACGGTGAAAACCGCATATCGGTTGACTTACCGGGAATTGAAAACGTTTCCCAGGCGGTAGGGCTAATAGGGCAGACGGCGCAGCTTCATTTTCTCGAAGAAGATGCAGCTCAGAAGTACGCTTCAACCGCATCTCTTCTTGAAAGATTAAGCAAAGACACGGGGCTTAATGGAACCGACATAAAAAAATCGACGGTTGTATTTGATCCTGAAACGGGAAAGCCGCAAGTATCGCTGCAATTTACCCAGAACGGTGCCAAACTGTTTGAGGAAATAACGGCCCGGAATATCGGAAAACCGGTAGGAATTTTCCTTGATTACTATCCCATTTCAGCTCCCGTCGTCCAACAGAAAATTTCGGAAGGAAATGCGGTCATTACCGGAAGCTTCACGGTTGAAGAAGCAAAACAACTGGCGATATCCATAAACTCCGGTGCGCTTCCGCTCCCCATTCAACTCATTGAACAAAGAAATATTGGTCCCAGTCTCGGGGCTGAAGACGTGCAAAAAAGTGTTATAGCAGGAGGAGTAGGACTTGCGATGGTCTGTCTTTTTATGATCGTCTATTACGGACGATTGGGTCTTATTGCAACCGTTGCACTTTCCTTGTACGGTATGCTTTCGTTTGCCATGTTCCGTGCAATTCCTGTCGTTCTTACGCTTCCCGGAATCGCCGGATTCATTCTCTCAATCGGGATGGCGGTTGACTCAAACATTCTTATTTTTGAGCGTATAAAGGAAGAGCAAAGAAAAGGGAAGGACCTGAAGACTTCCATCAGGCTTGGCTTTACAAGAGCACTGGATGCGATTAAAGACGCAAACGTCACGACACTTCTCGTCTCATTTATTCTTTTCAATCCCCTTAACTGGAGTTTCCTGCCGCAGTTTGGTATGGTAAGAGGATTTGCGCTCACACTCGGAATAGGTGTTGCGACGAGTTTGTTTACCGGTGTTGTTATCACTCAAAGACTTATTCAAACATTCTATAAGCACATATGATTCATTTTCACAAATATATTTGGTTATATGTCCTTATTTCTGCTCTCGTCATCGGTTCGGGCCTGTTCTCTATTGTTAAGTGGGGATTCCGTTATTCGATAGACTTTACCGGGGGCACGACACTTGCCTATTCATTTACTAAAGTTCCACAAAAGACAGAACTTGATGCCTTGTTGAAAAAAAACAAAGTAACACTTGAAAAAATAAGCGTGAGCGGGAAAGTTGTTGAAATGCAGACAAACCCCCTTGACGACAAGCAGGAAGAAGCGCTTCGAAAAACGATAGAGACGACATTTAAGACGCAAATAAAATCCCTCCGTTTTGAAACCGTTGGGCCGACACTCGGAAAAGAAACAGCGCAAAAAACCATGGTGGCCGCACTATTGGCGATATGCGGAATTTTACTTTATATGAGTTTTGCGTTTAAGGATGTTAAGTTTGCACTTTCGGCGGTTCTTGCAATGGTGCATGATTTTTTTGTTTTGGTGGGTTCCTATTCCTTACTCTCGCACTTCTTTGGCGCACCGTTTGACCTTATGTTTGTTACGGCAATGCTGACAACAATGTCGTTTTCGGTGCACGACACTATCGTTATTTTTGACAAAATTCGCGAATATGTAAGGACGGGTGCACACAAAGGAATTCCTGTTGAAGATTTAAGCGACAAGGCAGTGAGCGAGACAATGGTACGGTCTTTGAATAATTCACTCACCATCGTGTTTATGCTAGTAGCCCTGTTATTGCTCGGAGGCGCAACAATCCGGTTCTTTGCGGCGGCACTTCTTATCGGAACGATAACGGGAAGTTATTCTTCACCTTTTGTTGCAACGCCGATACTGATGTGGTTAATGAATAGAAATAAGACAAAATGAAGCATCTGCATTATTATAAAATTGCAGCAAGAACACATTTTGAACTTGGATATACGCTTGGAAAATTATTTAAGAGCCCCTCACTTTCTACCTACAATGTTATTCTGTCGAAAATGCTTTCGGTTCCCTCTTTGCTTGAGAAGTCGGGATTGTATTTGAAAATATCCAAGGAATATTTTCCCCGGTATATCGAAGAACTGGAAGGATACGCAAAGGGGATGGGGGTTGACTTTCATTTATTTTGGTTGACTTTTTTAAACGAAGAGTTTGACGTATATCCTGACAAATGCACTTCCTGTTATGCAGCTAACGGGCAACTTGTCGGACATAACGAAGATTTTGATGACCACTACAAGAAGCGCATTACGATACTCGAAAAAACGATAGGAGGAGTAACGATTTTCGAACTTTTTTATTACAATGGGTTGGGCGGTACTGCCGCAAGTGTAAATTCATTCGGGTTTACTCAGACGGTCAATACGCTCAATCATACAAATGAACAGATAGGAGTACCGCGCAACATGATTGCAAGGTGGCTTTCCGAAACGAAAGATCCGGAGGGCGACTTTCAAAAACTAAAAAAAATTCCTAGAAGCTTGGGCTACAACCACACGTTTTCCTTTACGAATGGAAAGGTGTGGAATATCGAATCGACCGCAAAGGATGTCCGCCTTACAACTCCCGCTATTCCTTATGTTCATACGAACCACTATCTCACCGACCTAAAAAGAGAAGAAGCGGATACCCCCACGACTTCTTCCCATGAAAGGTACAACTATGCAACCTCACAGATAGGCGCCGTGCTGAATAAGTCCGGCATGAAAAAAATGCTTGAAAAAACAAGCGGTCTGGAGCATGATAAGAAAAAAAATAATACCATTGCACGATTTATTGTCGACAGGGCATTAAACAGTGTTGACATATGGCTTAAGCGGGAGGAGCAAAAGGGGTGGATTGCCTATTCCATTCCCCATATATGAAAATACATGTCTTTAGTCTTGGAGAACTGCAGGCAAATTGTTATCTTCTGGAAAGTGAGGGAAAAGCTCTTATTATCGATCCGGGAGATGATGCTCCTTTTATCCTTGAAGAGCTGCAAAGAAAAAATCTTAAACTTGTGGGTATATGTTTGACACACGGGCATTTTGACCATGCAATGGCTGTTGGGGAAATACAGATGAGCTTTCCCGTTCCTCTTTATATGAGTCAGGAGGATGCCTTTCTTGTCGACAGGCTTGAAAAAACCGCACAGCATTTTTTAGACCATTCTCCTGTGGTAATTCAGCCATTGAAAGTAGAATATTTCACTCCCGGAGAATTTCGTATTTCAAGCTTTGTCTTTACCGTTATTCCAACACCTGGTCACACGCCAGGAAGTGTTTGTTTGTATTTTTCAGGAGAAAAAAATATTTTTACCGGAGACACGTTGTTTTCCGGAGCTGTCGGTCGGACAGATTTTGTATATGGGGATAAAAGGAAATTAAACAAATCTTTGGATCTGCTTTTTGCATTGCCGGACGAAACTGAGATATATCCGGGCCATGGAGAAATGACGTACATCCTTACGGAAAAAGAGAACAGGAAATAGGACCTATTTTTTAATATTCTTCAAAAGTTCTTCGCGGTCGTTTTTTATCTCTCCGCTTATTACTTTTTCAAAAAGGTCATCAAGGATATCGCCGACCTGCTTACTTGGTTTTATGTCGAGCGTTTTCATTACGTCGAGTCCGTTTATTTTCAAATCCTTCACGGTGAAGGGTTCTTTTTGGACTTCAATAATCCTTTTTTTGAACAGGTCAAGTCTCCATGAGGTGGGTGTTGAACCCGATCCTACCCTGTCTGCAGTTCGAAGGTCAAGAATATCAGGCAGATATTCTTTTCCCACTTCCCGAATAAATCTCCGTACCGCCTTGTCGGTCTGCAACTCGCTTACGGTAAATTGATGATATTGAATAAGCTTTACCAACTTTGTTTTTTGTTCGTTTGAAAGTCGGAGTCTTTTTGCAATCTCTTCCGCCTGATGCATTCCCACAACTTCATGATTATGAAATGTGATTATTTGTGTCTTTGCGTCTTTATTAAATGTTTTAACCTTTCCGATATCATGCAGTAAAGCAGCAAAACGGGTGATGGGGTCTTTTGAAGGACACGCTTTAAGAGACATCACCATATGGGTTCCTACGTCGAATATGTGATGACGGCGCGGACTTTTTTGGGGAACGGCAAAAGAAATATCAAGTTCCGGAAGGACATATTTGAGAAGGCGCGTACTATGAAGAAAGAGGATTCCCTCTGAAGGGTAGTCGCTTGCAATAATTTTAAGCAGCTCATCCCGTATCCGCTCCCAGGAAATATTTTTTATCAACTCCGCATTATCCTGTATTGCCTGGCGGGTACTTTCCTCAATAAGGAAGCCAAGTTGGGAAGCAAAACGGACGGCGCGCATAAGGCGAAGACCATCTTCCTGAAACCGTTTATTGGGATCCCCGACCGTCATAATCTTTTTTTCGCTTAGATGTTTTTGACCGTCAAACAAGTCAATGATTTTTTTCCCGTCATAGGCGAGTGCATTAATAGTGAAGTCCCGTCTTCCTAAATCTTCCGCAAGAGTTTTGGCCCATACGATTTTTTCCGGGTGGCGATTGTCTTCGTATCCCGACTCTTTACGGTAAGGGGTTATCTCAAACAAATCGTTTTCCGTCTTTACGGTAACGGTTCCATAAACGTTGTGATAAAAGTTGTCGGGAAAAAGTTTTTGGATTTTTTCCGGTGTGGCATTTGTCGTAAAATCCCAGTTAAGAACAGGTTTTTTTAGGAGCAAATTACGAACAGCTCCTCCTACCACATACACCTCAAATCCGTTTTTTCGGATAATATCCATGAAGCTGATAACCGGTTTTGTCAGGTGTAAACCCATGATGTAATTGTATCACCGATTTATTCAGCAGGATATTAGAATAAAAAAGTATAATGAAGTTCACATGAAAAATGTAATAATGCTTTTGGCATTCGTTTTCCTCGCTTTTTTTATCCTCTCCTGGATGTACGGCGGACCAGTGGGGAGCTCAGGTGAGAAACGGGTCTTTGTTGTTCCGAAAAATCAGGAAAACTTCGACATCGTGCAGGCGCTTGAGTCGGGAAAATTCATAAAAAACAGACAGCTTTTTTATTTTTTAAAAGATATTTTTTTGCTTCATAGCAAAATACAACCCGGTGGATACCTCCTGTCAGACAGCATGTGGGCGTGGGACATCGTTACAAAACTAAACAGTGCTCCCGATCTCGTATGGGTAAGTTTCGGAGGATGTTTGCGTAAGGAGCAGATAGGGGAAATCCTTGCAAATGCACTCGGATGGGATAACGAAGAATTGAAAAAATGGGACACCGTTTACACGAATACGAAACCCGAATATTTTGAAGGGGTATACTATCCGGATACGTATCTCATTCCAAAAGACGAGACGGGGGAAGAGGTTGCAAAACGACTAATTAGCAGATTTAATGAAAAATTTGCGCCGCTTGCAGATAAATATGTTGCTGCAAATATCAGGTGGGTAACCGGACTGAGGATTGCCTCGCTTATTGCGCGGGAAGCGGCCGGAAAGACCGACATGCATCTTATTTCAGGAATTATCTGGAACAGGCTCAATATCGGAATGCCCCTTCAAATCGATTCCACCATGCAATATACTCTCGGTAAGAACAAGAACGGAAACTGGTGGGGGGATGTTGATATCAAAGAAAAACAAAGTGATTCTCCATACAACTCTTATCTTTATAAAGGGCTGCCTCCAACACCTATTTGCAGTCCCAATATCGACTACATTGAAGCGGCTCTTCATCCGGAAGAAACTTCATGTCTTTTTTATCTGCACGACAAAAACGGACAAATACACTGTGCGGAAACGTACGAAGAGCATCTCAAAAATATCAAAACGTATTTAGAATGATTTTCTCACTGTTGTTTTAAGGAGGAAAGAATATCGATATTCTTTTTATCCGGGCCGTTCCCGTCAAACCCCGGAGTCTCAATAATGAAAGGAATATCTTTTAGCAGAGGGTGATTGACAATGTGTCGGAACACTTCAAGCCCCAGTGTTCCCGCTCCGATATTCTCATGGCGGTCCCGTCCCGAGTTGAAAGGATCACGGCTGTCGTTCGCATGGAGTACTGCAAGTTTTTTTATTCCTATTTTTGAGTCAAACTCATCAAGAAATTTTTCCCATCCGCCTGGTTTGCGAATATCATATCCGGCCGAGAAAAGGTGACAACTGTCAAGACATATCCTGACGCGCTCATCATTTACGTCAAGCAGAATTCCTTTTATTTCATCAAGCGACTGTCCTATTTTTTTGTTTCCCGCATTTTCAATAATAAAAAAAGTGTCCTTCGGAGTGTTTGTCAGAACCTCAAGTATGTTGTTTATGAGTATGCTATATTTTTTGTCTTTTGAAACGTCCCAGAGAGTAGGGGCGGAGTCTTTAAATGATCCGAGGTGAATGATACTGCCCACAATCCCCAGTTGAGATGCGACATTCAGTTCCGCAACAAGAGATTTTTTTGACTTTTCGCCTATTTCACCCCCATCGCCTAAATTGACCAGATAGGAAGCATGAAAAAAAACGGGATCAATTTTTAACTTTTCCTTTGTCTCAATAAACATGCGTTTTGACTCTTCCGTAAGTTGTGCATAGTTCCATCCCCTTGGGGAAGAAGAAAAAATTTGAAGGCAATTTCCGCCGATTGCCGCTACCCGTTCAAGGGCTTTGTAATAACCGCCCGCAATGGAAAGATGTGCACCGATTTTCATTTTTGTGAATAAAGTTCAATAATTCGTTTTTGTATATTTTCTGCAAAGGGAAGGGAAGCGATGTCTTCTAGACCCTTAATCCACCGATACTCCACCAGTTTATTTTCAAGCTTCACCGGAGAATTATTGTTTTTTATTTTGCACTTAAAATGCTGCGCATGGAATAGATATTCTTTTTCCTGGAACACATCTTCCCCAATCCATTCAATGGAATCTACTTGTACCCCCACCTCCTCAAGCAACTCTCTTTTTAAGCCAACAAGAATAGGCTCTTGGGGATAGATTTTTCCGCCCGGCACGGTCCAGAGTCCAGCATCCACCTGTTCATAGGAAGATTTTTTTATGACAAGCAATTCTCCTTTTTCGTTAAAAATGAATCCGGCAACGGCTAAAACCAGCAAATATTTTTCGTACATAAAAGACAGTATAACAAAATACCTATTGACATAAGTTAGCAGAGTTGATATATTATTGCTAATGGAAGAATTAACAGCAAGACAACTCGAAATTTTGAAGGCAATTATCCAGGAACATACGGAAACCGGTGAGCCTGTAGGGTCTGAAATATTAGAGAAAAAATATAAGCTGGGCGTCTCGCCGGCAACCATCAGAAATGAAATGGTTGTGTTGGCTAAGAAAGGTTATATCGTAAAATCCCATTTTTCCTCCGGGCGAGTTCCGTCCGCAAAAGGATTCAGGCTTTATATCAACAAGATAATGAAGCGGAAAGAAATAACGACAGCTGATGAGGTTGCATATAAAAACAGCGTATGGGACGAACGAAGCGAAATGCACAAGCTATTGACTCAGGCAACAAGAGTGCTTGCCCAAAGAACAGGGCTTGTTTCCCTTGCAGCCACAAATAATGGAGGCATTTATTTTTCGGGTCTTGCAAATCTTTTGAGCATAGAAGAGTTTGTGAATCGGGAAATTGAAAGACAAATTTTTAAAAGACTGGAAGAAATGGAATATTGGGAAAAACTGCTCAATAAGTTTTTTTCGGAAGAGAATCAGGACATTTATTTTGTATTGGGAGACGAGGTGTATGCGGACCCGATTTTTGATGCATGCGCAAGTGTTTTTGGAGAGTTTGAGGCACATGACATAAAAGGGATAATCGGAGTTGTCGGACCAAAGAACATGCATTATGACCTTATTGCCCCTCAGATAAAGTATTTTTCAACACTGCTCGGAGAGATCATGAAAGAACAAAATTTATAAGTTTAGAGTATCAGTAAAGCGTATGACACATACACAACAAAAAAAACCTATTGATGCCACCCAAAAACAACAGCCGGAACCGGAAAAGACAGAGGAAAAGTGCAATGAAGAATGTTGTTGTTGTGAGGATAATGGCACATGTCAGGAATGTGAAGAAATGAAAAAACAGGTCGAAGAGTATAAGGCAAAATATTTGAGGGCACTTGCCGACTACCAAAATCACGAACGCCATGTCCAAAATCAGAGAGTAGAGCTGATCGCTATGGCAAACAAGGAGCTAATCTCAAAACTTCTTCCCTTTCTCGACGACTTAAATAGGGCAGAAGCTTTTGTGCAGGACAAAAGTCTTGTCCATATAAAAAGCAGCTTTATGAAAATGCTCGAAAACGAAGGATTAAAAGAAATCGACGTTCTTGATAAGGAATATGATCCGTATACTGCAGAAGTCATTGATATGGTTCCGGGAGAAAAGGATGGAATTGTGGTTGAAGTACTGAGAAAAGGGTATGTATTTAATGAAAAATTGATTCGTGTGGCGCAGGTAAAAGTTTCTAAAAAAGTTTAAAACATTATTAATTATTTTAAATAAATATGGCTAAAATAATCGGGATAGATCTTGGAACAACAAATTCATGTGTTGCAGTTATGGAAGGAGGAAAACCGAAAGTTATCAACTCGCAGGAAGGACGAAACGTAGTCCCCTCAGTTGTTGATCCCGTCAAACGGGTAGTGGGTGACGTCGCAAAACGACAAATGGTTATTAATCCAAAAAATACCGTTTTCTCGGTAAAGCGTCTTATGGGACGCAGATTTTCCGACCCTTCCGTTCAGCAGGACA
This sequence comes from bacterium, assembly GCA_021833625.1. Taxonomy (GTDB): domain Bacteria; phylum Patescibacteriota; class Microgenomatia; order UBA1406; family GWC2-37-13; genus JAKBEU01. The sequence continues at coordinate 148,191 of JAKBEU010000002.1, forward strand.
TGAAGTGGCTTCCCTACACAATAAAAGAAGGACGTGAGGGAATGGCAACGATTGAGATTGAAGGAAAAATGTATACGCCTCAGGAAATTTCAGCACAAATCTTACAGAAAATGAAGGTAGACGCGGAAGCTTATTTGGGAGAAAAAGTGGAAAAAGCAGTTATCACAGTACCGGCATATTTTGACGATGCACAAAGACAGGCGACAAAACAGGCGGGTGAAATAGCAGGACTTGAGGTTGTTAGAATCATTAATGAACCAACAGCTGCCGCACTTGCCTATGGACTTGATAAACAGCATTCGCACACAATAGTCGTTTACGATTTGGGTGGAGGAACGTTTGACGTCACGACGCTTGAACTGGGTGAAGGAGTGTTTCAGGTAAAAGCGACAAACGGTGATACCCATCTTGGAGGAGACGATTTTGATAAAGTAATATTGGATTTTTTCGCGGATGAATTTAAGAAGGAAAACGGAATTGATCTAAGAAAAGATAAACAGGCACTGCAGCGCATGAGAGATGCAGCAGAAAAAGCAAAAATAGAACTTTCCTCTTCACTCGAAGCGGAAGTGAATTTGCCATTCATTACTGTCAAGGACGGACAACCTCTCCACCTTGTTATGAAGATAACGCGTGCAAAACTTGAACAGTTGGTAGGCGGACTTATCGAAAAAACATTTGCCCCAGTAAAAGCCTGTTTGAAAGATGCAGGTGTTGATATCGCAAAAATTGATGAAGTTGTTATGGTGGGAGGAATGACCCGTATGCCAAAAGTATATGAGGAAGTAAAAAAATTCTTCGGCAAAGAACCCAACAGAAGCGTTAATCCGGATGAAGTGGTGGCAGTTGGTGCAGCAATCCAGGCAGGAGTTTTAACCGGAGAGACAAGAGACGTCGTCCTTTTGGATGTCACTCCCCTTACCCTTGGAGTTGAAACATTCGGAGGCGTTCTTACTCCTCTTATCCAACGAAACACGACCATTCCGTCGTCCAAGTCGGAGATATTTTCAACAGCAGGAGATAATCAGACACAGGTTGAAATTCACATTTTGCAGGGAGAAAGGCCGCTTGCTCGGGATAATAAGTCACTTGGCCGGTTTATTTTGGACGGTATCCCCCCGGCTCCGAGAGGAGTTCCTCAGGTTGAGGTGATGTTTGATATTGATGCAAGCGGAATCTTAACCGTCACTGCAAAAGATAAGGCAACAGGAAAAACACAGGCGATTAAAATCACCGGATCAACGGGACTCACAAAAGACGAGATTGAACGAATGAAAACCGAAGCAGAAAAAAATGCGGAGTCCGATAAGGAAGAAAAAGAAAAAATTGAGGCGAGAAACAAAGCGGACAGCCTTATCTATACCTCAGAGAAATCCTTGAAGGATGCAGGAGACAAGGTTCCGGCAGATCTCAAGAAAAGTATCGAGGACAAGATAAAAACTCTTAAAGATACGCTTGAAAAAGGAACGAAACAGGACATTGAAACGAAGACAAACGAGCTGTCGGATGACCTGCAGAAGATAGGTCAGTATATGTACAGCAAAAACGATAAAGCAACGGGTGCACAAGCGGGAGGAGAGCAGAAAAGCGAAGAACCGACGCCGAAAGACACAGCCGAAAAAAAGAACGTCGAAGAGGGACAGGTAGTTAACTAAGGTAATTTAGTTGCATATCCGTGTAGAGACGCTTTATAATAGCGTCTCTACATTTTGTTACAAGATTTGGAGAATATTGTCATAGTTTGCCTATGGATTATTACGAACTTTTAGGAATAAAAAAAGGTGCAAGCGATGCAGAGATAAAGGCTGCCTATCGTAAGCAGGCGCTGCAGTGGCACCCGGATCGCAATAAGAATGCGGGAGCGGCAGAAAGGTTTAAGGAAATAAACAAGGCTTACGAAGTGTTGGCTGACCCTCAAAAACGAGAGATGTACAACCAGTACGGAAAAGATGCTTTTGAAAGAGGGGGGTTTAACCGGGCAAGCGGCGCACAACAACAACAGCAAGGTCCATTTTCCTATACCTATTCCACCTCAGGCGGACAAAATCCATTTGAAGGAATGGACTTCGGAGGGTTTTCTGACCCTTTTGATATTTTCGAACAGTTTTTCGGATTTAACAACAGAGGGGGGAGAACCAGAAAACAAAGAGACGTGTATCAAATGGAGCTTTCCTTTGAAGAGGCTGTTCACGGAGTATCAAAGGACACCGTCATAAAAGGGAGAAGCCATACGATAAAAATTCCGGCAGGAGTAGACGACGGGATGCGTATCCGATTTGAAGACTTTGATGTGGTGGTCCGTGTACGTCCAGACAAAAGATATCGACGAGAAGGACAGGATTTGTATGTCGAAGAAGTCCTCTCATTTCCCCAGGCTGTATTGGGAGGGGAGATAGCAATTGAAACGCTTGACGGTCCCGTCAAACTGCGAGTACGACCGGGAACGGAGTCTGGAGCTGCAGTGAGACTAAGAGGACATGGAGTTGTTCATCCTCAGGGTTCACAAAAAGGAGACTTGTACGTCATCTATAAGATAAAGGTTCCGGAAAGACTTTCACATAAGGCGCGTCAGTTGCTTGAAGATTTAAAAAAAGAATTAAAATAACGAATGCAGATAAAGACACTCCCCAATAATCTCTCTGCGTACAAGAAGTCTCTTTTATTTAAAGAAGCAGTGCATGCTTTTTTGCACGAAAAGGGATTCCTTGAAATAGAACTTCCCGTATTGTCTCCGGAGTTGATACCGGAATCTTACTTGGAGGTTTTTAAAACGGAATTTATCTACAATGACAAAAAGCAGTCTCTCTACCTGACGCCCTCACCGGAATTATTTTTAAAAAGGCTTCTGACACGCGGCATAGGGGATTGCTATTCGATAGGGAAATCGTTCCGAAACAGTGATCCACCCTCTCCCCTTCACTCTTTTGAGTTTACGATGTTTGAACTTTATAAGATGCATGCATCTTATATGGATATTGCGAACTTGGTTTTAGAAATGCTGCAATTTGTCAACAAGAAGCTCAATGGAAAAGAAAGTGACAAAATTAACTACAATGGCGTTTCGGTGTCATTAAAAAAATGGGAAAAGATACGTGTTGCGGAAGCATTTTTGCGCTATGCACAAATAAAGGAAGCACAGTTGTTTGATCATAAAAAGTTTCTTAAAGCGGCTCGTGAAAAGGGCTATAAAGTCGAAGGGAGCACATATGAAGATGTTTTTTCACAGTTGTATGTGCAGGAGGTGGAACCGCACCTTGGAATGAACGGCTTTCCGACCCTTATTTATGATTACCCGACGGAGTTTGCAGCCCTTGCAAAACTGAATGAAGACAGGAAAACCGCACAGCGGTTTGAGTTTTATATTGCCGGAGTTGAACTGGGGGACTGTTACTCGGAACTTACCGATTGGAAAGAACAGGAAAAACGTTTTGAAGAAGAAGATAATAAGAGAAAACAGGGCGGTAGAATAGCGCATCCAATTGACAAAGGCTTCATACAGGCATTACAATATGGTCTGGAACCTTGTGCGGGAATAGCTATTGGATTTGACAGATTGGCAGCTATTTTTGCAAATGTCAAAACCATTGAGGAAACTAAATTAATTACTATTTCATAAGAAAACACGTATGCGGACAAAAGCGAGTGGGTTAAAAAAAGGAGAATTCATTAAACACCTTGATGCTATTTGGCAAGTACAAAGAGCCGATTTTTATTCTCCTGGAAAAGGGTCCGCCCTTATGAAGGCCCGCATAAAAAATCTCATAACAAGTAAAAACATTGACTACGCTTTCAAATCCAACGAAGATGTCGATGTGCTTGAAGTTTCCTGTTTGGAAATGGAATATTTATATAAGGATACGGAGAGTCTTTATTTCATGGATCAAAGATCATATAACCAATATACACTGCCCTTAAGTGTTGTTGGGGATGTCGCCAACTATATGAAAGAGGGAAATTCATATTATGTATACGTATATGATGAAAAACCGTTAACCATGAGACCTCCCTCTTCGGTAAAATTGAAAATTATTGAAACAGAAGACGCAATAAAGGGAGACACTGTGTCGGGTGCTAAAAAGATTGCAAAAGTCGAAACGGGTGTTACCGTAATGGTTCCTTTATTTGTAAAAGTGGGTGATCTGGTGACGGTCAATCCGGAAACGGGTGAATACGGAGAACGTGTAAAAGAATGAGGAAAGTTATTTGATTTTGTAAGCAATACGATTGTATGGTCTCAGTTGGCTCTCTACTTAAAAATAAAAGAGAACAAAAAAAGCTCTCTCTTTCCGATGTTGAAAAACATATAAAAGTTCGGGCAAAATTTATACAGGCGCTTGAGGAAGACAGATGGGACGCTTTCACGTCAAAAATATATATTTCAGGGATATTAAAAAACTATTCGCAATTTTTGGGACTTGATTACCGAAAAGTTCTCGCATTTTTCAGACGGGAATACGAACAGCAGGAGGATGTCCGATTCAAGAAACGTGTCTCAAAAAAATATTTATCAGCAGATTCAAAAAAAGCGGTGTGGGCGGGCTTTTTGACAGTACTTGTTCTTTTTGTTATATATTTTCTGTTTCAGTTGTTCCAATATTTAAGACCTCCTCAGGTAGAGCTGCTTTCTCCAAGTCAAACGACATTCCGGCATGACGTGGTAGTAAAAGTTATCGGGAAAACGGAAAAGGAAGCGACAATAACCATTTTCGGAGAAAGGGTATACCAGAATAAGGAAGGAATCTTTGAATTCATGTTCCCGTTAAGTAACGGGGACAATAAACTACGTGTAGAGGTTGTCGGTGCAAACGGAAAAAAAACGGTACTCGAAAAAATATTCAGGAAGATACAATAAATTTTTTGATGTCTTTTATCGACGAGAAACCAAGCGGTTCGAGCGGTTTAAGTCCGAGTCGTTTTGCTTCTGTATATGCTTTCTTTCCAAGGAATCCGGAACGGATCTCTCCAAGTAAGCCCACCTCTCCAATAAATACCTGATTTGTCGAAATTGTTTTCGAAAGTACCGATGAATAAAGCGCCGCAATGATACCGGCATCGGCAAGAGGAGAAGTTACCCGAACGCCGCCAATGACATTGAAATAAATATCATAAGAGTCGAGTTTCAGATTTAAATATTTTTTCGCAATCGCGATCAAAAGTTGAACCCGATTGAAATCGATTCCTTTCGCCACGCGGCGGGGCATGGAAAAGGTTGTGGGGACTGCCAAAGCCTGAACCTCAAGGAACATGGGACGATTCCCTTCACACACTCCCACAATCGCTTTCCCTACCTCTCTCTTTTGCGTTATATCAAGGAGTGCCGTTGCGGAGTTTACTTCGTGGAGCCCATCCTCTTTCATCTCAAATACTCCAATCTCATCAACCGATCCAAATCTGTTTTTTGTGCTGCGTAGAATTCTAAAAGGAGACGATGTGTCTCCTTCAAGAGATAGGACACAGTCGACCATATGCTCGAGGGTTTTAGGTCCCGCAAGATCACCGTCTTTAGTAACGTGTCCTATCACTAAAAAAGGAATACCGCTTTTCTTTGCAAAGGGAATAACCCTATTCATCACTTCTTTTATCTGATTTATGCTTCCGGGAGGAGTCTCAACATCGTTGGTGTACAGTGTCTGAATGGAGTCAAGAATGACAAGGTGCGGCTTTTTTTGTTCTTCAATGCCGGAAAGAATCTGATCAACATTCGCGCCGTCGGAAAACAGAATATGTCCTATGTCGGCATGCAGGCGCTCTGCCCGGTGTTGCACCTGTTCAAGCGATTCTTCTCCCGAAACATAGATGGCCACATTGTTCTTTATTATTTGCAGGAGCAGTGTCGATTTTCCAATTCCCGGTTCTCCGGAAAGAAGGACGACCTCTCCCGCAATTATTCCTCCTCCAAGAACCCTATCAAACTCAAACATGCCCATTGACTGCCGGACAGACGATTTCCCTATTTTTTTCAGAGTTGAAAATTGTGTCGGGGAGGCCTTTTTTTTCGTTATTTGTTTTTCATCCTGTTTTTGGACAAACGTATTCCACTCCCCGCAGCCGGGGCATTTTCCTATCCATGAGGCACTTCCGTAATTGCAAGACGAGCAGATAAAATAAGCCATGTTCCTAATTATACAAACTTATTAATTTTTATCCGACGATTCCTTTTTTTGTTCCTCATAATATTGTTTTTCATTTCCCACACTTTATTACTCCTGTAGAACTCATTTATTTCATATCCATATTGAGCATAATGGTATTGACTTGCAAACCGTAAGAAAGGACAACCTGTCGCCTCATTTTTTATCAGTCTTTTTTTTATCAGATCTTTCGTTATTGATACCCTGTCATATTCCAGAAGCCATGTCGGATAGATGGTTTTCGGTGCATTTTTTTGTGGCCTGTACATGTAGCCATTAAAAGAAGATATTTCCTGTTTTGAAAAAAGACGGGTAAAAATATCTTTTGGCCAACTTTTTGTAAGCGCATTAAAATGTTCCTTTGAATTAAGACCAAGGTAAAAGTCTTTTCCAGTCAACAAAAAATTAAGTTCGGGAGGAGTCTGAAATCTATCGAGTCCGCTTGCAACAAAGTCTACGTCATATTTGTATGCCTCGTTATAAATTAATAAGTCGATGACGTGATGACACACCATGCAGCACAGGGGATTTCCCTCCTTCACCGCAAGCTTTTTTTGTCTTTGTAAAAAATAGGCATATATTTTCGAAAATAATCTTTTTTTATTGTTAATTAAAACATGGTTGGTAATGTGCAATTTTTTTAAGGAAAGCTTTATGTTCTCCAATGCCTTTTTGTTGAGGTGTCCCATATTGACCGTGACGGGGATAATATTAAGCTTGTATGTGTTTATGAGTAAATCAAGGATATAAGTGCTGTCGACTCCGCCGCTATATGCTACGATACCATGGTATTTATCCGCTTTTCTTATGGTTTTAAAGTACAATTCCATATTGTTTTTCAGTCGTGTTTGAAGTTCTTTTCCAAGCGGAGGAGTGTAGCAGAATTTTTTCGAAGGAAGAGCGGCTTTTGTAAGTTTTTCCCTCTCTTTACAAAAGTTGCATTCTTTATTTATTATTTTCACTCCAGGAAAACGGCTGCTTAATCCGCAAATTTGACATAAAACTTCTGGAGTTTTCATATGAGAGCTAACCTTACATGTGATCCAATGTCGCAATTCCGAGCAATCCAAGACCATGTCTGATGATAGCGCCCACTGCTTTGGTTATTTGGAGGCGGATATGCTTCTTATCGTCTTCCGCTTTCAAAATAGGGTTTTTTTGGTAAAACAGATTATATTCTCTACACAATTCATAGAGATATCCGGCAATGATATTGGGGGAAAGCGTTGATGCAGCTTTATATACTTTATCTGCGTATTGGTAGATAAGTCTTAACATCTGCATTTCACTTGCCGACATTTCGCCAGGGTACGTTCCGGTATTCACGCTTTCTTTTGAAAGAATGCTTTGTGTTCTCACATAAGTGTAGAGAATGTAGGGGGCTGAGTTTCCGTCAAGCGAAACCGACTCATCAATATCAAATGCAATTTGGGAGTTCGTTGAGTTCTTGAGAAACGAATATTTGACAGCAGCGACAGCAAGAGTTTCGGCAATATCTGCGGAATTCTCAAATTTTTCAACAATCTTCTTTTTTATTTCATCCAATAACCACGAAGCTTCGATAACGTTGCCAATTCGTGACGACATTTTTCCGTCCTTCAACTTCACCCATTCGTAGGCAAGATGATATTGTTTGTTTCCGTATTTTTCCTTGTCTAATAATTCTTCAACTTTGAATGTTATTTTGAAAAAACTCGTCTGTTCCGGAGTAACGACATGAATGCATTTGTCGAGCACTCCGAAATCGCTAAACTCTTTGGCGGCAAGCCCAAGTTCTTTTCCTTCATAAGTCGGGAAGCCCAGACTGTTGATGAATACTCGGGTGTCCAGTCCGTATTTTTCTCCGTTAAAAACAACGGCTCCTTCACTTCTTTCGAGGATTCCATTTGAGAGGAGTTTCTTTGCAGTCTCAAGGCCCTTTTCATGTACTTCGCTTTCAAAATAACATCTGTCAAAGTGAGAATAAAGGCGCGCATACATTTCTTCAAAATAAGCAATGCTCCATTCCCGGGTTGTATCCCAGAGTTTTTTTATCTTCGGATCCTGAACATAAATCTGACCGTTTATCTCAATGATTTCCGCTTTTGCCTTTTCATCCGCTTCATATGCCGTCTGGCCCTCGGAGTAAGCTTTTCCGATAAGCTTATTTTTATCGTTAAGAGATAGTGTCTCAAACATTTTGTCTCCGTCGCGTTTCATCATCTGTTTTATTCCCCAGAGACATTTTGCGATATGAAGTCCGACATCCCCCTGATAGTTTGTCCGGACGACTTTGTTTCCAACCGCAGAAAGCATTCGAGCAACAGATTCTCCCGTTGCGATGTTTCGTAAATGTCCGATGTGGAACAATTTATGGGTATTCGGATGCGCAAACTCCACCATTACCTGTCTTTCTTTTCCATAAGAAAAAGAGGGGATAGTAAATGTGTTTTTCGTTGCCTGCTCCAAAGGGGCAATAAGGACCTTTTCCGACAGCCATACATTAATGAATCCGGGCTTTAAAGCTTGAACACTTTTCACCGTCTCATCTTGCTTAATATATGAAACTATCTCCTGTGCAAGCTCCATAGGGTTCCTCTTATTCTTTTTTGCCAGAATAAGCGCAATATTCGTCGAATAATCGCCGAACTGAAGCTGTGGCGTAGACAACAGAATGGTGTCATCAAAATCCGGTTGAGCACTTTTGACTGCGCGTTTTAATAAATTCTTTATTTTGTCTTCTATCATGTGTTTTATATTAATTCATAAGAGCTTAAATAGCAATTTTTTTTATCTGATTCACCATCTTCATCTGTAGGGAATATACTTCCGTAAATCCCGCGCTCGCATTTACGTTAAAGTTGTATCCGCCAACGTTGGTGAATGATGCATGGTTAAGGCCAAACGACGAGTCCATTGCAACAGTGGAGGCCATTCCCTTATATAGCTTAACCGTTACCGTTCCCTCCACTCTTTCGTTGACGCTATCATTGAATGCATTAATTGCCGACATGACAGGCTCATACCAGAGTGCGCCGTAACAGAGGTATGCCCATTTTATATCCAGCATCTCTTTGAGTTCATTTGTCTGTCTCGTGTTTACGAATTTTTCCAAAGCTTTGTGAGCTGAAATAATGACATGAGCTGCCGGAAGTTCGTACACTCCTCTGTTTTTTACTCCGACCAATCTGTCTTCCACCAAATGGACAACGCCCACTCCGTGTTTTCCGGCAAGTACATTGAGTTTTACGATAAGTTTTGCAAGGCTCATGTTTTCTCCATTTAAAGCGACGGGAACCCCTTTTTTAAATGACAAAGTAACAAGTTCTTCCTTGTCAGGTGCATTTTTTGCCAATGTGTATGTCGTCAAAAATTTTTCAATCGGCGGGATAAGCTCAGGCTCTTCTATTTCCCCTCCCTCCCAGGTCATTCCCCACATATTGTCATCAACGCTATAGGGAAAATTAACAGAGGCAGGAACGGGAATTTTGTGTTCCTCGGCATAGGCGATTTCTTCGTTTCGGTCCATTCCCCATTCTCTGACAGGTGCAACAATTTTAATTGTCGGGTCAAAAGAGAGAATATATCCCTCAAGTCGTACCTGATCGTTCCCTTTCCCCGTGCATCCGTGTGCTATACAATCGGCTCCTTCCTGTTTTGCCACTTCAACCGCTATCTTTGCAAGAAGCGCTCTCCCCATGGGGGTTGAGAGATGATAATCTCCCTGATAAGAGGCATTCGCCTTTATTCCTTTGGAAAGAAACTCATCCGCAAACTCTTCCTTTGCGTCATAGGTAATGGCCTTAACGGCTCCAAACTTCAAGGCCTTCTTCTTTACTGCTTGAAGATCGTCCTTCTGTTGACCGATATCGAGGGTGAGGGCTATCACCTCCGCCTTGTACTGTTCCTGAATCCATTTCAACATGACCGACGTATCAAGACCTCCGGAGTACAGAAGAAGAATTTTTTTAACTTCTCCTACCTTTGCCTCATAGGAGGCTGCTTTAATGTACGATGTTTTTGTGTTCATATTATTTAAGTAATAAATTATTAATTGAACTGGTAAATAACACATTCTGTTTTTCCCACCAATTAAAAAACGTGTCCGCCTCTTTCATTTTTTTTTCAAGTCCCAGATTTCCCGTACTGCCACTGTGGGAGGCTTGCTTTAACACCAATACCGGATCCTTATCCTGAACGGTTTCCATATGAGACCCGATCTGTTTATACGCATCTCGAAAAGACATGCCTTTTGCGGTAACTAAGTCATATGCGGCGTGCGTTGCATATAATTCTTTGGTGCACGCTTTTTTTAATACTTCACTATTTGGGACTATCTGGGAAATAGTGATATCAAGTATGTTAAGCGTCTGTTTTGCGATTTCCACACTGTCCATGAAATACTTTTTTGTCTGCGCAAAGTCACCGTTATAACCGCTTGGCAATCCTGTACAAAGGGTCGCAACCATCTGTTGATGTCCGATAACCACGTGGGCTTTTGCTCTCATATTCTCCATGGCATCAAGGTTCTGTTTTTGAGGCATGATGCTTGATCCGGTATAGAATGATTTGTCTATGGAAAAATAGTTAAATTCACTCGTTGTAAAAAGCAACAGATCACTTGCAAACTTTGATGCGGTAATCATTATCTGCACAAGGGACTGTAAAATGGCAAGCTCCGTCTTCGGGCGGGATGCCTGACTGTAGGGTGAGTTGTTCACAATACTTGGAAATCCCAGAAGGGATGCCGTGAATTCTCGGTCAAGGGCTAGCGGAACTCCATATGCGGCTCCTGACCCAAGCGGCGACTGGTCGTTTAGCATATATGCCGATTTGAGCAACAACACATCATCCATGAGACTTTCCATAAAACTACCCATCCACATGCCAACCGATGACGGCATCGCCTTTTGCAAATGGGTATATCCCGGCATGGGGACGTACTCATATTTTTTTGCGACGGTATATATCGTGTGGACAGTTTTTTGCACGCTTTCGGCAAGCGATAACAATTCCTGTTTTGCATACAGTCTCATATCAAGCGCCACCTGGTCGTTTCGGGATCGTCCCGTATGTAACTTTTTTCCCGGTTCTCCCACCTTGTCTATAAGGTATGCCTCAACTTTTGTATGAACATCCTCGTCCTTAGTCTGTACGATAAATTTACCTTTTTCATACACTTTTATAACCTGTAGAAGTGCACCGTGCAGTGTTTGCGCTTCTTTGGCAGAAATGATTTTCATTTTTTCAAGCTGCGCCAAATGAGCCAGTGACCCCAAGACATCAAAAAGCACCAGCTTATTGTCATACTCGACTCCTTCCGCAAAACAATACGACTCAATGGCTGTGTTGGTTTTCGCTGTACTTTGTTTTTCCCAAATTTTTTTCATAAGTTAAATAAAATTAGTAATGAGCCAAAAAAAATCCCCCGTTTCTTACTTCGGGGGTAGGGTAATTCGCTTAAAGAAAGTTTTTATGCCACACGGCACCTATTACCCCACCTGGAGGTTCGCCTTGAAGCGCTGGACTGGAATAATAGATGTAACATACTTAAGTACCATTATATCACCCTTTTTCCCGTTAGAAAAGGAATTTTGAGAATTGGAGGGGGAAGCACTTGTGATAAAAGAGGTAAGGAACTACAATAGTATCAATATGAAAGGGAAGCTTAAATTCATAGGCATTCTGTGCATCGCCTTTGGCGTGTTTGTCGTCATCCGCCTTGTTGTTGATTTAAATTCAAAAAAAGAAGGACAGCTTCGGGTTTTTTCTCATCCGGGAGCCGCGGTTTTTATCGATAATACAATGAAGGGAAATACGCCATATGACAATTCTCTGAAAGAGGGAGAGTATCTTTTAAAAGTTATCCCCGACAGTGTGGCAACCCAGGCGGCATCATGGCAGCGAAAAATAACGATTCTTACCAATACTCTGACGGTTGTCGATACTCAGCTTGAAAGTACGGATGTCGCATCGTCTGCCGAAGTATATTGGCTTTCACAAAACAAGGGTTTTGGAACAGGAAAGGAAAGTAATCTGTCGATAGAGACGGAACCTTCGGGTGCACTTGTTTATTTGGATAATGATGAAAAGGGTATCTCCCCACTTGTTCTTTCGAAGCTTACTCCCGGAAACCATGAGCTTTCCATCTTTATGCCGGGATTTGCACGGCGGACAAAAAAAATAAATCTTAATCCGGGATACCAGCTGAACGGTTTTGTTAAACTTCCGATAGATCCAAGCCAGGCTCCCAAGTATCAGCAGATAGAAAACCCGAATCTCGCAACACCCGCAGCAGTGCTGTCCACTCAAAGCAGTGCCTCAGTTACCATTCTGGATACTCCGACAGGATGGCTGCGCGTAAGGGAGGAGCCGACCCTTAACGCCTCAGAATCAGGCAGAGTTAACCCCGGACAGATTTTCCCATTGACCGGGGAAGAAGACGGGTGGTACAAAATAAAATTCGAGACAACAAAAGAAGGGTGGATATCTTCAGAATACGCAACGAAAAAATAATTACTTCTTCCAGATTACTTTGTTATATAAGACGTAAGAGTAAGGAATAATGACAAAGGCAATAATAAGCACTTTATAAATAATCCAGGATGAAAGTGTTATTACTCCGAGGGAAATAAGTTTATCTCCAAATAAATTCAACAGTAAAGCAAGTCCTCCAACTTGAATGAGGATTGACCCGGAGGATACAAGATTAAACATTACAAACTTTTTGAGATATCCAAACACTCCTCCGACGATTTTTTTCTCCTTGAAACTCCAGAAATTATTTATGAAAAAATTGAACACTATGGCAATCTCCGCGCTCAACATGTTTGCGGTTGTTTTTATGATATGAAAAAGATTGATAAACAGAAAGGCAAATCCGAAATCAACGACAAATCCCAAAAGTCCGGTAATGACAAACTTTATAAATGACGAATGGGTAAATACATAAAGAAGCATTTGGGAGATATACTGAACAGAATCTATTTTTGATTCTCCTTCGGTCCTGTCAATAAAATTAATGGGGATTTCTCGTATAATTGCCTTTTTGTTGTATGCAAAATCGAGGAAAGCAATCTGAAAAACATACCCCGAATAGTTTTTAATATGATCAAGAGATTCTTTCACCACCCAACTTTTTATCGCCCGAAATCCGTTTGTCCAATCGGTAACATTAAGGCGCATGAATCCAAGCCGCACGATTAAGTTGCCGCAGACTGAGAATATCTTGCGGTGAAGGCCCCAGTTAGAAGGAATTGATCCACCCTTTATATAGCGTGAGCCGATAACAAAGTCCGCACCCTTTTCGATTTTTTCCAAAAAAAGAGGAATGTCTTTAGGATTGTGTGATAAGTCTGCGTCCATCTCAAAAAAGACATACGGATTTAAGCTATTCATCACTTCCGTAAATCCGTGTACATATGCTTTCCCCAGTCCCTCTTTTTTTGAATGAATGAGGTGAAGATTCTGATGTATTTTAAGAAGTTCCGTTACTTCATCCGCCGTTTTGTCCGGGGAATCGCTGTCCACGATAACCACATGTATCTCCCATTTCGAAACAGATTTTGAAATGGAAAAAATAGTTTCAACAAGTTTTTTTATATTTCCTGCTTCGTTGTATGTGGGAATGATTATTGCGGCTTTTTTCATATTTTTGTTTTTAAATAATCTATGGTTTTTGTTAACCCTTCAGTCAATGATATTTTCGGTTCCCAATTGAGCAATGACTTTGCTTTCGTGATATCCGCCTTCCGCTTCAGCGGATCATCCTGCGGGATTTTTTCGGAAAAGACGATTTCGCTTTTGGAATGTGCAAGTTCAGCAACTGTTTGGGCAAATTCATATACCGAATGTTCTTCGGTGTTTCCGATATTGACAACCTCTCCGGATGTTTTCGGATAAAACATTAGTCTACATAATCCTTCAACGGTATCGTCAACAAAGCAAAGTGAGCGCGTTTGTTTTCCGTCGCCAAACACGGGTATGGGCTCGTTTTTTAACGCGTGTTCGATAAACGAAATAATCATCCGTTTATCGATAAGCTGCATGAAAGGGCCGTATGTGTTGAAGATACGGGCAATTCGGGCATCCAGTTTTTTTACGCGGATAAAATAAGAGACGAGTGTTTCCCCAAACCGTTTTGCTTCGTCGTAGACGGAACGGGGACCAATGGTCGATACGTTGCCTAAATATGTTTCGCTCTGAGGATGTTGAAGCGGGTTTCCATATATTTCCGACGTTGATGCGAACAGGAATTTCGCATTATTTTTTTCGGAAAATTTGAGCAACTCCAAAGTCCCGACGGTGTTAACGAGCATTGTCTCCATAGGGAGCGCATGGTAGCTAAGCGGACTATGATGGTTGGGAGAGGCAGGTGAGGCAAGGTGAAACACTGCTTCAGCGGAAACGCTGATAGGGAGCGGATCAACTACATTGTGATTGAGAAACGTAAAGTGGGAATTGTCCTCAATATCTTTGAGGTTGTCTTTGTTCCCGGTCAGTAAGTTGTCAACACAAATGACATCATTCCCTTCATTCAAAAGTTTTTTGCACAAATGTGATCCGATGAAACCGGCTCCTCCTGCTATAAGTATTCGCATACCGTTATTTTTCTGAAACAGTTGCCCGTCCTGTTGAAATGTATATAAATCCAAAATCCTTCATTGTCTGTGGGTCATAAATATTTCTTCCGTCAAAAATCATCGGATGTTTCATGAGCTTTTTTACTTTTTGTAAATCAACGTTTTTGAACTCATTCCAATCGGTGATAATGACAAGAGCGTCGGCATTCTTTATTGCTTCATAAGAATTTTTCGCATAGACGATTTTATCCCCAAAAATCCGCTTGATATTTTTTGCTCCTTCCTGATCGTAAACGGAAAGGGAATATCCTTTTTCAACAAGAGCCCTTATTATGTCAACCGATGGAGCAAATCGAATGTCATCAGTGTTGGGTTTAAAGCTTAGTCCCCAAACCGCAATGTTTTTTCCCTTGGCCTGAGATAAAATCTTTTGCAGCATGTTTGTCCTTGCCTGCTCATTAATATTGTCAACTGCCTCAAGAAGCGTGGTATCAATACCGATATGTTTCCCGGTTGAGATGAGCGCCTTTACGTCTTTCGGAAAACAGGAGCCGCCGTATCCGACGCCCGGATCCATGAAGATGCGCCCAATGCGTTTATCAAAACCGACTGCATCCATTACCATTTCCACATTTGCACCCGTTTTTTCACAGTAAAAAGAAATAAGGTTTGCAAATGATATTTTCATTGCAAGGACGGAATTTGACGTATATTTAATAAGCTCTGCGGATGCAAGATCGGTAACGACTTTTTTCCCCGTAATGGGAGCATGAATTTTAAGAAGCAGATCAATGGCTTTTTGTGATGAGGAACCGATTACCACGCGGTCTGCTTCAAACGTATCGTGCAGTGCGCTCCCTTCCCGCAAAAATTCAGGACAGGAGGCAACGGCAAATTCGGCCTTTTTATTTTTGCACTTTTCGATTATTCCTTTAATCATTAAATTTGTCCCGACGGGAACGGTACTTTTGCAGGAAACAACGGTAAATTTATTTGATAGGTGTTTCCCTATTTTCTCCGCAACCGCAAGGACGGTTGACAAGTCCGCTTCTCCGTCTGCTTTGGGAGGAGTTCCGACGGTGATGAATACGATTTCCGATGAAGAGATTGCTTGCCCGTATTCCGTTGTGAATTTCAACCTTCCTGCCTTATTGTTTTTTTGAAGAACTTCGGCAAGACCCGGTTCATAGATAATAGGGTCACCATTTTTTAATCTTTCCAGTTTCTCAGGAGTATGTCCGACAACATATACGGTATTGCCAAAATCGGCAAACGCACAGGCAGATACAAGTCCTACATATCCGTGTCCAACTATTGTTATTGTCATAAGAGATTCAATTGATTTTTAATAATATGTAATCCTTCTTCAAACGAATGCATGGCATAAAACGTATTTTTTTCACTTCTGATATCCGAATAACGCGGACCTTTTGGTTTGTTTGCAAAATACTCATCGTATGTCGTTTTTCCGACAAGAGAACCGTTTAGGTTAAACGTTTTCGCAATCGTCTGAGCGAGTGCAAAAGGGGACATCGCATCTTTTCCGACAAGATGGAATATCTCACGCGAATAATTATTCATCAGGTACTCAAGCCCGTAGGCAATATCGTCGATAAATGTGGGAACCATAAGAGAGTCATTCACCATGGTGAGTGCTTTTCCCGCTTCAAGAAGTGTCTTTAGGGTTCTAATAATATCTTTTTTTGGTCCAAATGCGCTGCGGTACGGATAGGAAATTCGCACTATCATTCCGTCCGTTCCAATTTTTTTTTCACCAGCATATTTTGATGCACCATACGTTGAGATAGGATGAGGAATGCTTGTTTCAACATACGGCGGTTTTTCCCCATCAAAAACAAAATCAGTCGAAATATAAATGAATTCTTTTTTTGCGGAATTAACGACATCAAGAATATTTTGCGTTCCGGTTTCATTTATCTGATATGCCTTCTCTTCTTCGTTCTCTGCTTTCGTATTCGTATATGCTGCCATGTGGAGGACAAGATCATAGGAAAGACCATTCAGAACAGAATGAACAGAGTCTTTGTTCGTAATATCCATGTCTTTTGATGCAAGGGGAATGAACTCAAATTTATCGGAAAGAAGTTCGACAACACGCGAACCAACCAACCCGGTTGCTCCGGTTATAACTATTTTTTTCATTATTTATACTGCGTTTTATAATAATCCTGGTATGCTCCACTTTTGATATTCTTCCACCATGTTGTGTTGTCCTTAAACCAATTGATGGTTGCGAGTATTCCTTCCTCAAACGAATGGGAGGGGCTCCACCCTAGTTCATTGTGAATTGTTGTCCAGTCAATGGCATAGCGTCTGTCGTGTCCTGGGCGATCCTTCACATATTCAATGACTGACTCATCCGCATCCATTCGTGTGATGATATTTTTTATTACTTCGATATTGGGAATTGTTCTATCCTGTCCTCCCACCAGATATGTTTTGCCAAGCGTTCCCTTATGGATGATGGCGTCAATGGCCTCGCAGTGATCAACCACATACAACCAATCGCGGACATACAGTCCGTCGCCGTAAACGGGGACTTTCTTGCCTTCAATGATGTTTGTTATAGCAAGCGGAATGAGTTTCTCGGGAAATTGATAAGGACCGTAATTATTGGAACAGTTGGAAAGAGTGAATGGGAGACCGTATGTGTCTCCATATGCTCGTACGAGGTGATCTGATGATGCTTTTGAGGCAGAATAGGGACTGTGGGGATCGTAGGGAGTGTCGTCGGTAAATTTTTTATCCGAATTAAGGGAAAGGGCACCGAATACTTCATCCGTTGAAACATGATGGAAGCGGGGGATCTTGTTTTTTAAAGCCGCTTCAAGAAGGACATGTGTTCCGACAATATTCGTCTGAATAAAAGGGGAAGCATCAAGTATTGAACGGTCCACATGACTTTCTGCCGCAAAATGGACAATTATGTCAGCACCGTTTGTTTGTGCGTTCACTAATTCTTGATTACAAATATCTCCTTGGACAAATGTGTAGTTTTGATTTTTTTCGACTTCTTTAAGGTTCTCCAAATTTCCGGCATAGGTCAGTTTGTCGAAGTTGATTATTTTGTCTTCCGGATATTTTTTCATCCAGTACAAAATAAAGTTTGAACCGATAAACCCAGCGCCTCCCGTGACAAATAGTCTCATGTAAGTCATTATAACAAAAAACATCCGCTTCAACCACGGCCAAAATGACTCAAGGGGTCTTTATGGAAGTCGAAAAAGGAGACGAGGTTGACCGTCTCCATAATAATTTTCTTTCCACTCATTTATGATAAACCCGGCTTTTAGATAGGTGATTATTGCAGGAGTATTTTTGGGATGGGTAACAAGCCATACTCTTTTACCCTTCACGAGATTCAATGACTCTTTTACTAATTCTCTTCCGTATCCTTTTCCTTGATACTGGGGCAACACCAACAATTGTTTTATCTCTACTTCGCCATTTTTTTCTATGAATGAAAAACTCCCAATCATTTCGTCTCCTTCGTATGCAAGATATATTTCAGAACCCGTAAGGTAGGAAATCGTATCTTCCACATTCCGTGCAGGACAATCAAAATCCTTCGTAAATGATTTCACGTCCATTTCAAACAGCAACTGTGCTTTTTCTTTAAGAGACGCTTTTTCTATGCGCATGAATTATTTTATCAAAATGTCTTCTTCTTTGTAAAACTGACTATTTACCATTTTATCCAATATTTTCCATCTTTTATCTTTCACTGTATGGGGGACATCGTCCGGGATGTTTTTATACGCGTGAGTGCCGCGACGGTTGGAGTAAATAGAGATAAATGCGCGATCGAAGTGGATTGCTTTACACAACTTTACTGTGTTTTGAAATTCCTCATCGGTCTCTCCGCAAAATCCGACAATAATATCAGTTGTAATATGTGCCTCTGGCATTTTTTTCTTGATGCGATTACATAAACCAACATATTCCGCGGCGGTATACCAGCGGTTCATTCTTTTTAATACATTATCATCTCCAGACTGTACTGCAAGGTGAAAGGTTCGTGTAATATTTTTATATTTTGAGATAGTATCAATGAGCTCATCCGAAAAATCCCAAGGGTTGCTGGAGATAAAATTTACTTCATCAAATCCAATTTTTGCAACCGCTTCAAGTAGATGGGGGAATAAGGTCGGAATACGCTGTTTCCCTAAATGGTTCACATACACGGGTTTCAAATCCTGTTGCTTTTTTCCTGCAAGAACAATATCCGATCCGTATGAATTGACGTTTTGTCCGAGAAGTAATACTTTTTTGAATCCTTTATTGTGCGCATCTTTTGCTTCTTTTACAATGTCTTCAAAGCCTCTGCTTATCTCTCTCCCTCTCGTATAGGGGACGACACAATACGTGCAAAAATTATTACACCCGTTTGATATTGGGATAAGTGCGGTCCCGTTTGTATCCCGAAGAGGAGACCGCTCAAATCCTATTTCCTCAAGCGGAAGGAATGTGTCGGCAAGTGGCATTCGTCGGTGGAGTTCTTTCATCATTTTTCCTGTTGTGTCCCGATGTGCCATTCCTGTCATGCATCCTGTGACTACAATCTTAAATTCTTCTCCTGCTTTTTTCTTTTTTTCTTTTAAAGGGATTAAATTATTTACCATTCCATATACTCTGTTTTCCGCTGATTCGCGAATCATGCAAGTAGTGATTACGACATAGTTTGCCTGCTCAATTTTTTCGGCTTTTTCCATTCCCGCATCTTCGCAATATGCCGCAATTCTCTCGGAGTCCGCAACATTTTGTTGACAGCCAAATGTGTGGATAAAATATTTTTTTTTCATGAAATAGCCTTTTTTTTATCAACAATAACAATAAAGAGAGCAAGAAATACGGCAACCATACCGAAAGCAATCAATTTTTCTATGCCATTTAAGAATAAGCTTGCGCATCCGAGGAGTGCTGTGACAAGCCAGTAGAACACAGCGATACGTCGTTTTCCCCATCCTAACTCCATAAGTCGATGATGCAAGTGTCCGCGGTCAGCTCGAAAGGGAGATGCGCCGTTTTTTATCCTACGGATAATGGTGTAGGAGGCATCAAGCAGTGGAACCGCAAGGACCAGAATAAATGTGCCGATTTTTCCAAAAGAAAGAATGGATAATATTCCCAACCAAAATCCGGCAAGAGATCCTCCTCCGTAACCGGGCATTATTTGTTGAGGAAAAAAATTAAACGGCAGAAATCCCGCAAATGCACCGGCAACAATCATGCCGAAAAAAAGAACATTCACAGCAGATACGTCGTGGGCGATAAATCGTTGTGATAAAAGGGCAAGAAAAACGGCAGCAATCGACACAAATCCGGGCATCTGACCGTCAATTCCCTTGCTCCAATTTACCATATTAGTTATCCACGTAAGCCAAATGAGGGCAAGGAAGTCGGCAAGCGGCAAGATTGAATGGGTTGAGCCGAATATATGGAATGTTATCCGCCACATATCAAGCCGGATGACGCCGCCAAACGGATTGGATACGAATGGGATGCCAAGCCCGAACCCTATGGCTATTGTGCAGATGAGGAGATTCAGTCCAAAACGAAGATAGGGGGAAAGGTCAAAGTAATCATCCAGGACTCCGACACCGAGTGTAAGAGCACTTGCAATAAGAATGCCAAAATAGAGTTTATTGAATTCAATAAATAAAAAAGAGGCAATGAGGAATGCGATAAAAATAGGAATTCCTCCTCCGCGGGGGACAACCCCAACATGGGTGTGGGCCGGATGTTTTCTTATTTTCTTGTCCGTTACGAGACCAAACTTTTTTGCGTAATAAATGGTAGGAATAGTCGCAAGATACGACAGGCAGCTTGTGATGCCAAATGCAAGAATATATTCCATTTGTGTCAGGTAATTAATAGAATAATGCGGATAAAGAGAAAAGTACCCACTCCGATGAATGCAATATTAAGATAGCGTATGAAGGATTTTACGAAGGTGTTGTTGGGGAACAGGGAATTTCTCACAAAAATATTGAGGAAATAAAGCAGATTCACCAAGACAGGGATGAGAAAAATCATCCACCATTCGGAAAGCTGATCTTCTCCCGTAGGGAGTGAAAAAAACAGCGGTATCTGGGGAGGAAGTTTCTGGAACTTCAATGCCACAACAAGTGCCATGGCTATATCAGATATGAAAAGAAATCCTATCATGTCCGTATTATACCTCATTTTGCCTTTCTCAATCCTATCCTTCACGCAAATAGGAGGGGGTTAGTAGAGCGATTGAATGGAGTAGGATGATCCGTCAGGCTGCAGTACAAATGCGCGCCTTGGGTACTGAGGAAGGGTCGAAGCAATTTTCTCCTGTGGAATGAGGACTTTTCCGACAAACCAAGGCAACTCAGCATATGACTTTTTGTAAATATACACCTGGGAGTCGTTTATGTAATATTCCGCCGGATGGAAGTCATATTCATGAAGAACGTATACGACATCATTTGGTCTGATGAGCTGCTTGATTTCTGCAAATGTCTTGCCAACCGGTGCCTTAGTCCGCAATGCCACTTGAACCTCTCCATAATGCACGCTTATGATAAGAAGCACGACAAACAATATATATTTTAAACGGATATGCATTTTATCGATGATAAGAAGGAGAAGTAGCAAAAGTCCGACGGTTGCAAAAATAAGATAACGGGGGAGAAAAATAGGTTTAAAGAAAGAAAAAATAAAGACAGACAAGGGTATAGCAATACTCCAACCGATGACGAGCAACAGTCGGTACAATTTTTCTTTGCTCAGCGCATGTCTTCTCTCTTTTTGCCATAGTGCCCAAACGCCAAAGACAATAATCAAAAACACTATTATCGAAATAAAGATAAGAGGTTTGTAGATAAATCCGGCGGAAGTTTCATATCCCGTGAACAGGATACCGGGAAACAGAAGCATATCCTTGAAAGATAACGTCCCTATCCAAAAAGACTTGTTTACCGGAGGACGCGCAAACAGAAGAAGTATTATCCAGGGAAGAGTCCAGACAATATATTTTTTAAACTGTGATATAAAATCAGCCTTTTCTTTTTTTGTGAGGAAAAGAAGTGATAGTCCCACCTGCAGTGCAATGACGCTGATTAAAAAATAATGGGTATAGAAAGAAAGCAACGCGACTATTCCGTACGCCTTGTATTGTTTTTTTAATAAATAATAGAAGGAGAGCGTCGCCAGGAATGCCATCAAGCTATACATGCGTGCTTCAAACGCATAGTAGTGCAGAAGCGGATTTACGAGAAATAAAAGCAGGAAAACCATTGATTTTTTTGTCGAGAATTTAAAAATATCTTTCATGAGGTAAAAAGCCGTATAAAGCGTTCCCCAGAAAAAAAGCAAGGAAAGCGTACGAAGAGCTATTTCGGAATGCCCGAAAAAAAACATCCATATTTTAAGCAGCAGGTAATACAGCGGGGGATTTGCGTCTTTGGCAGTTGTCCAAAGCAGTTGGAAGGGCGCCTGCTTTGCCATAAGATAGGAAAATGCTTCATCCCGCCAAAAACTGGCGGCAATATAAGCAAGAGGAGTTTTGGTAAAAAGAAATTGCATCATACTTTCTCCGTTACCTTATATGTTATATTTTTTTTCAGAATAATGCGCGTATGTGATTCGAGTGCCGGAAGCGAAGAGAGAAAAAAAGAAATGACCGGAAGGAAATACCATTGGACGACCATTAAGGGAAGCGCCAATACGGGAGTTCCTACATTCATCCGTTTTCTAAGCTTAATATCAATGTACACGTATACAATAATCATTGATGAAGAAATGGTGAGTATCAATCCTGATATCTGAGGGAGCAAAAATCCGAGTACCGTCTGCTTAAAAACGGGATTGATAAGCGGAGGAATGGACGCACTTATCGTAAGAATAAAAAATGAAACCGGCCACAGAAGGTGATTTTTGGAAAGATATAAGATCTTCCTGAATTTTGTCCAAAAGGAAATTTCAGGGGTAACTGACGCCTGGCGGAGTGCGTATCCTATGTCGCTCACTCCCCACGCCCAACGTTTTTCCTGCTCATACCGGCTGAAGAATGTTTTTTTTATGTTCCCGGTGTGTACCGCATCACTGCCGATAAGCGTATAAAGGGGAATAGTTTTTACCTTGTCGCCGAACATGAAAAAGGCCTGCAAAAAAATATGCCAGTCCTCCGGAATAATGTCGACATCCCAATAATGAACCGACTCAATAAGCCAGAGACTTGTGGAGTAGGTTGATATCTGAATAAGATCTTCCCGTTGCGAAAGAAAGGCAAGGCGAAGAATTGAAGACAGCGTTGCCTGAATGCGGATAAAGATAGGCGACTGCCAGAAGTTGTTGTACAGCAGAACCGGAGCCCAATAAAAATGATAGGTGTTTTGCGTGTCGTGAATAAATGAGTGAGTGAGATAGGAAAAATAATTGGGAGCAAGGGTGCTGTCCGCATCGCAAATGGTGATAATAGCTCTTTTACTGTCAAGATGCTTTTCTTTTGCATATGCCGATACGATTATTGCTGCGGCAGTTTGATTGCTTGCCTTCCCCGCTTCTTCGTTTGGTTCCAGGACGTG
This sequence comes from bacterium, assembly GCA_021833625.1. Lineage (GTDB taxonomy): Bacteria > Patescibacteriota > Microgenomatia > UBA1406 > GWC2-37-13 > JAKBEU01. Next base: position 171,459 of record JAKBEU010000002.1, read on the forward strand.
GTAGGACTCGATAATATCTTCAAAAAAAGTACCGAACTCTGCCCGTATCGCCTGAGCTTTGTTGGCGGCTTCCGTTTCGCGTTTTTCAAAGGCGAGCACCAATATTATTTTGTGAAACGGATAATCGTTTTTAACGATATGATCAAGCGTTTTTCTTAATTTGTAAAGCGGCTCCTTGTAATTCGGGATAATGACGAAATGGGTAATATCCTTTACACTGTGCGGCTCTTTTTTGAGGAAATCAGAAAATGGCACGTGTTCATATTTTTGGATAAGCGTATAGGAAAGGGTGGAGTAATACACCGTTTCAAGACAGCTATAAAAAAAATACAGATCAAATGAAATGATGAAATAAGCAACTAGCGCCGGGTGAAAAGGAGAAAGCCACAGGGGGAGCGTAATAAAGAACCAGGACAAAACGGGAACCGATATATCAAATAAGCGCCCCAGTAGGGGATGGCATATTTTTTCTTTTGACATGTGAGTAATTATACCCCACGGAGGAAGTATAATATACCTTAAATCATAATTATGGAGCGTTCAAAACCATTTTCCAAGTTGTATCAGAAACTGAATCCCGAACAAAAAAAAGCAGTCGATACCATTGAAGGTCCCGTTATGGTTATCGCAGGTCCCGGGACGGGAAAAACACAAATCCTTACTCTCCGGATTGCTCAGATATTGTCAAAGACCCAGGTAAATCCTGAGAATATACTTGCCCTTACCTTTACGGAAAATGCTGCGGCGGAAATGAAACAACGCTTATCGGAAATTATCGGAGCAGAGGCACTAAAAGTCTCGATAAACACGTTCCACGGATTTTGCAACGAACTAATCCAAAAAAATTATGATATGTTTCATCACCTTGCTTCTTTTCTGCCGATTAGCGATCTGGAAGAAATTCAGACGATTCAGGAAATTATCGAAACGGAATCATTTGTCTATCTTCGACCCCAAGGGGATCCGAGCTATTATTTCAATCCCATACGCTCCGCAATATCCTCCCTGAAAAAAGAGGGAATAACCCCAAAGCAGTTTGCAGATGCAGTCACAAAATGGCAACACGATTTTGAAAGTCAGGATGACCTTGTTCATACGAAAGGAAAATATAAGGGCAAAATGAAAGGTGCTGCAATAGAAGAGATGAAGCAGATTGAAAAAAACAAGGAATTTGCCCGCGTCTTTGACGCATACCAAAAAAGGATTAAGGAGAATAAATTGTACGACTTTAATGACATGATTATGGAAGTTGTCCTGGCCTTCAAAAAGAACGAACAGTTTTTGTCCCAGATGAGGGAAATGTACCAATACATCCTTATTGACGAGCATCAGGATACGAATAATGCGCAAAATACCGTTATCGAATACTTGTGCAGTCTTGATGATTATCCCAATCTTTTTGTCGTGGGGGACGAGAAACAATCCATTTTCCGTTTTCAGGGAGCGTCCCTTGAAAACTTCCTATATTTCAAAAAAACATTTCCCCGCGCCGTTCTTATTCAACTCGAAAAGAACTACCGTTCAACTCAGAAAATATTGGATGCAACGGGTGCTTTGATACAACACAATGCACACAGTATTCTTGAACGGAATCGCCTTATTGCCCAGTCTCAGCATCCTGAGGTGTCGATAGGACTTACGCGGTATGCCAACCCCTATCAGGAATTATTCCAGACGGCAAAAAGAATAGAGCAGTTGCACGCCCGGGGAGTTGCATATGATGCGATTTCGGTACTGGTCCGAAAGAATGCAGATTTACTTTCTTTGGCTTCAATACTGGAAAGAAATGCAATCCCCTATATGCTCTCAACAGAGGAATCTCTCTTTTCGGAGAAATCTATTCAGACAATGATTGTCCTTCTCAAAGCCATTTATTATGTCGGAGATGATACATATTTGTCGAGAGTGCTTCTTATTGAGATGTTTGATCTTGACCCTCTTGACGTGTTCCACTTAATTAAGGCTGCTCAAAAAAATAAGGTTTCCCTATGGGAATTTTTTCGGGATGATGCGCTTCTTTCTTCCCTCTCTTTTTACAAAAAAGAATCGATTCTGCACTTTGTCGAAAGTCTTATCGGTTGGAAAAAAATATCGGAGAATACGAGTATTGACGAATTTTTTATCACCCTTCTTAACGAATCCGGTCTGCTGAAACATATTCTGCAACAGCAAAATGCCCTGCTGATATTGGAAAAGTTTCATCTGTTTTATGAAGACTTGAAACAACTGCAAAGGAAAGATCACGCGCTCGCACTTGGAGGATACTTAAACTATCTTGATTTGCTTGAAAAACACGAGATTCCGCTCCAAATAAAAGTATCGAAAAAGAAGGCGGGAAGTGTCTTTGTTTCAACTGCCCACAAATCAAAGGGGCTGGAGTTTGAATATGTATTTATTCCAAAGGCTACCGATTCTTATTGGGGAAATATGCGGGGACAAAGTTCACTTATCCGCATCCCATGGAAATATCTGTCCCGGACGGATTTCACCATCGGAAAAGAAGACTCTATTGAAGAAGAGCGCCGGTTATTCTATGTTGCACTTACGAGAGCAAAAAAGCAGATACTGCTTTCCTACAGCACTCAAAACGATGAAGGAAAAGAACAGGTGGCCTCGCAGTTTATTTTCGAAATTCCTCCCGAATATCTGCAGCCGGAAATAATCCCTGAAGAACCGGATGCGACGTTGCAAAGAATTACTTCGGAGTTTTCTCCAAAAAAAGAAGTGATGCTTTCTTTCAAGAAAGATGAGATGCAGGAATATTTCCGTTCCCTTTTTCTTGCAAATGGCGTTTCGGTAAGCGCACTGAACAACTTCATTACCTGTCCTTGGCGGTATGTCTTCCGTAATCTTGTCCGACTTCCTGACGTGAGGGGATATTACCTTCTCCTGGGTACTGCCATTCACTCGACGATTTCCGAATACATCGTCAACTTGAGGAAACATAAACAACTCAGTGAAGAAGAACTTCTTGATAGCTACAAGGCAGCAATCAAGAATCTTTCAGCAAGCGAAAATGACCTTGCCCAACTTGAAGAAAAGGGAGTTGCAATTCTTCAGTCCTATTATCAGAAACGAATGAAAGGGTGGGACGAAAAACGCGAATCAGAAATTATCATTCCCAACATGTATTTGGATACAGACATCCTGATAAATGGAAAGATAGATATGATGGAGTACGGGAAGAACAATGAAGTTGTCGTATATGATTTTAAGACAGGGAAAGTAAGAAGTCGCAACGAACTTCTGGGAAAAACCCGCAAAGCGAATAAGGATTATTACCGACAGCTTGTGTTTTACAAATTGCTTCTTTCTCTTTATAAAAAGGGCCAGTATAAAATGACGGAGGGAGTTATTGAATTTGTTGAGTCCGCACAAAAGGATGAAATAAGAAACGAGTCTTTTGTGATAGAGAACAATGATGTTAAAGAACTTATTGAGTCGATAAAAACAATGAGGGACTCAGTATTGAATTTGTCTTTTTGGGACTCTCGCTGTGATGATCCTGATTGTGAATACTGCACGATAAGGTCTTCCTTTTATCGACCTCTTATATGATGGTGAGAAGATGTATGGTGGTGTGGAGCGAGCTTCTTTGACAGCTCAGAAAAATACGTCTCGTAGAGTGCAATGAGTTGGAAAATAAAAAGAATTGCCGCGGTGATGGTAAGCGTTCCATGGACGGAAGGAAAAGCATAGAGAAGTATTGAACCGATGATAAAGGGGATAATGCTCGCGTGCAGTCCCACCTGGATTGATTTGCGGATGTGGACACGTTTTGTAAACAGATGAAAGAGGAAATAGAGGAATATGCTTGTGGCAAGAGCCGCCTCAAATGAAGAGAGAATATATAGGAAGGGAAGTAAAATAAAAAAGATGAGGTAAAAAAAACCCTGAGCACTGTTCAGATATTGGTCCATGACCCCCATAAACGAATCGACGGTTTGCTTGTTCACGACATATTCCGTTTTGGGATAGCGCAGGACCGTTTTCATATCTTTGTAGGAGAGGCTTACGTGGTTGGCACCGAGGAAAACAAGAGAATCAACGGAGTCGTTCTTTTGCATCAGACTGCGCTGATTTGCGGCAAACAAAAGCATCCGTGTCCCGTTTGGCCTGTCCATCCATAAAAAAATAGGCTGATCATAGGTCGATTGTAGTCTCCCGTTTTTTAAGGTAAGCTCAGCACCGCTTGGATACGTGCCAAGCGCCCGAATGAAAGCGCGATGATAAAAGGAAAGCTTGGACGGCATTGTTCTTGTATATATACTTATTGTAAAGAGGAAAGAAAGACCGATAACGCAGACGATAAAATACTTGAGAGAAAAAAGAGTCCTGGTGTGTAGTAATTTCGGATAAAATAAATGATTTGGCACGGCACTTACCCGAAAAGTGTTCAAAATGGCCTTGACTTTTTTCATGCTACCAATTATCATAGATGAGTTGGGAAAAAATTACAACTTCTATTAAAATGAGGTTGGCTTTTTTTCTTTATTAATTTTAATATACAATATTCCTATGGCAGAAGGCGTTTTTCAGAGAAATAAACCACATTTGAATGTCGGTACAATTGGTCACGTAGATCATGGTAAAACAACAACAACTTCAGCTATTCATTACGTACTTTCAAAGAAAGGTCTTGCAAAATTTCTTAAATACGAAGATATTGATAAGGCTCCGGAAGAAAGAGCACGTGGAGTCACCATCAATCTTCATCACTCAGAGTATGAAACAGAAACACGACACTATGCACATATTGATGCCCCAGGACATGCAGACTTTATTAAGAACATGATCACAGGAGCAGCCCAGATGGATGGCGCTATCCTCGTTGTCTCAGCTCCGGATGGCCCAATGCCTCAGACTCGAGAACACATTCTTCTTGCAAAACAGGTGAACGTTCCTTCAATGATTGTTTTCCTCAACAAAGTAGATATGGTTCCTGATAAAGAAATTCTTGACCTCGTTGAAATGGAAGTCCGTGAACTTCTCACAAAGTACGGATTCCCAGGAGACAAAGTTCCAGTCATCAGAGGATCTGCCTTAAAAGCCCTCCAAGATGATCCAGAAGCAACAAAACAAATTGAAGAACTGCTTCACCAGGTTGACACATACTTCCCAGAGCCAGTAAGACCGACAGATAAGCCATTCCTTATGCCTATTGAGGACGTCTTTACCATTCCTGGACGAGGAACAGTTGTCACAGGACGTGTTGAAAGAGGAACCCTTAAGCTTAATGAAGAGGTTGAAATTGTCGGACTTAAAGATACAAGAAAAACAGTCGTTACCGGAATTGAAATGTTCAGAAAGACACTTGACGAAGCGCGAGCCGGAGACAACACAGGTATTTTGATTCGAGGTATTGAAAAGGCTGATGTTCAAAGAGGACAAGTACTTGCAAAACCGGGATCAATCAAACCACATACAGAATTCGAAGCTCAGATTTACGTTTTGAAGAAAGAAGAAGGTGGTCGTCACACAGCTTTCTTTAACGGATATCGTCCACAGTTCTATGTAAGAACAACAGATGTTACCGGAGAAGTCATTCTTCCCGCGGGAGTAGAGATGGTTATGCCTGGAGACACAGTTAAAGTAACCGGCAAACTTATTTACCCAGTTGCTATCGAAGAAGGATTAAAGTTCACCATTCGAGAGGGTGGTCACACAGTGGGAGCTGGAGCAGTCACAAAAATTATCAAATAAACGACCTGAAAAAAAGGTTTTTAGAAGCACTTTTAAACTATGCCGAAAGGAAGAATCAGAATTAAACTAAGATCATACGATTATCGAATTATCGATGAAACGTGTCAGAAGTTGATTGATACGGCGATTCGAACAGGTGCTTCGGTGGTTGGACCCATTCCATTACCGACAAAAGTAGAGGTGTTCGTTGTTAATAAGGCAGCGTTTATAGATAAGAATTCCAGAGAACATTTCGGGCTCAAAACACACAAACGAGTAGTTGACATTACAAACCCAACAAATCAGACCATTGACTCATTAATGCATTTGGAACTTCCTGCAGGTGTAGAGGTGGAAGTAAAAATGTAATGAAATTAGCTTGATATTGTTGCAAAAGTATTATATAATCATGCGTGCTGAAATATTCAGCAGGTATGTATAGTTCAGGATAAAGGAAATGTGCTCACCAGCATTTTTTTTCTTAATGTCCGATAAGTTACACAAACGCTATGGACAGGTTTATTATTGGTATCAAAAAAGAACAATCACAACGGTTTGACGAAAAAGGGAACAGAATTCCCGTTACTTTTGTACAAACTTCTCCAAACTATCTCGTAAACATAAAAACAGCAGCGAAAGATGGATATGATGCGGTGGTTCTTGGTTTTGAAGAAAACAAGAATATCCCCAATCCGGTGAAAGGACTTCTTAAAAAAGCAGGTATTACAGTAAGTCTTCATCATATTGCGGAATTCCGGTTTGACGCAAACACACTTAAAGTTGAGGAAGTCGAAGGAAAGAAAGCAATGATGCTTGGTGAAGCTAAAGTAGTTGTCGGACAGGAAATCAAACCTGCACAACTATTTGCAGTTAACGATGTTGTTAAAGCAACGGCGACAAGCAAAGGAAAAGGATTCCAGGGAGTCGTCAAAAGACATCATTTTAAGGGAGGATCAAAGACACACGGACAATCAGACAGACAAAGAGCTCCGGGATCAATCGGGATGACAACGACACCGGGACGTGTTTTTAGAGGAAAAAGAATGGCCGGAAGAATGGGAAATGACACAATTACCCTTCCTAACTGTTCGGTGGTTGAAATAAAAGACAACGGAATCGTTATCAAAGGTTTAGTAGCCGGACCGATAGGTGGTTTGGTACGCATACGCAAATGACAACAAAAAAAACAGTAGCTTCAGATATTCTTTCCTATTCAGTTGATGGAAAAGAAAGCGAAGTAGTAAAAAATACAACAAAATTGTTTGATTTAAAACCAAACAGGGTACTTCTTGCTCAGTACAACAGAGTATATCTCGCAAATCAACGACAGGGAAACGCGTCAGCAAAAACACGTGCTGAGGTTGCCGGAACGACAAAAAAAATATATAAACAAAAAGGAACGGGAAAAGCCCGACACGGATCAATGAAAGCCCCCATCTTTAAAGGTGGAGGAGTTGTCGGAGGTCCGAAGCCACATGAATTCAGACTCTCCATTTCCAAAGAGCAAAGGAAAAAGGCAATGCAGAGTGCTCTTGCATATCAAGCTCAGGAAAATGCACTTTCTTTAGTAAATGATGGAATTTTGAAAATTGAAACAAAGACAAAAACCGTTCAAGCCTTCCTCGTTTCTGCAAAACTGGAAAATAAAAAAGTACTTTTCGTTCTTCCGGATGCAAAGGCAACAGGACTTATCAGATCAACCCAGAATTTGAAGAACATAACATGCACTCATCTGGGAGAAATAAACGTTTTTGACGTCCTGAACGCACAACATATAGTAATTGTCGCAGAGGCATTTAAATCCTTGCAACACACCTATTTCGCATGAAAAACACTATTTTAATTTCACCGATAGTAACAGAAAAAGCAACCGCTAATGCGCAAAAGAATGTATACGGATTCGTTGTTGCAAAGGATGCGACAAAAAATTCAGTGCGTCAGGCAGTCACTTCCTATTACAACGTTGAGGTAGGAAAGGTCCGCATTGTTGTCAGAAAAGGAAAAGTACAACGGGTCGGCAGACGCATGACACCAAAAAAACATGCTGATAAAAAAATTGCACTTGTTGAAGTAACAAAAGGATCTATTAGTCTATTCCCGAAGGCATAAAAATATAACGAAACTATGGAACAATTAAATAACAAACAACCGGAAAAAAATCTTATAACAATCCTGAAGAAAAATTCAGGACGCAATAATGCGGGAAGAATTACGGTCCGCCATCAGGGAGGAAGACAAAAGAGATATTATCGTGAAATAGACTTCAAGAGAGACAAAAAAGATATAAAAGGGACCGTCATGACAATGGAATACGATCCAAACAGAAATGCACGCGTATGTCTTATTGAATATACGGATGGTGAAAAAAGATACATTCTCCAGCCAAAAGACATAAAAATCGGAGACGTAATTTCATCCGGAGAAAAAGCAGAGCTTAAACCAGGAAACGCACTCCCCTTAAGACTTATTCCTATCGGGATTGAAGTTCATAATATCGAGTTGTTTGCAGGCCAGGGAGGAAAGCTCGTCCGTGGAGCAGGAACTGCAGCAATTGTCATCGCAAAAGAAGATCCGTTTATCCACGTAAAGTTGCCATCAGGCATTGTCCGAAAATGTTTCGGCGATTGCTTTGCAACTGTCGGAATGATCGGGAACATTGAACACAAAGACAGAATATTAGGAAAAGCAGGAACGAGCCGACACATGGGTATTCGTCCGACAGTTCGAGGAACTGCACAAGATCCTCGCTCACATCCACATGGTGGAGGTGAAGGAAGAAGCGGAGAGGGTATGCATCCAAAGACACCATGGGGTAAGAGTGCACGCGGAACGAAAACAAGAACGCCTAATAAATGGAGTAATAAATTTATTGTCAAAGTAAAATAATATGGAAGCAAAAGCATCAGTCATAGACGTACACTCAACACCGAAGAAACTTCGCTTTCTCGTTGCTGAGATAAAAAAACTAACCCCGGTACAAGCAATGGAGAAATTAATGTACTCACCAAGGAAATCAGCTAACATATTGTATAAAGTCATAAAATCAGCGGTAGACAATGCTAAAGCTACTTTACAGATTGATGAACATCTGTTAAAATTTAAGCTCCTAAAGATTGATCAAGGACATACATTAAAGCGATACAATCCCGGAAGCAGAGGGTCAGCAAAGCCATATCGCAAGCAGTTTGCCCACATCTTTGTTGTGGTGGGAGCCGATGTTCAACCTTTAAAAAAGAAAGTAGAAGTGAAAAGTGTCGAGAAAAAAGAAGAAACAAAGCCAAAAGTATTAAAAGTTGCTAAAAAAACAACCTCAAAAAAAAAGGTAGCGATTAAAGAAACATAAGATGGGACAAAAAGTAGATCCAGTAGGACTAAGAGTGGGAATTACCCGTAATTGGAGTTCCAGATGGTTTTTTAGCAATAAAAAAACATTTAGAGAAGCTCTTTTGTCCGATATTCTCATTCGTGAGAAATTGCTTGAGAAATTCAAGTTTGCGTCAGTCACAAAAATTGATATCGAAAGAGCAATCAAAAAGGTTTCTGCAATTATTTATGCAGTGAAACCGGGAATGATAATCGGTCGCGGTGGAAAAGGACTTGAAGAAGTAAAAAAATATATCATTGCGGGAGGAGATAAAAAAACAAATAAAGAATTAAAAGTAGAAATAAAAATAGAGCCCGTAAAAAAGCCTTATTTAAGCGCTTATTACGTAGCTCAGAACGTTGCAGAAAAGCTCGTCAAGGGTTTTTCACACCGATCAACAATCCATCACACAATGGATAGAGTAATGGAGTCCGGAGCAAAGGGAGTTAAAATTCAAATCGGAGGAAGAATTAACGGAGCGGAAATCTCAAGAAGAGAGAAATATTTTCAAGGAACCATTCCAGCTTCCACTATTCGTGAAGATGTTGACTTTGCCCGTTTTCCAGCCTTGACAAAGTCAGGTTATGTGGGAGTAAAAGTTTGGATTTGTAGATAACAATACTATGTTGGCACCAAAAAGACAAAAATACAGAAAACAGTTTCGGGGAATCTGGAGAAAATCAGCCATGAAAGGCGAGAAAGTATCCTTTGGATCTGTCGGTCTGAAAGCAATGGGAAAAGCATGGGTAAAAGATAGAGAAATTGAAGCTGTCCGTGTCATTTTAGCTCGTGCGACACGCAAGATGGGCAAGTTCTGGATCCGCATTTTTCCTGATAAACCATTTTCCAAAAAACCGCCGGAAGTAACCATGGGTGCAGGAAAAGGAGATGTTGCATTTTTCGTTGCATCAGTCGTTCCCGGAAAAGTGATGTTTGAAATCGACGGATTAACGGTTGCTGAATCAAGAGAAGTCTTTAGAGTTGTTTCATCGAAATTATCTGTTAAGACAAAAGTAGTAACAAAAGAAATATGAACAAATTAATGAAAGAGACAACCGGAAAGACAGAACAAGAATTGGTATCATCAATCCAAGCTTTGCGTCTTGAAATCGCAAAATTGAATGTTGAACGATCGACGACACAACCGAAAAATACAAATATTATTAGCAACAAAAAAAGGCAATTAGCAGTTCTTTTGACAGTATTGGGTCAAAAGAGAAATAAGTAATGTTATGGCACGAACTCTTGTAGGAAAAGTAATATCAGACAAAATGCAGAAAACGGTAGTAGTGTCTGTCGAGAGAAAATTTCGACATGCAAAGTACGACAAAGTCATCATAAGACACAAGAAATACAAGGCACACAATGAGCAGAAAAATATTGGCGTTGGAGACATGGTAGAAATGGCAGAAACAAGACCGATGTCTTGTGAGAAAAGATTTATAGTTACAAAGAAAATTGCGGAATAATTACTATTTGAGAAGAACGATATGATACAACTGAGAACACTATTGACGGTAGCAGATAATAGCGGCGCTAAAAAAGCCATTATGATCGGGATGCCGGGAAAAGGAAACAGAAGATATGCATATGTGGGTGAAATCATTAATATCGCCATAAAAGATGCAATTCCTTACGGTCAAGTGAAACAAGGTGAAGTCATGTCAGCTGTTGTTGTTCGAACACACAAAGAATACGGACGAAAAGACGGAAGTTATATTCGATTTGACGACAATGCATGTGCGATTTTGCAGGCAAAGGATAATAAAGATCCAAAGGGCACACGTATTTTCGGACCCATAGCGAAAGAAGTAAAGGAAAATGGGTTTCACAAAATTGCAAGCCTTGCGGAGGAAATGTATTAATTTGCCGCACGACAAGGATTACTATTTAACTATAAGAAAAATGAAAATAAGAAAAAACGACAAAGTTCTCATCACGACAGGTAAAGACAAAGGAAGAGATGGTGTTGTCGAAAAAGTATACGTGAAGCAGGAAACGGTTCTGATTCCCGGATTGAATCTTTTCAAAAAACACATGAGAAAAAGTGAACAGATGCCAAAAGGGGGAATCGTTGAGGTTCCAAGACCGATAGGGGTTGCAAAATTAAGCCTTATCTGTCCGAAGTGTAAGAAGCCGACAAGAGTAGGATTCCAGATTGAAGACGGAAAAAAACACAGAGTTTGTAAAAAATGTAAAAGCATTATCTAATATGTCACCTATGTCATTTAAAGAACATTTCACAAAAGAAATAAAACCAGCACTTATGAAAGAATTGAAGTGTGCAAATGTGCACGCAGTTCCTTCATTCGTTAAAATAGTTATTAACGTCGGTGCCGGTGAAGCAGTCACGAATAAAGGTGTTATCGCTAAGATTCAAGAACAAATCGGTCTTATCGCAGGACAAAAAGCAGTCATTACAAAAGCTCGTAAATCAGTTTCAGCGTTCAAAATCAGACAAGGACTCCCCATTGGAGTGAAAGTCACGTTGCGCGGAGACAAGATGTATGAATTTTTGCAAAAACTGGTTACCATCGTTATTCCAGGATTTAGAGATTTTAGAGGCATTGAGCCAAGTGTCGTTGATCAACATGGAAACCTAAACTTAGGATTGACGGAACAGACATTATTCCCAGAAATCGAGTACGATAAAGTCGACAAAGTAAGAGGATTACAGGTAACTGTCGTAACGACAGCAAAGGACAAGAACGAAGGTATGGCACTGTTTCAAAAATTGGGAATACCATTTAAAAAATAATCAGAATCTATGGCAAAAACATCGGATGAAGTAAAATTTAAGAAGAAACAAAAATACGCAGTTCGCAACAAGAACAGATGTCAGGTGTGCGGACGGTCACGCGGATATATGCGCAGATTTGGTATTTGCAGAATTTGCTTTAGAAGGAGAGCGTTAGATGGAGAGATTCCTGGAGTTAGAAAAATTTCTTGGTAATTCGACTATAGAATATGAGTAGATCACTAAAAAAAGGTCCGTACATTGATGAAAATCTCATGAAAAAGGTCATGAGTCAGAAGAAAGGTGCTGATAGAAGTGCTTTAAAAACATGGGCACGCGATTCTCAAATAGCTCCGGAATTTGTCGGACACAGAATTGCTATTCATAACGGTCGAAAATTTCCAGAAATTTTGATCACGGAAGCAATGGTGGGACTCCGCTTAGGAGAATTCTCACCAACGAGAACATTTAGAGGACACGGAAAAATTACAAAACGTACAGCAGATAAAACTTAATAATTGATGCCATGAACATATGATGAACGATCCAATAATTGACATGATAATCAGAATAAAGAACGGATACATGACAAAAAACGAGTCTGTTGAGGTTCCTCACTCTAAATATAGAGAGTCCGTATTGAAGAAATTGCAGGAAGCGAAATATATCAAAGGATTTGAGGTTGAAGGAGAAGCAATAAAGAAAATAATCGTTGAACTTGCATATGTCAACAACGAACCGGCACTCACCGATTTGAAGATCATGTCAAAACCCGGAAAACGCACCTATGTCGCATATAAAGATTTAAAGTCAGTTATGAGCGGAATGGGATGTTCATTCCTTTCGACTCCAAAAGGGATAATGACAAACAGAGATGCACGGAAGAATAAACTTGGAGGAGAATTATTATTTTTGGTCTGGTAATCATATGTCAAAAATTGGACAACAGTCAATAACAGTTTCCCCGACAGTCACGGTGACGATAGAAGACGTGAATGTAACGGTCAAGGGAAAAGAAGGAGTAGTTTCATTTACCCTTCCGTCTGGAATACGATGTGAAAAGGACGCAACAACAAACGAATATCATGTGGTCAGACGAAATGACACGAAAGAGATGAAATCATTGCACGGATTATGGAGAAGTCTTATTGCAAACGCTGTCAAAGGTGTTGAAAAACCATGGGAAAAGAAATTAGAGGTTGTTGGAACCGGATTTAACGTAAAGATGCAGGGTGAAGACCTCGTCTTTAAAGTAGGATATTCACATCCCGTCGTCTTTAAAAAGGTCGATGCAATAAAATTTGCCGTTGACGGAAATACGAAAATAACTATCAGTGGGGTTGACAAGCAGTTGGTTGGAGAGATCGCCCACAAGATAAAAATGATAAAAAAACCGGACGCATATAAGGGAAAAGGTATTAAATATGAAGGAGAAAAATTAAGAATTAAGCCAGGAAAGAAAGCAAAGGCAGCGGCATAACGCACATACTATGAAACAACATATCACCTCAAGTCGGGTAGAACGAAGAAAAAGACGCGTAAGCGCAAACATACACGGAAGTGCAACATGTCCTCGCATTTCGGTATTCCGCTCAAGCAAATATATTTATGCACAGGCAATTGATGATGTAAACAGAGTTACTCTTTGCGCGGCAGGAAGCAAAAAGGTCGAAAAGGCAAAGAAAGCCGATCAGTCTTTCGCAACCGGTAAAGAATTGGGATTGAAATTAAAAGAAAAAAACATTACAAAAGCGGTGTTTGACAGAGGTCCTTATACATACCTTGGGCGAGTACAAAAACTTGCAGAGGGATTGCGAGAAGCAGGGATACAGGTTTAATAATTTATTAGTAGATACTAGTTGATATGGCAGAATACAAAGAAGAACAAAAATTGGAGGAACGGATTCTTCAGATAAAGCGTGTTACGAAGAAAATTACCGGAGGAAGCAGAGTAACATTCACGGCACTTGTTGCGGTCGGCGATCGCAAGGGGAACGTGGGTGTCGGTATGGGAAAAGGACAGGAAGTTCCTCAAGCCATCCGAAAAGGATTTACGAAAGCAAAGAAAAAAATGATTTCTATTCCTGTCTACAACGGAACCATCCCTCACGAAGTTCTTCTGAAGTATAAAGCGGGTCTTATCTATCTAAAACCTGCTCCGCAAGGAACCGGATTGAAAGTAGGAAGCGTTATTCGCACTCTTTTCGATCTTGCAGGCGTGTATAATGTATCTGGAAAGATCATTAAATCAAGAAATCAGGTGGTAAATACGTATTTGGTCTTAAAAGCACTCGAATCATTAAAGCACAGATCTTTACCAGTTACTAAAGAAACAAAAAAAGCATGACATCCTTACTTTCACAATTGCCAACATTGGTATTACATACAAAAAAACGTGTAGGACGCGGAATCGGAAGTGGTAAAGGATCAAAGTCAGGACGCGGAACCACACGTCATCAGAAAGCACGATCAACCATCCCACTCAGTTTTGAAGGTGGACAAAACAGATTGGTAAAACGATTTCCTCTGCTTCGTGGGAAAGGACGAAATAGAGCGATAAAATCCAATAAGTATGTTATATATTCAAGCCAGTTAAATTCATTTGATGATGGAGCGATTGTTACAATCGAATCTTTACAAAAAATTGGTTTGATTGAACCGGGAGTCAAAAAACCAATTGTTAAATTGATCCAAAAGGGAGAGATTACGAAGAAACTGACAGTCGCTTTACTCGTTTCTCAGTCTGTAAAGAAAATGATAGAGAAAGCTGGCGGAACTGTTTCAGTATGAAAGAAATTGCCGACAAGATAAAATTATTTCTTCGTGATGAACAACTAAAAAAGAAGCTTTTTTTTACCTTAGCTATTTTTCTTTTCTTCCGTATCTTTGCCTTCTTACCTGTTTCAGTTATTAATCTCGCCAAACTGAAAGTGCTATTTGCCCAGAGTCAGTTCCTTTCACTGCTTGACATCTTCTCCGGAGGCACGCTCATGAATTTTTCCATCATGGCACTCGGTCTTAATCCGTACATCAACGCCTCAATTATTCTTCAGCTTCTTTCTGTTATATTCCCTCAGTTGGAACAGCTTTCAAAAGAGGGAGAGTATGGAAGATTTAAGATGAATCAATATACTCGCTTTCTGACGGTTCCATTAACCGTTGTCCAATCGGTGGGTATATTTGTTCTTTTGAAAAATCAAAAAATTATCGGAACCTTGTCGCCTTTGGAATTTTTCTCATTCATTTTTACGCTTGTTGCCGGCTCGTTTATCCTTATTTGGTTTGGTGAACTTATCTCTGAATTCGGACTAGGGAACGGTATTTCACTTATCATCTTTGCCGGAATTGTCGGTAGAATTCCCGTTATTTTGGGAAGAACGGCCTCCACAGTGACACAGGAAACGGTCATCAACTTTATCGTCTTTCTCGTTGTTGCGGTTGTCGTTATTGCGGCAGTCGTATTCATTAATGAAGCGGTCAGACGAATTCCGGTCTACTATGCAAAACGGATAAAAGGAAATAAAGTGTATCAGGGTGCAACAAACTATTTGCCCCTTAAACTTAACCAGGCAGGAGTCATCCCTATTATCTTTGCAGTATCGTTTGTTCTTTTTCCACAGCTGGCGGGAAACTTCCTTCAGTATTCAAAGCAGCCCGTTATAGCGGCAATTGCCCGTTTTCTTGTTTCGACATTTAAGCCGTCAGGCCTTGTATATAATCTGCTCTACTTTATCCTGGTTATCGGTTTTACGTTCTTCTACACCATCATCGTATTCAGTCCGCAGAAAATTTCCGAGGAAATCCAAAAACAAGGCGGATTTATTCCCGGCATTCGTCCCGGTACCGCAACAAAACAGTATCTGGAACAGGTGCTTTACAAAATAACGAGTGTTGGCGCTTTATTCCTTGGGCTCGTCGCCGTCATGCCTACTCTCATATCTACTCTCACCGGTATTTCCAGCTTGGTCATAGGAGGAACAAGTATTCTTATCGTCGTCTCGGTTATCTTGGAGTCTTTTAAGACGGTTGAAGCACAGCTCGTCATGAAGAGCTACGATAAGTTTTCAAACTGATAACAGAAAAACGGAACGATTTTTATCGTTGCATGACGTTATAAATATTATCAAAAAATATGGCAAAAAAAGGATCACGTGTTCTTCTCGGGCTCGTTTGTGAAGTATGTAACAAGCAAAACTACGTCACAGAAAAAAGCAAGATCAACACAACAGAACCGATAAAGCTGAAGAAGTATTGCAATCAGTGCAAGAAACAAACGCTCCACAAAGAGCGAAAAAAGTTAAGTTAATTTTTTTACTTTTAACCTTTTATGAAGTTTGTACTCATTGGTATACAAGGATCTGGAAAATCAACACAAGGGAATCTCCTTTCCAAAATGTTTAAAATTCCTTACCTTTCGACCGGTCACATATTTCGTGAAATCGCAAAAGAGAAAACGACCCTCGGGCGTTATATCAAAGAAACGATAAATTCGGGTGTTCTTGTCCCGGATGATAAGGCGATTGAAATTGCAAACGATTACCTTTCCCGTCCTGAGTATAAGAGAGGGTATATCCTTGATGGATTTCCCCGCACGATAAAACAGGTGGAAAAGTTCAAAAATAATGTCGATAAGGTTATTTATCTTAATATCTCCGACAAGGAGGCACTGTGGCGCCTTATCAATCGCGATCAAAAACGCGATGATGAAACTCTTCCTGCCATAAAAAAAAGAATCGAGATGTATCATACCTACACGGACCCGGTCATCGAATACTACAGGGAAAAAGGAATGTTGCTTGATATTGACGCAACAAAATCAATTGAGCTGGTGAATAAACAGATTTTAGGAGAACTCGGAAAACAGTTCGTTGAGAACAAGATAATCGAGTGGAAGCCGAGAAAATCCATACTTGCGATAGTCGGTCTTCCGGGGGTCGGAAAAACAGAAGCAGGAGATTTTTTCAAGATGAAAAACCTTCCCGTCATATCATTCGGAAAAATAATCAACGATTATATTGACAAGGAAGGCCTTGCTCACACGGAAGAAGTCCATAAAAAAGTGCGGGAAGATCTCCGCGCAAAACACGGAAGGGAAGCCCTTGCCGTTATGAATAGGGAGAAAATACAAAGTGAACTGAAAAAAAGCCCGATAGTCGTCATAGACGGTATGCGCTCATGGGAAGAGTATCTTTATCTGAAAAAAGAATTAAAACACGTGCGCGTTTTCATATTGGCGATTTTTGTCGATAAAAGCAAACGCAACCTACGTGCTTCAAAAAGGACGTACCGTTCACGGCTCTACGGAGAAGAACGGGACATCAATGAGCTTATCGGCACGAACATGGGGCCGACAATTGCCTATGCCGATTTCCTGATAAAGAACAACTTTTCAAAAAAAGAATTTTATGACAAGCTGGAAGCAGTCTATCGGGAGGTCTATTTTTCCTGAAAGAGTATGATTATTTATAAAACCGACGAAGAGATACGGATAATGCAAGAATGCGGAGCCAAACTGAAGCGGGCAATGAAAAAGCTCCTCCCTTTGGCAAAAGTAGGGGTGACAACGAATTTTTTGGATAAGAAAGCAGAACAATTTATCCGTGAAGAAGGTGCAGAGCCGTCATTTTCGAAAGTTGAGGGGTATAAGTGGACCATTTGTCCCACGATAAATGAACAGATAGTACATACGCCCCCCAGCGAGAGGAAGCTTAAAAACGGAGATGTCCTTACCATTGATATTGGAGCATATTACAAAGGGTTTCATTCCGACCATTCCACGACATTTGTTGTCGGGGATAAAACGACACCGGAAATCGAAAGATTTCTGAAGGTGGGAAGAGACACTCTTGACAAGGCAATAGGAAAGGCAGTCCTTGGCAATAGGATAGGAGATATATCCTTGGCAATTGAAAAAGGAGTTGAAGGCGCGGGATATTTTGTCATGGAACAGTTGACAGGCCACGGGGTGGGACGCGAGCTGCACGAGGACCCGTTTATCCCCGGATTTTTGAGTAAACCGATTGAAAAAACCATTAAATTGAAAAAAGGAATGGTTCTTGCCATCGAAGTAATATATTCGATGGGAACGAACGACATTGCATACGAAAAGGGCGGAGACTGGTCTATTGTAACGGATGATGGGAGTTTATCTGCTTGTTTTGAGCACACAATTGCCATTACCGATAAAAATACTCTAGTTTTAACGTGAATTTATGTTACAATATACTTTCTATGAAGGTAGACAGTAATGTCCTTGTTTTGGAAGGAGAAGTTGTTGAAAACCTTCCAAACACGTTGTTTCGAGTTAAGGTGGCTGACGCGGATAAGCTGGTTCTGTGTTATTTGTCTGGAAAGATGAGAAAAAACTATATTAAGATCTTGCCAGGCGACAGAGTCAGATTCGAGTTAACAAAATACGATATGGAGCGAGGCAGGATTACTTATAGAGTTTAACACTATGAATATACAGTCATCTATCAAAAAAAGGTGTGCAAAATGCAAGATGGTAAAAAGAAAGGGAATGTTATATGTTACCTGTACAAACCCGAAGCACAAGCAAAGACAAGGGTAATGGTTTATTACTAATTTAATTTAATATTTGTTATATGGTTCGTTTATTTGGCATCATCATTCCCGACAAAGACAAGGTTTCCTACGGTGTTACAAGATTGTATGGAATAGGGAGAACAAACGGATTAGATGTGCTTAAAAAAGCAAATATTGACTTAAAGAAGAGAATGAAAGACCTGTCAGAAGAAGAGCTCAAAAGAATTACGGAAGTGATTGAAAAAGAACATAAAGTAGAAGGAGATTTGCGGGAAGAGGTCAGTGAAAACGTAAAAAGATTAAAAGAGATAATTTCCTACCGCGGTCTGCGCCACATGCACGGATTGCCGGTACACGGACAACGTACAAAATCGAACGCACGCACAAAGAAGGGAAAGAGAAAGACAGTCGGAGCATTAAAGAAGGAAGCATGGGCAAAGATGGAGCAGGGCAAAACCGGAGCACCAGCAGCACCGGCACCAGCAGCAAAGGCAGCAAAATAAATTATTAACAGATTATGAATACACCACAAAGAAAATCAAAAAACAAAATAGTTGAAAGCGGAAAAATATTTATCACCGCAACATTCAACAACACGCTCGTTTCCGTGAGTGATGAAAAGGGTGCTGTTCTTACCACAGGTTCAAGCGGTATGCACGGATTTTCCGGAGCACGAAAATCAACTCCTTACGCCGCAACAGTAACAACAGAAGCAGTCCTGAAAAAAGTTTCAAACGACAACGGATTCAGGAAGGCAGTCGTTTTCGTTAAAGGAATCGGTCCAGGACGAGAAGCAGCGCTTCGCGCAATTAAGTCTTCTTCGGTAGATATTGACACAATAATTGATGTTACCCCAGTTCCACACAATGGCGTTCGGCCTCCGAAAGTCCGACGTGTGTAATGAGGGAGATTTTATTATGATTTTTATATTTGTTTTATGAGATATACGGGTCCGAAGAATAGAATAGCACGAAGAGAGGGAATAGATCTTGGTTTGAAAACTCCGGGATCAAAGTCTCATACTCGTCTGATGAAGAAGATTGCCGTTCCCCCAGGCCAGCACGGAATAAACAAAAGAAAAAAGGTATCAGAACGCGGACATCAAATAAGAGAAACTCAAAAATTACGTTTCATGTTTGGCCTTTCCGCTAAACAATTGAAAAATTACTTTGCCAAAGCTGTTGCAACAAAAGGGAATACCGCATTATTTCTTTCCATTCTTCTTGAAAGCAGACTTGATAACGTCATTTATCGCCTAGGTCTTGCCCCGACCCGTGCAGCTGCACGCCAGTTCATTTCACACGGACACATAAGCGTAGACGGAAAGAGATTAAATGTTCCTTCCTATCAACTAAAGCCAGGACAGGTCGTTACTTTTGTATCGGAAAAGATGCAAAAAACACCTGTCGTTCAAAAAACACTGGAAACGAAAGATCTCATAATGCCACAATGGCTTGAAAAACAGGCAACAGTCGGAAAATTACTTGAAAAACCAAGTGAAAGCATCCTGAAAGAGCAAATAGATTTACGACTTGTTATCGAATATTTTTCACGATAACCATTATTATTTTTTAGTTGTACATTAGTTATGATAACACCACAATTTCTCACAAAAATAGTTGAAAACTCGGAGTCTTTCGGTACTTTTTCATTTGAACCGTTGGTTCAAAGTTTTGGAGAAAGTATGGGAAATGCTCTCCGCAGAACACTTCTTTCCTCACTTGAGGGGACAGCCATCGTTGCCGTCAAAATAGAAGGGGTCTCTCACCTTTTTAGTACGCTCAAAGGAGTAAAAGAAACGGCTCTTGAAATAACATTGAATCTTAAACAGGTTAAATTTAAGAAAGGTGCAGAAGGAGTACATACGCTTACACTGAATAAAAAAGGAGTAGGAAAGGTATTCGCAAAAGATTTGGAAGGTGATTTGGAAGTCATCAACGGAGATCTTTATCTTGGAGAAATCACAACAGAAAAAGGAAAAATCGAACTTGAAGTCATGGCCGAGTCCGGATTTGGCTACGTGTTAGCCGAAGAACAACCTGAGCGCGAATTTGGATTTATTTCCATCGATTCCGCTTACTCACCGGTGAAGAAAGTAATTTACAAGGTAGAGGAAGCCCGTGTCGGTAGAAAATCAAATTCCGACAGACTTATTCTCAACATCTGGACAGACGGAAGCATTACTCCTGAAGAAGCCCTTAAACAGGCCTCAGACCTTCTCTCAAAACAATTTGCTCACGTATTCGTGCAGAACGACGTACAAAAAACAATGTCAGAGAGTGCGGTACAGGAGACAATAAATGCAGAGGCACAGGACAAAAAATTCAAAGATTTGATTATTGATGAGCTCAATCTTCCGTCCCGAGTCGTGAACGCGCTTTTGAGAGAGAACATTGAGACAGTTGCAGACCTTATCAAAATCGGAGAAGAAAAACTCGTCTCATACAAAGGATTGGGAAGAAAATCCATCGACTTGATAAAAGACGAATTAAAAAAATTAGGATTTGAATGGAAATAATATGAAGCATCGCGTTGCAAAAAGAAAATTCGGATTCGGATATGATGCAAACAAGATGTTGCTCCGTCAGCTGTGTCGCAATTTTTTTCTTGAACAGACGCTGACGACAACAAAACAAAAAGCAAAAGCAGCACAGATAGCAGTCGAGAAACTTGTTTCAAAGTCAAAGGTAAAAACAGAAGCAAACAAAAACTTTATCCTCAAATTTTTCGGAGAACCAGCACTCGTTGACAGATTGTTTGACACTGTCGGACCTGCACTTGCAAAAATTGAAGGGGGATACACACGCCTTACTCTTAGTGCACAGCGTCAGTCGGACGGAGCTATGATGGCACGATTGTCTTGGGCACACCCGGTTGTTGCAGAAAAGAAAAAGGTTGAAAAGAAAACAGAAAAAGAAGTTGAAAAGACAGAAGAACCAAAATTAGTGGAAGAAAAAAAATAAAAATTTAACTTGATATAAATGACTCAATTAACAAAGGTAACAAAACCAATTTCCGCAACCGAGATAAAAAGAGAATGGCATCTTATTGACGTAAAAGGAAAAGTAATCGGACGTGTTTTGACTCAGATCTCAACACTTCTTCAGGGAAAAAACAAGAGTAACTATTCTGCCAACATTGACATGGGAGACTATGTCGTTGTTATCAACGCGGGACTTTTGAGGTTTACCGGAAATAAAATGAAGACAAAAGTATATGATTCATTCTCTGGGTTTCCTGGAGGCTTGAAAAAAGAAACAGCCGGCGAGCTTTTGAGAAAGAACCCGACTCGTATCGTCATCAATGGAGCAAGCGGAATGTTACCGAAAAATAAATTGCGAGACAAAAGAATTGCCCGTTTGTTTGTTTTTGCAGATGATAAACACACATACGCGGCAGAGCTCGGATTAAAAGCCTAATTACTATTTTTATTGTATCTATGCCAAAAAAATCTAAGGATATAAAATTTTACGAAGGAGTCGGAAGAAGAAAAACGTCAGTTGCCGTTGTGCGTTTATATATCCCGGGCAAAGATAAAATGGCAGTCGTCGGAGAACAGAAAATAAAAGAAGGTGAAATGTGGGTAAACGGAAAGAAGATTGAAGAAACGTTCCCCTCCTTATATCAAAAAGTACAGTATTTGAAACCGTTGAAACTCACAAAAGCAGATGACAGATTTTGTGTCTCCATCCAAGTAAACGGAGGAGGAGTCAATGGTCAGTTGGACGCAGTGGTACACGGACTTTCCCGAGCGGTTGAAAAAACCGATAAAGAAGTCGTGCGCTCCATTCTTAAGAAAGACCTCTTTTTCAAACGAGACCCGCGTGCAAGACAAAGACGCATGGTGGGAACAGGCGGAAAGTCACGAAGAGCGAAGCAATCTCCAAAGCGATAACGAAATATTGTATCATTATCACATATGAAAGATCTTTCCGTTATTATCGTCTCTTATAATACAAAAGACCTGACATTTAAGTGTATTTCGAAACTTCAAACAGCCCTGAGGAAGGGAAAACTTTCCTGGGAAATAATCGTTGCGGATAATAACTCGACAGACGGGACGCAAGAAGAGCTCAAGAGAATTTCCGATAATAAAGAAATAAAATCCATCCTTAATAAAGACAATAAGGGATATGGAAAAGCCAACAATCAAGGGCTTGCTGTTGCTGAGGGAAGATATATTCTTTATTTGAATTCTGATGTATTGGTTCCTGAAGAAGCGTTCTTCGACGTTTTGGTTACCGACATGGATAAGCACCCGCTCCAGGGGGCACTCACCGTCCGCGTCCAGTTCCCGACCGGTTCAATCGATCCCGCCTCACACCGTGGATTTCCGACCGTTTGGCGCTCATTTTGTTATTTCAGCAAGCTTGAGTTTCTCACAAAAAATATTCCGTTTTTAAACAGAATGTTTGGCGGGTATCATCTCACCCATTTGCCGCTTAATAAAAAGCATGAAATCGATGCTCCGACAGGCGCATTTTTTCTTGCGCGAAAAGAAATACTTTCTACACTTCACGGATTTGACGAAGATTTTTTTATGTACGGAGAAGACCTTGACCTGGCTTTACGGATAAAAAGAATGGGGTACTCAATTGTGTATGACCCACAATTTACCGTCCTCCATCTTAAATATCAGAGCGGAATAAAAAAGAAAAATAATACGAAAGTCCGATCTAAAACAAAGGGATATTTCTATGATGCAATGGCGATTTTTTACAAAAAGCATTACGAAAAATTGTACCCCGGTTGGATTTCGGCATTAGTCTACGCAGCAATTGCAAGAAAAAAAGCAGCCGTATGAAGAAAAAAATTGGAATAGACGCCCGTTTATTATTCCAAACAGGGGTGGGGACATATCTTCAAAATCTTCTTCACTTCCTTCCGGAATATATTTCTCCCAAAAATTCCTACTATATCTATTGTCTTCCAAAAGACAAAGACGCCATCTCTTCTTTTTCTCCCTTATTTATCCCAAGACCGTCTCCTTTCCTATGGCATACGATAGACGAACAGATAGGATTTTTATCGGCATTGCAGAAAGACAATCTTGACCTGATGCACTTTACCTATTTTGGACATCCGATATTGTATCCACGTCCATTTATTTCCACCATTCACGACCTGACCCCGCTTCTTTTTAAAACGGGGCGCGCATCGACAAATAAAATAGCTTACCTTATAAAGAAAATAAGTTTTAATGCCGTCTTTCACAATCAGCTGTTCAAAAGCAGGGCGATAATTACTCCCACTATGGTAGTAAAAGAGCAGCTGGTACAGCTTTTCGGACAAGAATGGGAGAAGAAGATATATCACATAAACGAAGGACTCTCGTATAAGTTCCTTGGAGAAAAAAACGCAAGTGAGGACAACAAGAAAAACTATTATTTATACGTGGGTAACATGTATCCCCACAAAAACGTAAAGAGTCTGACGGAGGCTTTTCATAAAAGTGGATCGTCAAATAAATTGATAATTGCCGGACCGGATGATTACTTTACCAAGCTGCTTAAAAACAGTCTGAGCGGGAATGAAAAGGAAAAAATTGTGTTTGAAACCGGAGGAACACTTCCCAAGCTGCAGTCCCTTTACAAAGGAGCACAAGCTCTCGTCCATCCTTCGCTCTCGGAGGGGTTTGGTCTTCCCATAATCGAGGCAGCACATTACGACCTTCCCATTATTGCCTCCGACATTCCGGTGTTTAGGGAGCTGTTGGGAACATCGTATTATTCCTTTGACCCCTACGCAGTAACATCTATTATTTCTGCTATACACCAGTTTGAAAAAGATGCAATAAAAAAGAAACCAGTACTCAGACAGAAGTACTCTTTTGAGCATATGGCAGAGCAAACGCATAAGCTGTATGAAAAATTTGCATAGTGAAAAAAAAATCGCCATAGTGTATGACTGGATGGACAAATGGGGAGGGGTGGAGCGGGTCCTTCTTTACCTTCATACAATGTTCCCGAATGCAGTATTTTTTACTTCCGCATATGACAGGAAGAATGCCGCCTGGGCAAGCAGCTTGACGGTAAAAACGTCTTTTATACAGTACATACCTGTGTGTCTCCGTTCCCGCCGTGCGTTTATGATGCCGCTTTACCCAGCTGCTTTTGAGTCATTCGACTTTTCCGAGTTTGATCTTGTCATTTCTGTTACCTCCTCCTTTGCAAAGGGAATTATTACCAAACCGGGAACAACACACGTCTGCTATCTTCTTACTCCCATGAGATATGCGTGGAGTCACGCTGAAGAGTACTTGGATATGTTCCCGAAATCCGTTTCCCGATTGTTGACGAATGGATTGAAAAAATTTGACGTCGCAATAAGCAAAAGACCGGATGCGTATATTTCATTGTCAAAAGTCGTTGCGAAAAGATGCAAAGATTATTACGGGATTGAATCTTCCGTTGTCTATCCTCCGTTTGATACCGACTATTGGCTGTCTCAGGAGAGCGTGATGCAAAAAATAAACCTTCCCAAAGAATATTTTCTTTATGTCGGAAGGATGGAAAAATATAAGCATGTCGAAGTGATAGTTAAAGCAGCCGCCAAGATGCCGGAAAAACAGTTCGTGTTCGTAGGCGTGGGAGATGAGGAAAGGCGTCTGCGTAAAATTGCGGGAAAAAACTGTCTTTTTGTGGGGACAATTAAGGACAATGAGCTTGCATATGTCTACTCCCATGCACGAGCCCTTATAATGCCTCAAAATGAGGATTTTGGCTATGTTTCCCTTGAGGCCCAGTTCTTCGGGTGTCCCGTTATCGCATATGGGAAGGGAGGAGCACTGGAGACTATCCAGGAGGGGAAAACGGGGTTATTCTTTGACAAACAGACCACTCAGAGTCTTTTAGCCACGCTTGCAAGATTTAATCAAATATCATACAATCTAAGTCACCAGGTAGAGCAGATGGGACGCGCACATGTACAAAAGTTTGATGGAAGTCACTTTAAAGAAGACTTTTTTTATCAATTAGATTTAATAAAAGCATGAAAGCAGTTATTTTTGCGGGTGGAACAGGAACACGGTTATGGCCACTTTCCCGAAAAAAATCTCCCAAACAGTTTGAGCGCATTATCGGGGATAAATCAACTCTCCAACTCGCAGTTGAGCGTCTGAGGCCCGATTTTTCGTATGACGAAATCTATATTTCAACCAACGCCGCCTATAAAGACATTATTCAAAAACAACTGCCGGAAATTCCTTCCTCTAACTATTTTCTTGAGCCGGAAAAAAAAGACGTCGGTCCCGCAATTGCCCTTGTTATGGGTATTTTGCAACAGAAATTTCCGAACGAACCCGTAATTATCCTGTGGAGCGATCATCTGGTAAAAGAGGTAACGCTATTCAGAAAAATTATTGCCCTTGCCGGAAGCCGTGTCAAAAAAAACCCGGACAGCATCGTATTTATTGCGCATAAACCAAGGTTTGCGAGCGAAAACCTGGGATATATCCATATCGGCAAAAGACAGGAAGAAAAAGGAGTTGCGCCGTTTTATTCATTTGAAGGATTTAAATATCGTCCCGATGCGGAAACGGCAAAAGAATATTTTGCATCAGGGGCATACGCATGGAACTTGGGATATTTTGTAACGACTCCGGGATTTATCTGGAGGGCGTTTGAACGTTTTGCGCCCAATATTTTTATCAACACGAAGAAAATAATTGCCCGTTACGGAACTCCGGGATTTAACGAGGTCCTAAAGAAAGAATACGGGAAAGTGGAAAAAATCAATTTCGACAATGCGATTTTGGAAAATCTTGATAAGGAAACCGCCTCCGTCATCGTTGAAGATATCGGGTGGAGTGACTTGGGCGCGTGGGAGGCTTTGAAGGAAGCGCTCGAACAATATCCCGATGAAAACATAATACGAGGAAAAGTACATCTTGAAGGGGTCACCGATTCTCTTATCTACAACTATGAAGGAGAGAAGCTTATCGTCGGCATTGATTTGGACGAACATATTATTGTCAATACACGTGACGTGCTTCTTATTACAAAAAAGACATCAGTCGGAAAGGTGAAGACAGTAGTCGAAAAATTTGAAGGCACGGAACACAAAGAATTGATCTAATGTATGAATACCATTATTCACGGAGAAATCTATAATAAGTATTTAAAAAGACTGACGGATATCGTGTTAGCATCACTGTTGCTTATCTTATTTTTCCCCATTTGCTTTATCGTTGCCGTCGCAATTCTTATTGACTCTGATGGTCCTATTTTTGCCGATGTACCGGGACGGGTAGGGCAAAACGGAAAACTGTTCAAAATGTATAAATTCCGCTCAATGATACGGAATGCACATGTATTGCTGCATACCGACGCACGGTTTAAGGAGTTATATCAGCAATATAAAAAAGACAGCTACAAACTGAAAGACGATCCTCGCGTTACCCGCGTGGGAAGATTCATTCGGAAACACTCCCTTGATGAGATCCCTCAATTTCTTAATGTGTTGCTTGGAGAGATGAGTATTGTCGGACCGCGCGCATATTATCCCGACGAGCTTGAGAATCAACAAAAAAAACATCCGGAAACAAAACAATATGTCAATGACGTACTTTCCTTGAAGCCGGGAATCACCGGACTGTGGCAGGTTTCGGGCCGTTCTGAAGTACACTTTGACAAGCGGATAGCGCTTGATGCAAAATATGCCCATAGTATTTCCCTGTGTCAGGATTTCAAAATAATTTTTGTGACTCCGAGTGTTATGATTACAGGGAGGGGTGCAGTATAATGAATATACTGCAAAGTTAATTAGCATTTACCGCTTTTATTATGAAAAAAAAGACAGGGTTTTTGTTACTGGGCGTTTTCCTTATTTTCTTTATCGCCGTTTACTTTTTGTTCTACATTCCTTATACGAAAATAAAAGCAAAGGGGATGGCTGTTTTGGTATCCGCTCAAGATTTGAAAGCCGCATTTTCGAAAAACGACATAGATCTTCTTACGGCAAAATTGAAGATAACTGATGAAAAATACAGCGAATTTGAGAAAGAAGCAAGCACTGTCTATTGGGCAAAACCTATTCCTTACGTTGCTGATTTTAAGAATGGGGTTGAAGCGGGAAGATACGGCATTGAAGCGGCAAAAGTCGCGATAAAATCGATAGCACCCTACGCCGATCTTATCGGGTTTAAAAAAGGAGAGTCATCATTCGTTGAAAAATCGGCAGAAGGAAGGCTGCAGACCGCCGTTCTTACTTTGGATAAAGTGCTTGTCAACATAGACGTTATTTCTGCAGATATTGGAGAAATTGAAAAACGTCTTCAGGCAATTGACGAGAAAAGATATCCGGAATCATTAGGAGGCGTGTCGATTCGAAAAAACATCGTATCCATAAAAGACCAGTTTACGGGTGTTTCCCATTTGTTTGTCGATGCAAAGCCCCTTTTGAAACGATTTCCTGAAATTTTAGGATCAAAAAAAGAGCAGACCTATCTTATTCTTTTTCAAAACGATGCAGAGCGTCGTGCAACGGGAGGATTTTTGACCGCATATGCCGTGTTTACCATTAAAGACGGAAAAATGTCCATCCAGAAGTCAGAGGACATGTATACGCTCGATGCAAGTATTGCAAATCATCCGACTCCTCCGCGGGAAATACGGGAATATTTTCCCACAGTCGGGGTATTTAATATCCGCGATACGAACTTGTCACCTGATTTCGTGAAATCACTTGAACTGTTCAACAGTTTGTATAAAAAAAGCGGTTCGCGCGTAAAGTATGACGGAGTCGTTGCCATGGATACGAAAATACTGGTAGATATGCTCACGATATTTGGAGATGCTGAGGTGGACGGTATGACGTTCAGTGCAAAAATCGACAGTCGTTGTGACTGTGCCCAAGTTATCTATCAGCTTCTTTCCACAATTGGTGAAGAGGTGGGGTACCAAAAGACAAACCGAAAAGGAATTCTTGGCGATCTGATGCTTGAACTTTTCAACAGAGCACTGCGTTTCTCCCCGTCCCGCTATTGGGGAACGCTTGCCCAAACGATGCTCAAGAATCTGGACGAAAAACATATTCTGCTTAACTTTGTCGATCCCGAAATCCAAACGTCAATTGAAAAGCTTAATTACGGAGGGAGAATCCGTGAAACAACAACTGATTATCTTCATATTAATGACGTAAACTTCGGAGGTCAAAAGTCCAATCTTTTTGTGAAGGAGACCATGACTTCAAAGACGGAGAAGAAAGGATCTGACGTAGAGCGTGAAGTTACGGTCGAATACCGCAATCCGTATCCGGCATCAAACTGCAACAGAAACCAGGAACGTATCCTGTGTCTGAATGCTACTCTGCCAAACTGGGTCCGTATATATGTGCCAAAGGGCTCAAAGTTGGTTTCGTTTGACGGGTCAGCCAAAAAAGTACAGACATATGACG
Organism: bacterium; assembly: GCA_021833625.1. Taxonomy (GTDB): domain Bacteria; phylum Patescibacteriota; class Microgenomatia; order UBA1406; family GWC2-37-13; genus JAKBEU01. The sequence continues at coordinate 200,183 of JAKBEU010000002.1, forward strand.
ACTTAGGCAAAACAGTGTTTGAAGGATTTCTCCGCGTAAATCCAATGGGAATGGCAAAAATAAAAGTGGTGTATACGCTGCCAAGTGGAGTTAATGCGGATGAACTATTGGTGCAAAAACAGCCGGGAGCAGACGGAGAAAAATATACGGTGACGATTAACGGACAGAAAAAATTTGACAAAGTGCTGGAAACGGATACTCTTGTCAAATAACGACTAAGATATGTCATTTTCAAGAGCGCTGGAAACTGATGAGGCTTTTGTTTTGACAAAAAAAAAGATGTTGAGACTGGACTCACTTGTTATTCTGTTCACCAAACAGTCAGGCAAGATAGCAGTTATTGCAAAAGGCGTTCAGAAAATAACGAGCAGACGGGTCTCAGCACTTCAGACAGGCAATCTTATTTCAGTTTCATATTCCAAAAGAGGAGATGCCCCTGCCTTTCTTTCTGATGTCTCCCTCATCTCACATTTCAGTGAACTGAAGAAAAGTCAGGAAAAAATTCAGAACATGTACTCTTTTTTTTATATCCTTAACACGCTTCTTCCCGAACATCAGAAGGAGGAAAAAATGTATGAGCTTTGTAAAAAAACAATGATCCGATTGGGAAAAAGCAACATGCCCATTTTTTCCCTTACTCATACCATTTGTGACCTTTTCAATTTCCTCGGATATGGAGAATTCCATTCTCTAGACGAATGTAAGTTAAAATACGAAGAAATTACGGGTAAACAAATACCGTATTCTATTATATAATCAGAAGATATGGATGAGATAGTCGCACTTGCAAAACGAAGGGGATTTGTGTTTCCGTCATCAGAAATATACGGGGGACTTGCCAACAGCTGGGATTTCGGTCATTATGGCACGCTCCTTAAAAACAACATCCGTGATCTGTGGTGGAAAAAATTCGTACTCGACAGAAAGAATATGGTAGGCATTGATGCAAGCGTCATGTTAAGTTCGAAGATATGGGAAGCGTCAGGACACGTCTCAGGCTTTACCGATGCTCTTGTCGACTGTAAATCATGTCACTTTCGCACCCGTGCGGATCATCTTATCGAAGATGCGGTGAAGGATATAAAAGTAGAGGGACTTTCGACACAGGAATTGACCGACCTCATAAAAAAACATTCAATAAAATGTCCGAAATGCGGAAAGAAGGATTTTACCGATGTCCGCAAATTCAATCTTCTTTTTGAAACGAAGATGGGGATAATAGAAGGGGAAAAATCGACCGTATATCTGCGGGGTGAGATAGCTCAGGGGATTTTCATCAATTTCAAAAATGTCCTCAACTCAATGAGAGTCACTCTTCCTTTTGGTATCGCACAGCAGGGGAAAGCATTCAGAAACGAAATAACCATGGGCCAGTTCGTACACCGGACACTGGAATTTGATTTGATGGAGTTTGAATATTTCATCAGAAAAGAAGAATGGGAAAAAACGTTTGAGTATTGGAAAAATGAAATGTGGCAATTCGCAAAGAATATCGGACTTCGTGAAAACAAATTAAGATGGAGGGAGCATGAAGAATTTGAACGTTCTTTTTATTCCAAAAAGACGATGGACATAGAATACAACTATCCGTTCGGGTGGAAAGAAATGTTCGGTCTTGCTTACCGGACTGATTTTGATCTGTCAAATCATATGAAACATTCGGGGAAAGATTTACGGTATGTCGACCCGAAAACAAAAGAGATGTTCATTCCTCACGTCATAGAACCGACATTTGGACTGTCCCGCCTTACGGGAATTGTTCTTGTGGATGCATTTACTAAAGAGACAGTAAACGATAAGGACAGGTTCGTCCTGAAATTAAATCCTAAAATTGCCCCTATAAAAGCCGCAATATTTCCGCTGCAAAAAGATGAGAAACTGGTTGCTATAGCCGATTCGCTGTACGGCAAACTAAAGGAAAAATTTGTCGTCGAGTATGACAATGCCGGCAATATCGGGAAAATGTACAGACGACAGGATGAAATAGGGACGCCATACTGCATTACCATCGACTATCAGACGGCAGAGGATAAAACGGTGACAATACGTGACCGCGATACGATGAAACAGGAACGTATTCCACTCTCCTCCGTCGCAGAAGTTATCAATACTCATATTATTAATTCTTAACATTTTGTATGAATAAAAAAATTATTGTGGGGGTTGTCATACTTATTTTGGCAGTTGTTGCCGGGGTAGTTGCCGTCTCAACATTGGGAAAAAAAGAGGCACCTAAAAAAGTAGCGCAACAAACGGAACAGGATGTAATCCCAACAGTTGATGCTTCAACAACAGTTGAACTCAAACAAATTGAGGGAAAAAAAGAAATAGAACTTGTGGTAAGTGGCATCCCAAAAACCACGTCTGCCATCGATTACGAATTGTCATACGAAACAAAACAACAGGGCACTCAGGGGGTTATCGGGACCATTTCAACGATTACGGGAAGTGGGTTTACAAAACAAATTACACTGGGAACGTGTTCTTCAGGAAGATGTGTATACCACGAAGTAGTAGGTGCAATCCACATTACATTAAAATTTACCGGTGACTACGGACAGAAAGTCCTCGAAAAAGAAATATCTTTGTAATGAGGTGACTTCTTAGGCTATACTGTTATTAATAGCTATAAAATAAAAGGGGGTGAACTAATATTATGCCAAATATTCAATCAGCAAAAAAGAAAATGAGAAAGGACGTAAAGCGTACAAAAAACAACGCGCTTTACATTACGGCAATAGAAAAAGCAATCAAATTGCTCACAAAAATAACGGGAACAGAGAAGGACAAAAAACAGGTGAGTAAAGCAGTGTCCCTTATTGACAGAGCAGCAAAAAAAAGAGCCATACACAAAAACAAAGCTTCTCGCTTAAAATCACGTGTTATGAAGTTGGGTGCTAAAAAGAAATGAAATATCAAATAAATCTTCTTCCTAAAAAGGAATTAGATTTTGTCGATAAGATCATCTATTTCGCACTGCATTATTTGCGGTATGTTCTTGTATTGACTCAAATCGTCGTTATTTCGGTCTTTTTTTATCGGTTTAAAATTGATCAGGAAATTATTGATCTGAAAGACGAGCTTCAGCAAAAACAGGAGATTGTTGCGGTTTCGCAACCGCTCCTTGATGATGCAAAAATTGTCGATACGAAGACAAAACAAATACGTGAGATACTGTTGAGTCAAGTACAGTTCAAGGAGGCCCTTTCTTATTTTTTAAGCACGTTCCCTGTTGATCTCACTATCAACAGATTAGAAATACAGGGAGGGCAATTTAAATTTGATGCTACGACTACTTCTCCCAATATCATCCGATCCTATCTTGAACGTCTGCGGAAAGAAAAACGTTTCAAAACGGTAGTCCTAAACAATATTCAACGGAATGGGTTGGAATTTGTTGCGCCGTTTATTTTATCCGATTTTCAGTTGGCAGCAAGTAAAAAATGAACAAAACATCACTAAAAGAAAAAATTCAGGCAAAAAAAGTAACTGATTACAGCTACATGATATTGCTTTTTATTTCTTTTGCGTTTTTCACTTTTTTTGTCATACGTCCCAATGTGCTGACTATTTTTTCGCTCCAAGAAGAGTTGGGTAAGCTGCATATATTGGACACGGGGTATGAAAACGTTATTAAAAAAATTGTCGATATTCAATCTTTCTTGGAAGAGAACAGAACCGACCTCTACCTTCTTGATGAAGCTCTTCCCAGTTTGCCGCAGATCAATAAAATAGTCGATGACACCCAGAACTCCGCTTCAGCTTCAGGAGTAAAGATTAATTCGATGGCCATAAGTAACGTAGATTTGAAAGACAAAACCGTCGAGTTTACACGGAAGAAAATTAGTATTAATATGGATGGAGAGGCCAATTTCCTTAATTCGAAGGACTTTATTAATGAAATGGTCGATGGAAGGCGGCTCAAGATAATCAAACAATTGAATTTCAGTCAAGATATCCAAGGCGGTACGCAAAGCGGAGCCTTAAAACTTATTATGGAAATTGAAGGGTACTATCTATGAAAGGGAAAGAATTGCTTATTTTGTCAGTCGGCGTTTTCTTAACCATTCTTGCGTGGATGGTTATCGATATTTTCCATATCCAGACAAAGATTAACGAACAAATTAATATTAAGCCTGTTCAAGTGCCCAATTATCAAATGGACAAGACAATCATTGGCATATTGAAGGAGAAAATGAAGTAAATTATGGTGTATAGCAAATTATTTGCCTCTGCGCGCGTGAATAAGAACGTGCGTGTGTTGGGCGTGGCAGCAGTTTTCTCGCTTGTCGTGGGTGTGGTTTTGTTCGTACATCACTTCATTTACGTAAATGGACTCAATACAATCGGGAGTCTAAAAAAAATGCAGATTGTCAATCTTACGTCAAATGGCACAGGAGTGGTATGGGAAGTAAAAAACAATCCGACAGATATCCAGTGGGTAGAGTGGGGCGAGTCAATGAATATTATGGATCACAAATCTCCTCCCGGGGCGGGAACAGGAAGTCTCAAATACATGTCCATTACCGGCATGGAGGCAAACAAAATATATTACGTGCGCATCCGTTCATATGCAGGGGTATATACATGGGAGGGAAAACGTGCCATACAATTGAAAACTCCAAAAGTATCACAGGCATATCCTCAAACGCCTGCATACGGAAAGGTCCTTTATCCGTCAGGCAGGGCATATACGAATGGAATTGTTTTTTTTGAAGTTGAAGGATATGTTCCCCAAGTTGCCTTTACAAAAGAAACAGGAGAATGGCTTGTCTCGCTCAATGGATTTGTGGACAAAAAGACAAACGTAATTACTTCCATTAAAGATAACGCCAAAGTGACGATCCGTATTCCGTCGTCTCCGGAGACTGTTGTGGTAACTACCGCAAAACAGATAGCCCCCATGTCAAAAATCATGGTTATCGGGACGTCATCAACCTTTCTTGCACAGGGAGCAGGGAATGAAAGCGTGTTGGGCGCAACCACTGAAAAAGCACAGCAGGAAGTAAAGCAGCCCAGTATCACTTATCCGAAAGAAGGCGCACTCATTCCGGGCAATACGCCTCTTATAAAAGGGACAGCGGTTGAGAACAAAGAGCTGAACGTCCTTATTCAGGGGCCGAAAAAACAATATAGCTACCGGGTTGTGGCAGACGGTAACGGGGATTGGCTTGTGCAGTATCCGCTTGCTCTGGAGCCGGGGCGATACGTGGTTTCCGCGACTACCCAGGACAGGTCCGGATTTAAGCTTACTCTCAGACGCACGTTCAGTATCATAAAAAATGGGGAGCAGGTACTGGGAGAAGCTACGGGTTCACCGACACTCGCTCCAACGGCAGTTCCGACCATTCCTGCAATTCCCACTCCGACAACCGCATCCGTTCAACCGACAACGGCATTGAGTCCTACCGCCGCAATCCCAACCGTACTGGTTCCTACCCAATTCGTTCCTTCTCCTACCCCTCCCCGCACAGGAGGAGAGATCAGTGGTTACCTATTTACTGCGGCAGTGTGTATTGTCTTGGGGGCAGGATTGGTGCTTGTTTTTTAGTCCGGTTTATTGATATTATTAACAAAGAGTATGGAGAGTATCTTATCCTTTTTTATTTCGGTGAACAAAGTAGCATTATTGGCTTTTGTTGTCGTGCTCGGTTTTTTACTCTATGAACTGTATCTTTATCGGAAAGAAAAACAGAAGACAAAAAAGCCCTCCGTTCCTCAATTTGTCCCTACTGCTGCGATTCCAACTGTTGCCGTCGGTGCTCCCGTTGTCCAGGCTTCTGTGCCGCCTAAAAGTGCGGCTCCACTGAAAAAAACATCCGGCGACCAACCGAGAGTTCTTATCGTAATAGGTATACTAACCGTTCTTATCGTCGTTGGGGTTTTTCTTTATTTTTTTATAACGCAATTGGGTAAAAAGAAAACAGCCGTTACATCAGTTCCGATAGTGAGGGAAGTATCATCGGCGGGCTTGAAAGTATTTACCAAGGACTGGACTGAAATAAAAAACGGTGAAAAAACTTCCATTCAGATAAAACCCGGGGACACCGTTTATATCGGTATACAAACAATTGAAGAGGCGGATATTGATCGTGCACGTATTAAGGTAAATAAAACCGATTGGGAGATAAAAGACATAACGACAACACTCAATCCGAAGTTAAAAGTGTATTATAAAGAATATCTGGTCGCGACAGGGACGGCTCAGTTAAAAATTGATGCACAACTGCACTCAACCAGTGATGGCTGGTTAGGGGATTAGGTATGAAAAAAAAATCACCAATCGTCACGGTCATACTTCTCGTCATGAGTAGCGTCATTTTGGCCTCCATTTTTTATGTCAGCAGTCTTTTAAACGGAAAGGGAAGTGCATCCGTCACGCAAATTCAAAAAACAAAGGCAAGCGCCCAAACGTATCACAAATTGCTTGCATTAAACGACATAGCAATCACCCCTGTTGATAACGGGACAGGTTCAACGCCGACGCCTACTGGTGAACCTGCGGCAAGTCCAACAACCGCTCCCACGGTTGCCCCTACGGTTGTTGCAGCTACGCCGCTTCCAACAGTATCAAAATCGCTTACCCCCACAACAGTATCCGAGCCGACGGCACTCGTTGTTTCTCCTACCGTTGCCCCGACCATTCCTTCAGCAACGCTTATTCCCCCGACTGCCGTTCCCACAAAACAGTCGTTGTTGCTTGCATATCATAATCCAAGTCCGACGGTAGCAGTAACGGATGCAAACGGAACGGGAAACATTACGGTGACAAAAAAACCTACGACAATTCCGACAAAAACACAAGCTCTTCCGGAAACGGGATGGGTGCAAACTCCCCTCATTCTTTTTATAGTTGCCTCAAGCACTATCCTCCTGTCACTCCTTTTTTAATTGAATTTTATACTGAAGAATTATCCGTTTCTCCCAATGGACAAAAATTGGTGTGCGTCAAGTGACGCTTTTCCTATAAGAAATCCGTCTATTTCTCCCGTTGCAAGGTAGCTTGCGCTGTTTGTCTCATTCACCGATCCTCCGTAAATGAAAACGCAGTCTTTGGGAAGTGTCATTTTTTTCTTCATGATAAGGACCTGTTCCGGAGGTTCGTTTTGTCCTGTCCCGATTGCCGCAACGGGCTCGTATGCGACAAACGTAACTCCTTCCGGAATAGGATCTTTTTCATCACGGACGCAGTAGATGGGCTCGATATTATATTTTTTCGCAAGCAGAACTTTGGAAGCCAAATCCCCGTCTGATTCATGGAAATGCTTACGTCTTTCGCTATGACCGATAATGGTAAAACCTGCCACACCCTGAAGCGTTTTTGCCGTTGTTTCACCGGTATAACTTCCTTCTTCAACAGAGGCAATCGTCTGCGCGCCGACAATAACATTTTTCAATTCTTTGAAGGCCTGTTGCATATATCTAAGAAAGGGGGAAGGAGGACAAACTATAAATGTAGTATTTTCCTGAAAAATATATTCTTTTAAAAATACGTCACTCCAATGAATAACATCGGCACTGTTTTTGTTTGCTTTCCAGTTCCCAATGATGTATTTCATAGTATCATTATATACCAAACAGCACTATGCGCGACATTAACTTCGACACGTTAAATCCCCACCAAATGAAGGCAGTTTCCTATACCTCCGGACCTTCCGTCATTTTGGCAGGTGCCGGTTCGGGGAAAACAAGGGTCCTTGTGTATAAAGTGCTGTATTTGATTACACAAAAAAAGATAGATCCGAAAAGTATCATCATGATTACGTTCACCAACAAAGCGGCAGCCGAGATGAAACGGCGGGTTGATCTGGCAGACCGGGGGAGTCTTGGATTTATCGGAACCTTCCACTCGTTTTGCGCGTTTATATTAAGAAAATATGCAGGAAGACTCGGATACGGACCCGACTTTGTTATCTTTGATGACGACGATCAGCAAACGCTTCTGAAGCAGATTCTCAAAAAAGTTGACGCAGACAGAATGACGCTTTCTTATGCGGCCCATCTTATTTCGGCAGCAAAAAATCAGCTCATTCCTCCCGAACGGTTTACCCACTTTTTTCCTGATGGAAAAGCAGTAATCGTTGCAGAGATTTATGCGGAATATCAGAAGAAGTTGAAGAAAAATAATGCATTCGATTTTGACGACTTAATAATGAAAGTCGTTGAACTTCTCCGGCGGGACGAAGAGCTATGCTCTCATTTGCAGGACCTCTATTCCCATATATTGATTGATGAGTTTCAGGATACGAATTATGCCCAATACACATTGGTACGGCTTCTTGCGGAACGGAAAAAAAACGTGACGGTGGTCGGTGATTTTTCACAGGGTATTTATTCCTGGCGCGGAGCGGATATCCGCAATTTGGAAAAATTTCAGGAAGATTTTCCTGAAAGCGAAGTGTTTTACCTGGAACAAAACTACCGTTCGACACCCGACATTTTGGATTTTGCAAATGATATTATCTCCAAGAACAGCGGGCATCCGATACTGAAACTGTTTACGAAACAGGGGAAGGGTGAGGAGATCGCAATAAAAGAACTGCAAAACGAAGAAGAGGAATCTTTGTTTGTCGTTTCCGAAATCGAACGGCTCCAACCCGAATATAAGTATAAGGATATTGCGGTGTTGTATCGTATTAACGCGCAGTCCCGTTCGCTTGAAGAGGCCTTATTGCAGTATGGAATTCCCTACATGCTTGTCGGAGGGACACGGTTTTATGAAAGAAAAGAAATAAAGGATATTCTGTCATATCTCCGTCTTGTCGTTAATCCGGAAAACGAAGTTGCCAAAGAGCGAATACAAAAACTTGGGAAAAGAAGGTGGACGGAATTTGTAGCCTCTTTTACACAGTTGCGGGCAGAGGCGGAGAAAAAAGATTCGGCTGACATAATGGAAGATATTTTCGACTCGACGCAGTATCTATCCCTTTACGACACAAACGATCCGGACGATTATTCCCGGCTTGAAAATATTAAGGAGTTAAAAAGTGTTGCTCTGTCATACCCGAAACTGAATGAGTTTCTTGAACAGGTCGCGCTTGTTGAGTCGGAATATTCGGAGGGGGAAAAACAGCAAAAAGGAAAAGAAGGAGTGCGTCTCATGACACTCCACCAGGCAAAGGGACTTGAATTTTCTGCCGTTTTTCTCATAGGAGTCGAAGAAGGAATTCTTCCCCACTCACGGTCCATAAACGACTATCACCAGTTGGAGGAAGAAAGACGGCTGATGTATGTAGGAGTAACAAGAGCAAAGGAACGGCTATATATCTCCCACGCCAGACGGCGATTTATGTTCGGGCGACGCATGGAGTCGAGCCCCTCGCGCTTTATTGCCAACGAGAGTGAAGAATGGTAAACTATTACATATGAAAACTGAATCCGTTATGACTCGTATTGCGAGGCGCATTTCTACCGTTTGGTTGGAGTTTGTCGTATTTATTCTTCATTTGGGAGGAAGTGTCCCCTGCCATCATTTCCGTCGTTTTTTGTACCGTTTGGCGGGGATGAAAATAGGGAAGGGCACCTCCGTTCATATGGGTCTTCGTTTATACAATCCGCGCAATATCTCAATAGGAGACGACACCGTTATTGGTGAAGAGTCGGTACTTGACGGACGCGCCACTCTCCGTATCGGAAATCATGTCGCATTTGCAACAGGAGTTAAACTATACAATTCCCAGCACGATATCCACAGCCCTACGTTTCAGGCAATATCGGCACCTATTATTGTCGATGACTATGTCTTTATCGGTCCTTCTGCGATAATTCTTCCCGGCGTGCATATCGGAAAGGGAGCGGTTGTGGGAGCTCAGGCGGTTGTAACAAAAGATGTGGCCCCTGACTCGATAGTTGCAGGAGTTCCCGCCAAAGAGATAGGGAAACGCGGACTTTCTGAATATTCCTACAAAATCGGACGTGCAGCGTGGTTCAGATAAGCTTAGTTTGCCGTACCGACAAGATAGACTGCCTGCCATGGTCGGAATGCTATATTGAAATCTTTCTGAAATATTTCCTGATTATCTTTCGTTACTTTGTAGGTGTAAAACACCTTTGCACCCCAAGCAGCAAAATCCACCTGTTTCGTGACGCCTTTTTTAAGAGTGGGATCATCCTGATATAGGGGATCGGGAGGAGCTGAAACGCCGGAAACAATAGGGGTTGACAACTGGACAACCCGACTGTCTTTTTTTCCGTAGAGCTTAAAGGCGAGTTTGTCGTGTTCTTCATCCGCCACGGTTTGAATAAGGATGCTCGCGGGAGTGTTATTTATGAACTTTAAATCAACAGTAGGACCGAATACGGTTGCATCCAGACCCGGCTTTGAATCGTTCTCATAGTATCCGACACGGTATGCATGCGGATGATATTCGACAATAGGGAGACCGGCATTCAGAATGGCCCTAAAAAGTGTCGTAGAGACTTGACAGACCCCCCCTCCGTCTCCCAGCACCGTTTTCCCATCCTTAATAATGTATGCGGGTTGATAACCGGTTGAAGAGGAAATATCCCCCACCGTGTCGTTGAATGAAAACGTTGCGCCTTTTGGAATAAGCACTCCGTTAAATTTTGACGTTGCAAGGAGCAGGTTATGAATTCTTTGCGGAATGGAGTGGGTATAATCGGAATTTCCCTCCGCAATAAGCTCTTCAATTCCGAAGGTATTGGTCTGTGCGAGGGTAATGTCCGGCTTTACGACCGTTTGCGCAATGGAAATTACAATGGGGCGATGAATATCTGAAGCGTTGTTTATTTCATTCTTCAAAGCTTTATCTATGTCCAACAGCGTTTTCGTTGTTTCAATATGAAGTCCGTTTTCTTCCTTTTCAAAAACGGTTACTTTGCCTGCTTCGAATTGAAAACGAGCATCCTTCGGTTTTTTTTCATAGTCATCCTGTACCTGGGAAATTGCATCGATAACCGGTTGTTTCAGATACGATATTTCAAGGGGGAAGTCAAATTTCTGCCACGAAAAAATGCTTTGCAGCGTCTGGAGGATGCGTGAAGGAATATTGGGTGACCGTCCTACTATGTATGCTTTTTCAAACGCCTCATCCGTATTCAGATGAAGGCGCAATGTCTGTGCAGAAAGCGTTGCAATGGTAGTTGAATTAAAGGTTATCTGTACAACAACATTTTGTAGCCTATTTTCTATAGGGGAGAACTGTAGGGCTATCTCCGATTTATTGCGGTTCGCAACCGATTCGGAATTAATAGAGACGTTGGGAAAAAGACGGGACGCATACTTATTTTGTATGAAAGAAAAGGCTCCAAAAGCAATACTACAAACAGCTACAACCCCTGCGACAACAAAAACAATTGTAGTGATGAGACGGTGTTGTTTTTTTGGTATCATGAATATATGGATGATAAAAAAAATACCGATGGAATGCAACAGGGAAATGAGGTTCCACAGCCAATATATGAAACTGTGCCGGTAGATCCAAACGCAGCTGAGCAAAATACGCTACAGCCGGAAGAGGTGTCGCAAAACGTTGTTGAAACGGATCAGGGAAATAACGGGCAACTGCAACCAGAAGTTGTTCCCATCGCAGACGAACCCCCGGCCATCTATCAGGAAAAAAGCAAACTTCCCTTCATAGCCATTGGTGCGGTCGTTCTTGTTGTCCTTTTGCTTGTCGTTGTCATTCTTTTTAGCAGGAAGAGTGCGACAACGCCTCCACCTCAGGCAACTACGCTAGTGTATTGGGGATTGTGGGAAGACAAAGAGGTTATGGATGCGCTTATTAAAGAGTATCAAAAAAGTAACCCCCAGGTAAAAATACAATACGAAAAGAAGGACCCGGCGGATTATCTTCAGAAGCTTCTTGTGTGGACACAAAAAGGGCAGGGGCCGGATCTTTTCCGATTCCATAACACATGGCTTCCCGAGGTAAATGAAATCACCGCGCCTCTTCCCGACACGGTCATGACCGCACAACAATTTGAAAAGACCTTTTACCCCGTTCAGCAGAAAGATTTGAAAATAGGATCAAAGTATTACGGGTTGCCGACATATATAGACGGATTAGTCTTGTTGTGTAATCAGGATCTTCTCAAAAAAGCGGGGGTTGCGACGGTTCCGGGCAACTGGGACGATCTTATCGCAGCTGCCAATAAGGTGCTGGTGAAGGAAAAGGACGGACATATCATTACGGCAGGACTGGCGGGCGGTACGGCAACAAATGTGGAGCATTTCTCCGACATTTTTGGGTTAATGCTTATGCTCAACGGAGGAAGCCTCTCAAAGCTTGACGAAGCCGAGGCGGCAGGGGCCCTTGAAGCATACAGAAGATTTGCGGAAGAACCCAATAATGTGTGGAGTGAAGATATGCCAAACTCAATCACGGCTTTTGCCCAGGGAAAAGTAGCAATGATTTTTGCACCCACCTGGGAAATCCAAACAATCAAAGCAACGGCACCGGACTTAAAGATAGTAGTCGGCGAGATACCGAGCCCCCCCGGAGGGAAACAGGTATCTCTCGCCTCATACTGGGTTGAGGGCGTTTCAAGTAAAAGCACCCATCAGCTGGAGGCATGGAAATTCCTGGCGTATCTTACCTCAAAGGAAGGGGAAACAAAGCTGTTTGAGGTGCAAAGCTCTTTGCGCCTTTTCGGGACGGCATATTCACGTATAGACCTTGCGGACTTACTTGTTCAGCACGAGTATTTGGGCCCTGTCGTGAAACAGGCAATTGAAGATAAGTTTGTCTCGTTGCCCCTTGAAAGCAGTACGTTTGATGATGCGCTCGATGACGGAATTATCCAGTATGTGCAAAATGCTATCAATGCAACATCGCGTGGAGTGTCGTATACTGAAGCATTGGGAACAGCAAAAAAAGGTGTCGATCAGGTTTTTTCACGATATAAAATAAATTAGTACTATGCAACTGCCTTTTTTGTCCAAAACAAAATCAAACGGTGAGATATATTGCGGGATTCTCCTTAAAGAAGCTCATGGAACGTGCTTTCTTTATCAACAAAGTGCAGATTCTCTTACTCTTCTCAAGCAAAAGCAATTCCAATATTCCGACGGGTGGGAACATGTCGTTGACGATGTTGATGAGGCCCTCTCTCTTCTTGAACAGGAAGCGGGGCAAGGAACGACAAAAAAGTGCATCTACTTTATTTTTTCTCACCTTATCGACCAACAGACGAAGGAAATAGCAAAACCGTATATCACGAAAATGAAAGATATTGCGGTGTCTCTGGAGATGAAACCGGTCGGATATCTGGAAGTCGTTGATGCGGTGCATGAATATATTGAAAAACAGAAGCAGATCCGTCTTTCCAGTCTTGTCGTTGAAGTTGATGATACGAAAATCACCCTCTTCGTTTTTATCGGCGGACATAAGGTAGAGACGCACAGTATTTCGCGGACAGCTGTTTTTTGCGATGATGTTGAGGCAGCACTTCGTGAGGTTGAGTTGCATGTACTTCCGACCCATATTTATATGTACAACTCTACCGACTTGGCTGAAGAATCCTCCGATCTTCTTATGCACGGGTGGAAAAAAGAACTGTTTGCCCAACAGCCGCGAATTGATATTTTGACGAAATCAATGGTGGACACGGCACTGCATCAGTTACTCGAAAAACAATTATGCGGTCAAGTTGTTTCGGCGACAATAGAAGATACTCCCAAAAAAGAAGACGTGTTGGGATTTGTTGTGGGGAAAGATGTCTCTAAACAGCCGGCTGTTGCCAGTAGCTCTTCGGTTTTGCCGAAGCAGACGGAAAAGAAGCCTTTGTTTGTCCTTCCACGCGTCCCCTCCGTTCGATTACCGTATATCGGTATTGGGATTGGAGTTGTTGCGGTTGTGCTTGCTGTTATGGGTTTTCTTTATTTCTTCCACTCTGCAGTGATAGCGCTTACCCTGCCTAAGGTTACCAAACAGACACTGACCTCCGTTATTGCCTCAGAAACGGCAACAGACGATTCCACAGCAAAGCTTGATGCAACGACAAAAACATTTACCTATAAGGAAAAAAAAGATACGACAGGGAAGCGGGACATAGGTGAAAAGGCATCGGGAGAAGTGACCGTATACAGCTATGACGATAAGGAACGGGGACTTGGCAAAGGGACAAAATTACAGACGGGTTCACTCGTATTTGAAACGGAAGACCAGGTCCAAGTACCTGCATCTCAGTTTGCGGCCGATGGCATTACGAAAAATCCCGGAAAAGCAAAGGTGAGCGTTCAGGCTGTTGCAATAGGAAGTGACGGTAATATTGATAAAAACAGCAGGTTCACCGTTGCGGACAATGCATCAAGCGTACTGTTTGGGATAAACGAATCCGCCTTTTCGGGAGGAACAAAGAAAACTATCCGTACGGTAGCAGCAGCCGACCGTGAGGCATTGCGGGCTTTGCTTATCGAGAAAGCGAAAAAAGACGGATTAGGAGAAAAATCCGATAAAACCCGTCTTGTCGTTTCGGAACTTTCGAAGGTGGTGCTTTCAAAGGAAAATTTTTCGGCGGAGGTAGGGGAGGAAACGAATTCGTTGACTCTTTCGGCAAATGCAGATGCAACCACTTATTCCATTGCAACAAGTTCAATTGAGGCACTTATTCGTCAGGATTTGGAGAAAGAAAGACCGGACGGATATCAGACCGATAACGTAACGTTCGCGGTCAAAAGTCAAAAAAAGTCCGGAGACAGCAATATTGCGCTGTCCGTAGAAGGGAAAGCAGACTTTGTAAAAACCGTGGATGAAAAAAAGCTAGTGCAAGAGGTAACAAACATTTCGGTTGAAGAAGCTCAAAAACGCATAGAGCAGAAGTTCGGAATCGATCAGGTAACGATTCAGGTTACTCCTTCCATTCCTCTGTTACAATCTCGTATGCCTTTCTGGACAAAGGCTGTTCATATCAAAATAACAAAGTAATATGCCGTTGCACGTATATCTGAAGGAGAATACCTCTCCGAAACGGAAAGCCATCAACTATATTTCCTATATTTTTTTGGGAATAGGATTTTTACTGTTATTTTGGGCTTTTTATCCCATTCTTTCGTTTGAGCTGTACTCACGTTTTATCCTGTCAAAAAATATGTATTCGCCCCTTCCCTCTTCATCAATTGCCTCCTCCATTCGTGAAGCGGGAACAGTGCTTGGGAGTTCAAATGCTTTTTCAAGCAACCTGCGCGACTTCACTCAGGCACACTTATGGTTTCCCGGAAAACAACAGGACCAGACAAAGTCTGCATTTGCGGTGAATGATTTCTACCTCTCTATTCCAAAGATCAATATCACAAAAGCCCATGTGGTCGTGGGGGGGGACGATCTTACCAAAAGTCTTATACACTATCTCCCAAAAACAATGCCGGGTGAGTTTGGAAATGTCTCTATTTTCGGCCATTCAACGCTTCCACAGCTGTATAATGAAAAGGACTATAAAACCATTTTTACCTACCTTCCTTCTCTTGAAAAAGGGGACAAAATCTTGGTCCAGGTGGGGGATTTGGAATACGAATATGAAGTCTACGACATGTTTGTCGTGAACCCTGATAAAATCTCCGTACTTGAGCAGCAGTATGACGGCGCATATTTGACGCTTGTTACCTGTGTTCCCCCGGGAACATTCTGGAAACGACTGGTGGTAAAAGCGCGCCTCACCAAGCTTCCTCAATAACCAATTTGTGTTGTATAACCTATAATATATGTTAAAATAAGGGGTATGTTTCATGGCTTAAAACCGAAGTTTGTGCTGTTTTGGAGGGGACTATTAAAAATCTCCTATTTTTTTGTCTATAAAATAGTATCCTTCTTCATTTTTATCGGTGAAATTACCGAGCAAATTGTTCTGTTTCCTTTCCGTTTTTTGTTTGTTTTTTCCAAAAAAACATCCTCATACGTCATGAGCAAGAGGTATGTTGTAAAAAAAGGGGGGAAATCCATTGTCGGGATAGTGCAAAACATAGGGCTTGGCATATTTGCTTTCTTACGGTTTCTTCTTATCGTCATTGGCAAAATTATCAACTGGATAATTCTTATCCCGCTGCGTTTTATTTCTTCGTTATTTTCTCCGGAGTTGAGGTTTTTTTTAATTGGGGTATTTATGTGTTTCATGGGTTTTTTTCTTTACAGTTCCTATCAATTTGTCGTACAGTTGCCTTCACCGACCGATATTGGAAAATTGAATTATCCGCTTTCAACACATATGTACGATCGGAACGGAAAACTGCTTTACGAAATATATAAGGATCAAAACAGGACCATGATAAAACTCTCGGACGTTCCGTCATACGTCTATGATGCAACCATCGCCATAGAAGATAAGGACTTTTATAAACACAATGGGGTCTCGTTTTTCGGCGGAATATTGCGTGCCTTAAAAGAAATGTTTGTCCTTCATAAAGGATTGCAGGGCGGTTCGACCATTACACAACAATTGGTAAAAAGCGCGCTTCTGACTCCCGAGCGGACGATTACGAGAAAAGTAAAGGAAATAGTCCTTGCTCTCTGGACGGAAAAACTGTACACAAAAGATCAGATACTGGAGATGTATCTGAACCAGGTTCCGTACGGCGGGTCATCCTACGGAATTGAAGAGGCAGCAAAAACATACTTCGGGAAACACGCAAGCGAACTCAGTATTTCTGAAGCCGCATTCCTTGCCGGTATGCCACAGTCTCCTTCGGTGTATTCTCCTTACACGGATCCTAAGCTTGCGACAAACAGACGAAACGAAGTACTGAAACGGATGTATGAACTCGGTTATATTACACGCGAACAGAATAGCGAGGCAGCAAAAGACGACGTTGCAGTCATTCCGCTACAGACTACCATTTATGCCCCGCACTTCGTATTCTACGTGAAAGCAGATCTTGAAAAACAGTACGGAATTCAGCAGGTGGAAGAAGGGGGGCTGCGCGTCGTAACAACTCTTGATTTGGATATCCAAAAGGAGGCGGAAAAGATCATCAAAGAAGAACTGGAAAAAGTTGCCTATCTGAATGTGACAAATGCCGCACTTCTTGTGACCAAGCCTTCAACGGGAGAAATACTTGCAATGGTGGGTTCTGCCGATTATTTTAACGGACAATCGGGTGCATATAATGTGACAACGGCACTCCGTCAACCAGGAAGTTCCATAAAGCCAGTAACATATGCTCTCGCACTTGAAAAAGGATATACGGCTGCAACGATGCTTGATGATGTCCCGACAGCCTTCAGTATTCCGGGAGGCGCCCCTTATGTGCCGGTGAATTATGACGGAAAATTTCATGGACGCGTTCCCATTAGATATGCCCTTGCGAATTCATTCAACATTCCCGCAGTCAAAATGCTCAACACCCTTGGAGTTGATGAAATGGTGTCTTTTGCAAAAAGATTAGGAATAAGCACATGGGGCGACTCATCCCGTTTCGGTTTGTCCCTTACTCTGGGAGGAGGAGAGGTAGAAATGGTTGATATGGCAACTGTTTTCGGTACGTTTGCCAATCAGGGAGATAAAACTGCCGTCACGGGTATACAGAAAATTTACAATACCCGGAACGATCTCGTATATGAACATACCCCCACGAAAACACACGTACTAAGTCCGGAGACAAGCTATATTCTCTCGGATATTTTGTCCGACAACTTTGCGCGGAGATGGGAATTCGGAACCAATTCTGCCCTTGAAATACCCGGATATAAAGTTGCCGTTAAAACGGGAACAACCGATATGAAAAAAGACAACTGGACAATAGGATATACTCCCGATTTTGTGGTAAGTGTTTGGGTCGGAAACAATGACAACACTCCGATGAATCAATACCTTGCGTCAGGAATAACAGGCGCCGCTCCCATATGGAACAGAATGATGTCTTATCTGCTTACGAAATACGGAGCTCACTGGTATGCAAAACCGGAAAACGTTGTTGAAAAACAATGTTATTTCGGCAAAACGGAATATTTTGTCAAAGGAACGGAGACAAAAGCAAACTGTGCTGCCGCCGTTTTTCAGTCGATTGACACTACTCCGACAAAGACGCCGTAAAACAACCTCATCATTTTGTTTTTAATTTTGTAAAAAACAGTTCAAGGATTTTGTAATAGGTATCAAGGCTTTTAATCAAGACCCACTCACAGTCTCCGTGAAGTCCCTCCCCGACGGGTCCGCACGTAACGCCATTCACATGAATGCCATTATAATGTCTGATATCAGACCCTCCATGTTTTGAGATAATTTTCGGAGGGGAGTGGGTGATGACTTTTACCGACTGTTTCAGCAATTTTACATACTCATTGTTTTCATCAGTAAGTTGAGGAGGCTCGAATGACTGGTACTCAAGCTCCATACTGGGAAACATTTTTGATAACGTTTTCTTTATAGAGTTCCAATCTTCAGGAATGAAGCGTACATCAAGTTTCATTTCGCAATTGTCGGGAACTTTATTAAACGTTACATTTGAAGTTTCTATTTTTGCGATATTAATGCTTGTCCGCCACTGTTCTTTTGTAAGAACGGGGTATTTTTTTTCAATCATGTCAAGCGCCTTTTTCATTTTGAGAATTGCGCTTTCTCCTCTCCATTGATATGCCCCGTGAGCGGCGACACCCGTCGCTTTAACATTGACCCAAATAATTCCCTTTGCTTTGTTGTTGATGCCGTAGTCCGTCGGTTCTGCGGCAATTACAAAATCTGCCCGTACCCCCTGTTTTATTTGATGTTGCGTGCCGTTGTACCCTCCAATTTCCTCATCGGTAACGAGTTGTAGTCCAATCGGATAGGGAAGGAGGCGGGACAATTTTTTAAACAAAACAATTTCAACGGCAGCTCCACCTTTCATATCAATTGCACCTCTCCCATAAAGTTTTCCGTCTTTTTCAAACGGAATAAACTGTTTGGCGTTTCCTGCAACCACATCCAGGTGTCCGTTAAGTATTACCTTGAATTTCTTTGGTCTGCTTTTGCCGGAGTATACAAGAATGCTCGGTTTTTTGTTTGAAGAAAACTCTTCAATAGTAAATCCGTTTAATTCCTTTTTTACGGCATTTATAATTTCCTGCAACTTTTTTTCGTTTGAACCGACTGACTCTATTGAAATCAATTTTTTTGTCAGATCCAAAATTTCATTTTTCATATGCTCATTCATTTAATTAATAATTTTTCTTCTTTTTTTGTCCCTGCGAATTTGTGTCAGATTTATCCTATTATTTTCGCATTCCTCAACGAGCGACACAAGGGAATTAAGCGGGCCATCATCTGTGTCTGAAGAGGTGATGACCCCCTCCATAACGAAAAGGAATTGTTCTTTTTTATCCCTTGCCAGCTCCTTGAGAACGGGGTATGTCCTGAGGGCGGAAAGCACCAAGTCATTGGGTATTTGCACTTTTTGCATGTATTCGGCAAGCCTCCTATCCGTTTCCATCTGGCCCATGTAGTCCACCACAATACGTGGTACCTCCTGATCGATAAGGAATTTGTTTATAGACTTTCTTGACTGGAGAAAAAGCGGTATCTGGTACCTGGGGAATGTCTGCAGGAAGGTAGTATACTGATCTCTTAATTCTTTATCCAAGAAAACGGAGGCCCATTCCTCATCGTGACTGGTTATGGCAATTGGTACAGTTGCACTATTGAGCGCATCGATAATTATCGGCACTCTTTTCTGCTGGGCTTCCCGTCCGATATCCCGTCCGACCGATCGTGACTTTAAAAATAAATAATCAAAACTGTCAAAAAAAATAGGGATATTTCTTTCGTTTGCCCGCTTAATCTGTAATGCCAGTTCCTCCCCCTCTACTTCCTGGTGATGGCCGTTTATAAAACAATAGCCTATTCCCGCAATGTCACAAATTTCCGACAACCCGAAGAGAATGGTGCCTTTTCCGCTTTGGGGAGGTCCCTCAATAAGCAGTTTGCCTTGTGAAAAAAAAGTATCGGCCGCCGTAACTGTTTCCTCCGGTCTCCACACCTCCTTTTCCTCGCGCAACTGTTGTGCCGTTACTCCTCTGACAAGGGGCAAAAGGGAGTCCCTCGGAGGAAGCGCAGCACCTGCAAAAAATTTTATTCCATTAAAACTTTCTTCCCGATGCGGTCTTCCTTCTTTTCTTATAACTTCGCTCATATTATTTTTTTTGCAAATGTTTCATATCTCCGTATTTTTTTTCAATACGGACAAATTCATCATTGTCGACAAGGGTTACCTTTCCTTTTCCAAACCGTTGAGCAACCTCAATAAGGAATCGTCCCACCTCATCAATTTGAGAGATATTTGAAACCCCCGTGGCACATCCGGCAACCGGAGAGACAGAAGTTATCGCAACCCCAACCACAGGCGACTGTGTCGCCGTACAGGGTTGCATGATGCTGTTGAAATGATAAAAACCATTTCCGTAGGGCGTAATATCCTGGGTCGTGATAGGGAACGTAACGGGAGGTTTTCCAGTTACCTGTTCCATGAGGGATAACAGATCATCGCTCATTTTCAGGATATATCCGCTTTTGACGGTGGGAGAGAGGGCGAATCCGTTATGGTTGATTATCTTATTCCCCCTTGACGTATCAACTGACAATATCGCATCCATTTTCGGGTCAACTTCGTATGCGTTCATTGTCGCAAGTTCAACGGGGGATCCCATGAACGGGACTGGTTCGTGAGGAGTTGTGGGAGCGTTTGTGCACACATGAGTTGCAATTATCACATCTCCCTCAAGCTCATCTCCGTTACGTTTCATCACGGCAAGGCGAAACGCAGTTGAAAGAGCCGTCAAAGCACCGTCTCCGTCGGAGACAAATCCGACCGTCTCAGGGCGGGCACCTACTCCACCAAGACGTCCGATTATCCCAAGAGTCGGCGCCGTTCCCTTTTTTGATTTTCCGTTTTTCCCTGGAATGAGAATTTTGACAAATTCGGTTGAGCCTTTTTTTTCGGTAACGACTTTGAGCGTTACTTTTTGTTTATTTTTTTTGAAAAGAGCAACAAGTTCACTCCCGGGTTTCCCCGGTTTGTCAAGAAGTTTGTAAATGGACAGTATTTCTGAAATCAACATAGGGATATTTAATTAATTGGTTAATAACTGGGAATTTCTCATTTCTTCCGGATACTCTGTCTGACCATAGAGATAGCGTATATAACTCTCCAGTTTTGGGTACACTTTTCTCATCAGTTCCCGGGCGCTTCTGTTTGAATCGTCTTTGGACATTTGCTTGGTGCTTCGTGCTTCTTGTACGCTCACAAGTTCTCTAAGCAGCGTTGCAAAATCAGGGTCCCATAGAAACTGCATAGCATGATGGACAAACGGATTGTCAGAAAGAGGGAAGTATGCCTGCATATTTAGGCTTTCGAGCTTTTTTTTCAGTTCTCCCATTCGACTTTCATCTGACAAGTAATGGGGAAGCGCTGCTTGAACTTTTACAAATTCGCCCTGTGCCACCTCAAGAGCTTTCTGTTTTTCGCTTAGTTTATTTCCTAATTCTTTTTCCATTTTTTCTGCCCCCCGGACCTGTCCGCCCATATATTCGACAACAGATCCGCTTTGCACCGGTACGCTTCCTGCCAAAAGGGAGTCAAGATACGCAACAACCTCAGGAAGTCTTTGTACATCTGCACGCGTCATGTCATCAGCACTGCCTTCTTCAACTTTTCTTTGTGCGTTTTGAAGTGATTTTTCAGCGGAGGTACGCATTTTTTTTACCATCTCGAGTTCTGTTGGCTTTACATGTGTCACTTTGCCTTCTGTCAATGTGCGACTAAGCGTAAGATATCTTTGATTTTCTGCAACAGACTGTTCCTGTTGGACAAATTGCTGGTGTGCCTTATCCACTCCCTGTTGGGCTTTTTTCAGGGGAGCAAGCGTGGCTTGCAGCTTTGTCAGTTCGCCTATTGTGTCCGCTTTTTCTTTGCTGTTATCAGCAAGATACGATCTCAAAAACTGCAGGTGCTCGGTCACGTTGTTTCGGTGGAGTCGTGCGGGATTGCTGAATTGTTGATCGACCGATTCTAAGAAGGTTCTTGTCTCCTCAGGTGTGCCAAGCTTTCCGGAAAAATTGAGTCTCGTCTCATGTTGCACTCCGTTTCTGAATGTGGGAAGATCGGCAAATCCAACAGCTAATGCTTGCGGATTTTGGGTTGCAAATCTCAGGTAAATATCCCTCATCATAATAAGCCCACGTGCGAACGCCGGATCGTTTCCCATTTTTTCTAGTTCCTCACTCGATGGCTCTCTTAGTCCCATAATGACATCCTTCGGAAGATCCATTGAGCCCCACCGGAGATGGTCTATCTGTTTTTCGCGGACATGGTAGTCTGACTGAAGAGCTCTTTCCATTGCTGCTCTCACCGGTCCGTTATGACCGTCGCTGTCAAGCTGTCTTTGCAGTGCCTGTTGTACCAATTGCAATTCATTTGGCCCCATATAGGTATAAATAACTTCAGCAATACGGAAGGAGGGATCATAGGGGAGACCCATTTGTGAAAACCACTCAGATAACGCTTGAGGTAACCCCAGTTCGTCAAAGTTAACCGACAACACCGTTGAGTCAGGATTAATGAGTTTTGATCTTCGTTTAACTATTTCATTTATTCGCTCGTATGCTGCCTTCGTTTCTGTTTGCGCTTCATCATGGGGAACTCCAAACTCATTTTCAAGCCGCGATGCCCACATGTCCGACTCGATTAAATGAACCATTTCACTTTGTCCTCCCAAGAGTGCCCCTGAGGCATGAGTTATGGAGGGCGCTAAATTAACGAGCTTTCGCGCGGTATCCGCAACAACTTCCGGCGTAACCAATCCGTTTTGCATTGCAACGCGAAGTTCGGTCATTGTCCGCACTCCCCATGTTTCGATGACACAGGATCCGCCGGTATGCATATTATTTGTTTCTCGGACGGTGAGCTCTCCCGGCACGGAACGAACGCGGACATAGTCTGATGTTCCTAGGTTTGAGACTGCAGTTTCAAATTCCGTTGGAGTCAGGTTTTCAGGGCCCCTGCTTGTCGGAGAAAACTGTGTATATCCGCTCATCCAATTCGGGTTATTGGCAGGGTCAAACCGTCCGTCGTACCTGTTTGGCCTATGAAAATCGTCTCCATATTCTCCTGAATCGCTTGTTGGCGGCCATATTTTTCCCAGTACCCCCCTATGGAAATTCAGATATCTTTCAAATCGGGTCCCTCCCTCCATAACTCCTTCCAGAGGATCCATTACCTCAGCTCTTGGAATGGGGGTTCTCAAGACTTCATTGGTCCTTTTCGCTTCGATGACTGTACTCATAATAAGGGTAAAACTAAAAACCCCGCCTTTGTGGGGCGGGGAAAATATTTATAAATAATAAATAAATTCACCCGCCTAGAGGCGGAGAATAAGACAAAAGACAAAAATAATAACGCCGAATATATTCGGATTTGGTGTTTTCATTAGTTACAGTAAAAAATAAACGACTCCGATTATAAATAGAAAAATAAAAAATTCTCCCATAATACTGAAAAACCCGCCTGTCTGGGCGGGTGCTTTTTAAAAGGTTTTTCCTTTTTTATCCATTAAGCACCTCGCCTGGTAAGGCAAAGTTGTTTAACGATAATAAAGGAAAAACGACTGTTCATATTACCTGTTCATTATATCACGATTTTTATAAAGTCAAGGAGATATCTTGTCAAAGCCAGTGTATGACTGCAATACTTTCGGGACAGTTATTGTTCCGTCTTTCTGCTGATAATTTTCAAGAACGGCAATCAGGGTACGGGGAGATGCCATTGCGGTATTGTTCAGCGAGTAACAATATTCGGTTGTGCCGTCTTTTTTTCTGTATTTTATTTTCAATCTTCGGGTCTGGAACTCGCCCATTATCGAATTACTCATTGTCTCTCCGTATTTTTTCCGGGCCGGCATCCATGTTTCGATATCGTATTTTTTTATCTGAGGTTCACCCATATCTCCCGTACACATAAGCAAAACGCGGTAGGGGAGACCCAAATCCTGTAAGATTTCCTCTGAGTTCTGTTGCAGTTCTTCGTGCAGTTTTCGTGCTTCGTCAAGATTATTTTTTCCAATAATGACCTGTTCTATTTTCCAGAATTCATGGACGCGGTAAAGCCCTTTTGTATCTTTGCCGTATGCTCCCGCCTCTTTTCTGAAGCAGGGAGAAAACGCAACGAATTTTTTCGGAAGATCTTCTTCTTTCAAAATTTCACCGGAAAAATAAGAAGTCACGGGAACCTCTGCGGTCCCGGCCAAATATGCGTCGTCATCATTCAGTTTATATACTTCCTGCTCTCCCCAAGGAAACTGTGCAGTACCGAAAAGAGTAAATCCCTTGACGATGGAAGGAGCGATAAGGGGGGTATACCCTTTTTCGGTAAGTTTTTTGAATACGTAAAAAAGGAGTGCCATATGCAGAATTGCCCCTTTATTTTTCAAGAAATATCCCCTAAATCCGGACACCTTCGTTCCCCGTTCAAGATCGAGAATATCAAGCGCAAGCCCCAGATCAATGTGGTCTTTGGCGGGGAAATCGAATGTTGGGGTTTCTCCCCATTTTTTTATTTCCTGGTTACCCGTCTCGTCTTTTCCGACAGGCACCTCATCAAGCGGAACGTTGGGGACAAAGCTTACCATTGTGTTAAGCTCTTTCTCGATTGTTGCAAGTTTTAATTCCTTATCTTTTAGTTCCGTTTTTAATTCTATGCCTCTTTTTTTTGTTACCTCTGTGAAAGGTTGTTTGGCAATTTTGTTGCGTTCTTCCCTGAGAAGCTGTATCTGCCTAATATATTCTTTCCTGTCGTCGTCAAAGGTAAGT
Source organism: bacterium (assembly GCA_021833625.1). Classification (GTDB taxonomy): domain Bacteria; phylum Patescibacteriota; class Microgenomatia; order UBA1406; family GWC2-37-13; genus JAKBEU01. The sequence continues at coordinate 224,912 of JAKBEU010000002.1, forward strand.
ATCTTATCTACATCGGCAACCCTGTTTTTATTTTTTATTGCGGCAATTACTTTTTCTTTGTTTTGTCGGATATATTCAAGGGATAACATAGGATTATTGTAACAAATCGCTTGCAATAAGGGGAGCCAGCTCGCGTACCGCAAGAAGACGATGGTTAACTAAGGCATGTTCTTCGGATGAAAGTTCATCATAAAATTTGTTGAACCTGTCGACTATAAAAAGGGCGCGGTAGGGAAAGCCTGGACGGGCCAAGCCGCTTGAATGGTGGGCAACGTGTCCGTCAACGGACTTTGTCACCTGTATATGCATGTTGTGAAGCGGATTAAAAAAGTGGAGACAAAGGGTAAGGTGACAGGTGCGCTTTTCATCAGGAAAGCCATGAAGTTTTTTAAGCGTATAGTTTGTGAGTTCGACGTCAGTTGCATCTCTCCCGATCCACCGTTTTGAATGGACTCCGGGTTCGCCATTTAAAGCATCAATCGTAATTCCTCCATCATCTGCAACGGTCGGAAGTCCTGAGATTTTAGAAAAATAGAGCGCTTTTAATTTTGCGTTCTCAGAGAACGTTTCCCCCGTTTCCTCCGGTTCCTGGTTAATATTCAGATCGTCAAGAAGAATGAGCGAAATGCCGGACTTCAAAAGGGGCGCAAAGCCTCTTCTCAATTCCTCCTTTTTTGCCGGATTGTGAGTGGCAATGAGAAGCTGTTTCATAGTCCAAGGTCGCCCGCAATAGTTTGCATTGCGTTAAGCGCCAGTGTAACGAAATCGGCAAGGGGAAGACCTAGCTTGTCTTCACACTGTTGGATCATTGCCCTGTTTGTCCGTGCGGCAAACCCCTTATTTTTGAATTTTTTCAAAACTGCCTCCGGCGTTACGTCTGCTATTTTCTTATTCGGCAGAATAAGTGTTGTTGCGGTAATAAGTCCGGTCAGACTGTCACATGAACTTAAGGACCAGTCCATATTGGTCATCGGCTCTTTCTGTTTGTTGTAGTCAAAGTTATGGGCAAGAATAGCATTTAGCAACTCTTCGTTTGTCTCTCCTTCTTTTTTCAACATTTCAACCGTTTTTACTGCGTGTTTTTCGGGAGTCAGTTTTGTTTCTTCCCAGTCCGCATCATGCAGTAATCCGGTAACTCCCCAGAGATTTTCATCCCCATTAAAATGTCGGGCAAGTGCTTTCATGACCGCTTCAACGGCAAGGGAATGTTTAAAGACATTCGCTGCAAGGCGCGGCTGAACAAAAGCAATGGCTTTTTCACGGGTGAAAAAAAGTGGTGCGGATTTTTTTGCAGCCTGTTTTTCGTTTGAAGGAGTGTGGACTGACATCCCGCTTTTTTTAAGAGTCGGGAACAACATTGTTTCGCGGATCGCCCATGTGTTGGTAAAGAACATGACAAGGCGTTCTATTCCGATGCCAATTCCTCCGGTCGGCGGCATACCAAATTCCATTGCGGTCAAAAAATCTTCATCAATCTGTTGCGCCTCTTCCTTATCTTTTCGGACTGCCTTTTGATCGTTACTGAAACGTGCACGCTGGATTACCGGATCCGTAAGTTCGCTCCATCCGTCACAGATTTCTTTTCCGGCAATATATCCTTCAAACCGTTCGACCCATCCTTTTTTGGTGGGATGGCCCTTTGAAAGAGGGGATACGTCTTCCGGATAATCAATTATCCATGTGGGTTCGATAAGAAGTTTTGGAATGGAATGTTCAAAGATGACATAAATAAGCTGTCCTTTTGTCTCTCCTCCTATTAGTTCTATTGCATGTGTTTTGCAATACGCCATAAGATCTTCTTTTGAAGAGGAGTCGACGTCAAGTGAAAGTTTTTCTTTCATTATTTCAGACATGGGGATTCGCGGCCATTTGCCGGACAGGTTAATTTCCTTTTCTTCTATTTTCATTTTCAAAGAACCGTTCAGTTTTTCCGCAAGGAATTTGAAAAGCCCCTCCGTCACATCCATGACACGGTGATAATTTGCGTATGCTTCGTACCATTCAACCATGGTAAATTCAGGACTGTGCGATCTGTCAAACCCTTCATTCCTGAAGTCGTGTCCTATTTCATATACTTTCTCGTATCCTCCCGCAATGAGGCGCTTCAAATACAGTTCAAACGCGATTCTCAGATACATATCCTGGTCGAGAGCATTGTAGTGTGTTACAAACGGTTTTGCATTTGCTCCTCCATATAGGGGATGAAAAACGGGAGTTTCGACTTCCCAAAACCCTAAGTTGTCCAAATATTCTCGCAAAAACCTCAGCAATTTTGTGCGAACATTAAATCGCTCTCTCACTTCCGGGTTGAGAAGTAGATCAAGGTAGCGCTGTCGAAATCTCTGTTCCGTATCTTTCAGCCCATACCATTCATGGGGAAGCGGTTGAAGCGATTTGGAAAGAAGTGTTAAACTTGAAGGGATAATGGACAGCTCTCCTGCGGTTGTTTTTGTAACCGTTCCTTCAACGCCGAGATAATCACCGATATCAAGAAGCGATAATTGTTTATACGTTTCCTCTCCCAGTACGTCTTTTTTAAAGAAAAGTTGGATTTTCCCGGACTCATCTTTTAAATCGGCAAATGCGATATTTCCATGTGTCCTGAATGAGAACAATTTTCCCGCAGTTTTTACCTGTTTTCCTTCCATGTCTCTTACTTCCCCAATCATCTGTTTTTTTTCATATGATGAAGGGTAGGGATTCCATCCGATTTCACGTATTTTTTCCAGTTTTTTCAGCCGGTCTTCTTTCAGATTTTGTGCGGTAGACATATTTCTCAATTATAACAATAAATGAGTTTTATGGAGCCAAATCGACAAGACGAATATACGTTGTCAGTATTTCGCATATTTTTGAAACGGACTGTAAGGATACCCACTCGTTGCATGAATGCGCGTTTCCGCCCACCGGGCCAATACCAAGTGTAGATATTTTGTGAGAGCCGAATATATTCTCATCCGCAACGGAAGACCTGAAGTAGGGAACTGCCTTTTTTCCCGTTGCTTCTCGTATGCTTTTCTTCATCAAAGAAAGATGAGTGTCGCGGGGAGAAACAACATAGGGTTCAAGAAACGGACTTTCTCTTTGCTTCAGATTGATATCGACTGAAATCTTATTCCCGTATTTTCTTTCGATTCTTGCCGCTACTCCTTTCAGTTTTGCCAATAACTTTACATGCGTAAGGGGAGGAAGGACAGCAGAGTCCAGTTCACACATAATCTGCTCGGGAAGAGACATACCGGTTGTTTTTGATTCTATTTTTCGTACGAATACAAATTGTTTTTTATCTCCGTTTTTTTTATACATTTTTTTTAGGGACTGTATAAATTCGCTTAGGACATAGTTAATGTCACATGAGGGTTCGTAAAAAGCATAGTGCTTTGACTGTCCCCTTATTGATACGGTATATACAGCTCGTCCTATTCTCCCGACTACTATTCCCTGGTTACCGTTTGCAAATGCCGGTTCCGTAGATATGACATTTACGACGTCCTCCATGAAAGAAGAATTGATAAGTTTAAATCCTCCTTTTGAGATATTTTCCTCATCAATGCAAAATGCCATTTTAAGCTTTATGTTTTTCGGAGACGAATTGAGAAACGAAATGATACTGGCAACCATTCCTGCTTTCATATCCCAAGCTCCGAGCCCATATGCACGGTCTCCCTTAATATTAAGAGTGTAGGGATCCGTCATCCATCCATTTGCAATTCCCACTGTGTCTAAATGTGTATACAGCAGAATACTTTTCTTACTCGAACCTTTTTCAACAAGTATGTTATATCTGTCCTTTTCAACGAGCTGTTTTGTCACCCTGCAATTTTTCTTCAGAAAAAAAGAATATATATATTCGGATATTTCTTTTTCGTGAGGATATCCGGAAGGGATGGCAACGAGTTTTATAAGCAGTTGTTGTATATCAGTGTTCATGGGCATATTGTAACAATTTATCACGCGTCATATAGGTCGGCAACAGATCATTTTTTTCGCTCAAGGGTCGGTCATCATTCACTCCTCCGGATATGCGGACGTGCTGTTCAAGAAATCGGGGAGGAAATCCGAACTGTGCCAAAGTTTCTATGCTAGTCGTTCGACCGAGCGTACGCGCAGCCCGCAGCACCCCTGGTGCCTGTGCATTTGACTCTCCGTATAAAAGATCGATATCGGTTTGCGCAAGGACTTTCATCAACTCGGATGCAATTTTTGTATAAAGTCCTTTGCCGCGATACTCTTCGCGTGTTGCAGCTTCCGTTATCTCATACATGACAAACGGTTGAGGTGCGCCCCCTCTTTCTATTGCAAACTCAGCGCGTTCCGCCATGCCCGCACTTACCAACTGATCGCCGACAAATGTCCCCAGAAGAATATTGGTGGGATTTTGAAGAATATTTATGACCTCGTCTCTTGACCAACCAAAGGCCTTATACAACTGCGCATATTGATCAATGATGTCCTCGTCAACCCGATCTCTTTCGGTTATTTCCCTGAACCCGTAAGGAGAATAATCATGTTCCTTGTTGGACGGAGGATTGCCCATTATTTCCCGAACTGCCTGCAGCTCCTTTTCAAACAGTTCAGGCGGCGTATGTCTCTCCTGTGCATTTTTTCCCAAATATAAAATGGAACAATCATTAAACATTTTTCCGTCTCCCGAAAGTCTGATGATGCCTTCAACTAGAGGCGTTATCCGTTCGCGCTCATCAGGCGTTAGCCCTGAAAGCACGGCGTTCTCGACAAAATAACGTGCACTTATTCGGGTGGTATCAGCGCTAAGCGGCATCTGGCTGAATTCACTTGATAATTGAAGCAAGTCTCCGGGAAGCGTAATCACGGCAGGATAGATACCTTTTTTGCGCTTCTCGGAAGCGGCAACGGGAGGGTAGGTGACTTCTCCAACACTGCTTGTTTGTATTGCGGGAATATCATATCCGTTCCCCTGCATCTCCATTTGTGCCATAGAAAATCTATTATAATGGTGATAGTAAAAATTACAAATAATTCACATAATTTGACAAAATAATTATAAAATGTTAAAATTACAACATATGCAAACAGTAACCGACCTCACCCGAAACTATATAAAGTCACACATATTTTTGGAGGAAATGCTCTCAGAAGGAATTGCGAATCACAGCGCTCTTGCACGTATTATGAAACCGGAATTTGAAGAAACCCTGCTTAAAAATATACAGATAGGATCGATTGTCATGGCTCTCAAACGCATTGAATCAACTCTGCAAAAAAAGAATTTGCAAAGGGAATTGAAAGCAGAAGAAATAATTGTGCGTTCTGACTTGGTGGAATATACGTTCAGTCACACCGAGGAAACCGTCGCAAAGCTCAGACAGCTTTTGAATTCCTTTGAGAAGAACTCCAACGCTTTTTTTACGATAACGGAGGGTGTATTCGAACTTGCGATAATTGTCAGTAAAAAATATATGACGCTGGTTGAGAAGGCGTATGCCGATACAAAACAGATTGCAAAGCGTTCCCATCTTTCAGCCCTTATCCTAAGGCTACCGAAAGAAAATGTCACAACTCCCGGCGTCTACTATTCCATTTTGAAACGTCTGAATTGGGAAGGGATAAATGTCATTGATGTCGTTTCGACAAATACCGAGTTCACTCTCATTCTAAATGACGACGAAGTGAGCCGTGCATTTGCCATCCTGAAATAATTATTTCACGGACACTATTTTATACGTTACTTTCCCGCTCGGAAGGGTGATTTCTATTGCTTCTCCCGTCTTTTTTCCGATAAGAGTTTTGCCGATAGGAGATGTGTGGGAAATCTTTCCGTTCATCGGATCCGCTTCAAATTCTCCCACCACTTGAAATGTTCTTGTTGTTCCTCCCGCATCTACAACTATTGTTTTTCCGAGTGAAATCAGGTTGTCACCGGTATTTGTTTCCACTATTTCCGCATGTCTTATGACGTGTTTTATTTCGAGTATTCTTCCGTCCAATTCTCCCAGTTCCTCGCGGGCAGCGTGGTAAGCATTGTTTTCCTTGAGGTCACCCATTGAACGGGCCTTCTGTAGTTTGTCTATGGTGAAAGGGCGTTTTACCTCTTGGAGATTCTTCAACTCTTCCTGAAGATTATCAAAGCCTTCTTTGGTTATCTGTATTTTTTTCATATGACGATTATAGTATATGTAATGTGGTAAGTTTCGCTTCCAATTGTTTCGCGTCCTTAAATTGAATACTTTTTATCCCGAGAGATGAAGCCGCATCGCAATTCTGTTTCATATCGTCAATAAAAATACATTCATCAGGCTGCGCACCTATTATGTTAAGGGTTTTTTTGAAAAAATTTGAATGGGGTTTTATTTCCCTCAACAGATAAGAGGGAATGACTTTGGATAAATATTGCACAAGGCCGGATCCCTCAACCTTATATTTCATCAGCATTTTTCCTTCATTTGTTGCAAGCGCTATTTTATATTTTTTCTCCAGTGTTTGGAAAAGCGTCTCCATCCCTTCGGTTGGAACAACGTCTTTTTTGAATAGTTCATCAAATTCGGAAACGCTCAGGTCAAGCTTATGCTGTTTCAGGTATTTACCGATAAACTGTTCATGGGAAATATATCCAAGCATGTAGTTGGTATATTCCTTTGCCGTATACATTCCCTCGAGCTGTTCCTGGCTGAAATAGCGCGTTTCAACGGTGTAACCGTTGGGGTTTTTCAGTGTGGGAGCAATAATTACTCCACTTACATCACATAAAATCCACTCAATAGTTTTCATATTAATTTTCTCCTTTTAATATGACAAAAGTAGAGGATATCAAAATCAACACTCCTCCGACAAATGTTGCCAATGTCGGAATTTCTTTAAAGAAGAGGAAGGCAAAAAATATTCCAAATACTAACTCAGATAAGAGGATAATGCTTCCTGCTGTTGCCTTAAAGTATTCAAATCCTTTTGTCATGGCAAACCATGCTAAAAAGTTATCTATTCCGAAGAGAATTGTTGTTATCCAAACACTGCTTGTTACGTGAGTGATTCCTCCGCCGAAATAAAAAGAACGTTCAATAGTCAAACTGAGTGCACCAAGCACCACAACTCCCACAAGAGTGTTGGCAAACATCATAAAACTTGCAGGATATTTATTCAGTTTTTTTCGCAAGATAAGGTAAGAAGATTGGCCAAGCGCCGACAGTATTGCAAAAAAGCCACCCAACTTCCACGTCGGGATAGAGTTTGGGGAGAAGAGAAGCGCCAAAGCGACAAGACTGATAATTAAGGAAGCTATGTTTACCAAATTAATCTTGTCTTTAAGAAAAAAATAGCCAAGGATGGGTGCAATGATGGCATATGTGTAAAAAAGAAATAGTGCATTACTGACTTTTGTGTATAAAATACCGTAGGTAAAAAACAGGTTTGTGAGCGCATAACCGAATATTGTGGTAATGGCAAGAAGAAAGATATCTTTTTTATCTACTTTTATTTTTGATTTTGAAATCAGGAAGAGATAAATTGCGGCTGCAAAAAAAGCAAAGATATACCGCAAAAAGACCTGGGACATGGGAAGCAAACCGCCCCCTCCCAAGGTTCTGATAAGGACAGGTATGATGCTATATAAAAACGCAGACGTTAAAAGGAGTAAAATTCCTTTAGCGGAATTATTCTTTTGGCTATTTTTCATATTCTTTGTCCATTGTATCAAATCTCAGACAAAGAAAGAGCGCTTCTTAACGATTTAATTAAGCAGAAGCTCCCCAACAGAGTGGATTAAAATCCCAAATCTTTTTCGACAAGGATTATGTTGATTTTTCTATACATCATAGGATTTTCATTTTTGAAAATCACTATTTTGTTCAGGCTGGTGCCGACTCCATATTTTGACATCATATGTTTATCTTCAAGAGGAACGACATGTTCTTCAAGCCGCTTCATTGCATCTGCAAGTGTCGCTACTATTTTTTTTGTACTGATAACAAATACAAGGTTTTGCGAGGTGAAGACAATATGGGGAAGCTGGCTTCCGGTATTTGATGCAATTACAAACTCACCGTTTTCAACCAGCGCATGGACGCTTCCCAGGTAATAATCGGAAAGTACGGACTTTTTACGCAGTTCTGCTTGTTTGGCAGGATCTTTTTCCGCGAGGATCATTTCATGGAAATTGACCCACCCGTGTTTTCCGCTTTTCAGATAGTCAACGAATCCAATCTGTTCAAGCGTTACGGATGCACCGTTCATAACGGATTCACCCTTAGGAATAATTTTTTTAATTGTTGTAAGCGCTTCCTGTTCGTCTTTTACGACAAACACGTTGTACTGTTTTGCCTTGAGGGCCATCGCTGTTTTGTCAACGATCTGTTTATTTGGTAAGGAATCAAAGTTCATAGTAGATTAATGGTAATTCTAATACCTTGATTGTAATAGTTTAATAAAAAATGTCAAGAGGTAGTTTTTTGTGGTTTTACATTTCCAACTAATTTTGGACAAGGGGGAGAAATTCTTTCCAGTCGTGAGCTATTTTTATCTGCGCATCGCTAAGCGTCATCTGGCCACTGCAGACCAGTTTGTGAAGATAATTCTCGACCTTGTCTTTTTCATGAAACCCGGGACGCGGTTCGGCTGATTCCGGCCACAGATTGCTGATATCGTTTGAACCCCCAAGCTCGAGACTGATAAGGTGATCAACTTCATACTCATTTTTCATATGCGTCGTAATTCCGTATTCTGCGTATACCTCTTTTTTTACGCTTTCAGGAACATTACGTACCGATTTTGAATACCCCGGTACGCAGATTTGCTCTCTTGTCGCTCCCTTAATGACGTCTCCCGGTGTGCATGCTTCATCTTCAATTCCTTGTGTGGCGACACACCCTGAGGACTTGGTGCGCGTCTGTATCGAAGTACCTAAAACATTCTTTGTGATAGTAGGAGATATGCTTTGTGACGTTTTTGGAACCTGTTGCGGCTGTCTGTAAAACGAATAAGCTGCGCATAAAAGGAGAAGTACTATCACTAATGCAAAAATGACTCTCGTTGTTTTCATTAAAAAAATTATATCAGAGAAGATTCTGATGAGTTTGTTTTGATGGTATAGGGCGTGGTACGATGTTGGAGCTTATTTTTATCACCCTCTAATTCCAAGGCCCTGAGAGAAGCGTAGTAAATATCCACTAGGATCCATCACAAGGATTTCTCGACAGCCATGCAACGTTTTTTTCACTTTATACCAACTATCTTTTACTCCTCTCTTTAATGGATAATTATTTTTTGCAAGTGAATCGACAATTTTCTGTACATTATCTGTCTCAATTTGAAAGTTAATCCCTCTTCCGAATGGATATTCCGGTGTTCCATTGTGCCAAACCTCATCTTCATCTTCCTGTTGAATCATAAGTTGACTTCCCTGATAGGAAAGGAAGGCAAATAATGGGTTTTGTCTTTCATATTCAAGTTTGAAACCCAATATGTCTGTATAAAAATTGAGACTTTTTTTGAAGTCAATAACATAAAGTTCGGGAAGGATATTGTTGAATCTCATAGCTTTGATTGTATCAAAGTTTGGGGGTGTCGCTAACGGGATTCGAACCCGTGTTCACAGAATGAGAATCTGTTGTCCTAGGCCTCTAGACTATAGCGACAAGGTCCTTATTTTAGCTTATCGGTACTTGATAAACAAGTATCCCAGCAAAAAGAAAACGATAATACCCATGAGTATGAGAAAGCTCACTCTTGGTTCAAGACTGTCTTTAGTGTGTTTTTTTACCATACCTCCCTTCAGTATACAAAAAGGAGGTGGCTTTCACCACCTCCATTGTTTTAAATTACTGGGTTATTTTGCAGGGGCACATCCGGCTGCGGATGTGGTCGTTCCTGTTGAGGCAACTTCATCAGTTGTTGCAAATGCTGTTGCCATATCTTTGGTTGATATCTGTGTTGAGAATGAACTGTCAGGAGTTTTTGACCCACAGCTCACAATTGTTTGAATGCTGTTCGGGACACGTCCTCCGAAATCAAATTCCGACACGACCTGTTTTCCGTTAAGGATAAGAGTCGGGGAACCGCTCACTTTAAGCTGGGATGCTAAGTCAAAATCTTTTTGTGCATAAGCAAGTCCTCTCTTTGCATCTCCTGTGCAGCCGTCAAGCTGAGTCTTATTGACACCGGATGACGTAATACATTCATCTGTTTTTCCCGCCTGCATGTAGCAAGAAACATATGGCCAATAGAGATCTTTTTGTTCTTCACGGATACATATCTGTCTTAAGTTTTCTTTTGCTTCTTCGTCTCCGTGCATTGAGGTAATTTTCCCGTCAACGATTGAGCCGATATACTTTATGTCAAGATTAGATGACAGGGCAGGATTTTCAGCAAGGGCATTCTTATATACACGCTGCATCTGAAGCCCGAAAGGACAGTTGGATACGACAAACGCCGTAAGGTTTGCTTTGTCAGCTTTTTGCAGATCGTTGCAGGTCAACTTTTTTTGCTCAGTTGTTGCAGCTGCTGTTTGCTTACCTACTTTATCAAGTTCAACTCCGGAGGTAAAAAGTATTTTTCCGTCTTTTGTGATATAGGAGGTATAGTCTTGGTTATTCAGTTTTAATACGAATTCATAAATGCCGCTTTTTTCAACGACACTTGCAATTTCAAACTTTGTTGAAGGATTGTTTAAGACTTTTTTGATTGCTTCAGGAATTTGTTTATTTTTGAATTCTTCCGTTTTTCCTTTGAAACTTCTTATGATGAGCAGAATAGCCGCAAGACAAATAACAACGGCAACAATTGCCCAATTAAATTTCGGCTGTTGGGCCGACTGAGCCTTTAGATCCACTTCGGGTTTTGAGGATGAATGTTTTTTTATCATAGTGCAAACATTAAATACTATTTATTAATAATTGTCAACACAACGTAGCTCCATTCATGGAACTTTTTGCCGTTTTTACGAAACGGAGTTTTTCGACCTCTCCCTTTTTTTCGACAGTGACAAGAAGCATGCCTTGAGACGCCACTCCCATAATCATGCGGGGGGCAAGATTTGCGACAAAAAGATATTTATTTCCGATAAGTTTTTCGGCAGTGATATATTTTGCAATGCCTGACCGGATAGTAACGGTTCCGTAATCGGCTCCCAGGTCAACCGTCAAGTGAAGCAGTTTGTTTGATCCTTCAACGGGCACCGCGTTTTTCACCTCTCCGACACGGATATCAAGTTTTGAAAAATCTTCATACATCACCTCAGGTTTTTTCATAAGATCCTTCGACTTCGCTCAGGATGACATAAGAGAGCAAATGATAATGCTCATGTCATTTCGCGTAAATTCTAAATAAATTGCTCCCAATCTTTTCGCATTTCATAATTGTGAAGCTGCCGATTTCTTTTGTATTGGTAACATGTGGTCCTCCGCAAAATTCTTTGGAATACTCTCCTATAGAATATATCTTTACCATATCGGGATATTTTTGTCGGAAAAAAGATTTTGCTCCCAGTTTTTCCGCTTGACTTTTCGGAAGGAGTTGAAACGAAACGGGAAGCTCCGCTTTAATTTTTTCATTTACAATTTCGGCAACTTTTTTAAGTTGTTCCTCCGACGGCTTACTCAGGGAATAGAAATCGAACCGAAGCCGTTCTCCGGTGATATTTGAGCCTTCCTGCCGTATCTCACTTCCCAAGACGTCAAAAAGTGCCTGGTGCAAAAGATGTGTTGCCGTATGATATTTAACGGTTTGTTCATTATTATCAGCAAGTCCTCCCTTGAATTTTGCAGTAGATGCAGAACGGGAAAGTTCCTTGTGTTTATTAAACTCGCTGATGAATTGATCGCGATCTATTTCCTGTCCTTTTTCCCGGAACAGCTCCACAGTGACTTCAAAGGGAAAACCGTGTGACTGATAAAGATCAAAGGCACCCTTTCCGTCGATAGCAGAGATTTTTTCTATCAGTTTTATTCCTTTTTCGAGGCTTACGTTAAATTTTTTTATCTCATCCGTTATTATCGGCTTAATTGTTCTCATGTCTTCTTCGGGGTTAAAATAGACACCCCTGTAAAGTTCAAGGATTTTTTCAGAAACTGCAGCGACCTCATCCGGCGAAGGAAGCTTGCCTAACAGTTTTCTGAGTTTCACCGTAAGTCTCCGGAGCAGCCTTCTTAACACATACCCCTGTTCTTTATTTGAGGGAAGTACTCCGTCTTTTATAAGAAATACGGACGCTTTCAGGTGATCTGCGATAATGCGCATGGAGGGCCTGTTTTCTTCATCGACATATGATTTATGTGTTATGATTTCTATCTCCTTAATAATCGGCGCAAAGAGGGAAGTTGCAAACATATCGTTGGTGTTTTCCATCGCCATCATAAGCCGTTCCAGTCCTCCTCCGAAATCAACGTTCATTTTAGGAAGAGGGGAAAACATACCATCACTGTTTTTTTTGTACTGCATAAAAACAGAGTTTCCTATTTCCAGGAACCTGCCGCATTCGCAGTTCGGATGGCACTTTTCTCCATATTTTTTATCATGCGCCACTTGAGTAAACTCAAAAAATACTTCGCTGTCTGGTCCACCGGGTTCGCCGCTTGGCATCTCGGACGGAGTTCCGGACCGTGACCACCAGTTCTTTTTTGCATCATACAGATAAATATGATTACCGATATCGGCTTTTATTCCCACCTTTTTAAATTCTTGTTTCCAGATTTCAACGGACTCCGTATCCTGGGGGAGCTCGTTTTCTCCTTTGAAGGCAGTAACGTAGAGCTTTTGCGGATCAAGGTGGAGTTCGTTGACGAGGAATGAAAAAAACCAGGGGATCTGTTCTTTTTTGAAATAGTCTCCGAGCGACCAGTTTCCCATCATCTCAAAAAATGAATCATGTCTGTTGTCTCCCACTTCTTCAATATCCTGTGCACGGATACACCTTTGTATGTTGTACAGTCGGGTTCCAAGGGGGTGGACTTCTCCTAAGAGAAAGGGAACAAGCTGTTGCATTCCGGACCCCGTAAAAAGAGTTGTTGGGTCCTCTTTCGGGACAAGCGGAATAGGAGGAACCTCTCTGTGGTTTTTCGAAGTCCAATAATCTGCAAATAATTTTCTGAATTTAAAGTGGTCAATTGTCATGAGGTAAATTATACTAAAATTACTTAAGGATTAGATTATAACTTAGACGTTCTTTCCATGATCGTTTCGACAAAAGAAAATAAAAATATTGGAACCTTTCTGCAAAAACTGGTCCTGCCGGGACGCGGATCTCACAAGGGACAAAACGGAAAAGCACTTATAATCGGCGGATCATCTCTTTTTCATGGAGCGGTTATCTGGTCAGCTGAGGTCGTGGATCATTTGCTTGATATGGTCCATGTCGCCTCCACCAAAGAGAATAACGACATTATCTCGCAGATTAAAACGAAATGGCAGGGAGGAATCGTTGTTGATTTTGAAGATATCCTCCTATACGCACAGGAAGATGATGTTATTCTTGTCGGGAACGGAATGATGAGAGGAGATCGCAAGGAGAAGGTAAAAGAGATAACATGGAATGAAGTGCTTGCAATCAAAGATGAAGGAGAGTTTACAAGAAATCTCGTATATTACCTTATTGTTCATTTCCCCAAAAAACAATTTGTGTTTGATGCAGGAGCTCTCCAGATGATGGAGCCCGAATGGCTGCTTCTTCTTGAGAGACGACCGATACTTACTCCCCACCAAAAAGAATTTTTCACCCTTTTTGACAGAAACATTTCTCCCCTTCAGCAAAATCAAAAAAGAGAAGCGGCAGAAGAAATGGCAAAAAAATATAACTGCATCATCTTACTAAAAGCCGTTGAAGATATCGTGACGGATGGCACAAAAACCGTCATCATCGAGGGAGGAAATGCCGGACTTACAAAAGGTGGAACGGGAGATGTCTTGGCTGGGCTTACCGCAGGACTCTCAACAATGACCGATGTTTTTTCTGCTCCGGTACTTGCATCTTTTATTTTAAAAAAAACAGCGGACGAGTTGAGTGCCATCAAGGGTTATTGGTTCAGTACGGTTGACATCATAAACGAATTTCCCCATGTGTTCCATTCTCTTGTGTTAAGCAATAACTCCGGCTCATTGTGATATGTTGTTTGACTTATCAGTTGTTTTGAGGTACTATTTCTGTACAGAAATATATGAAAAAAGAAACAGGTGTTGCGATTTCGATGGGAATCATATTCGGCCTTGTCTTTTCGTTTGTTGTTATCCTTAATACACAAAAAAATCAGACGGTCACCCAAAAGCAGCAAACACAAAAAAAAGTAGTAACAGGCGCTGGCACGGGCGTAGCAATAGAGCCCCTTATTGTTTCTGCGCCTACGGATGGAGTAGTCCTTGATACGAATAAAGTATCTCTGAAGGGAACGACTGAAAAAGGGAGTTTTCTCGTTGTGCAGACTCAGACAAAAGACTTGACCGCAACAGCGGAAAATGGAGCTTTTACGATTGACGTCCCCCTTTCACTAGGAGAGAACGTCATTCACATAAGTTCTTATCCGAAGGGAACGGGAGGCAAAGTACAGGAGAAGGAATTGAAAGTTTACTATTTAACTGCAAATTAATGAATAAAAAACAATCACTACTTATATCGGTCGTTGCTGTTTGTTTGTGTGTCGTGCCGGCCGTGATTGCGATTTCTCCAACGCTTGAGCCGACGAAGTCTGCTTCCATATCAGCAACTCCTGAAGAAAAAGGGGCACAACATCTTCTTGATACACTCAAATCACAGGCAGAAGCGCTGCAAAAAAAAGATCAACGGGCATATGTCGGTATCGTTTCAAAAATCAAAGACAGCATCGTCACTATAAACGCAACTGAAGGTGTGGATGAAAAGACTTACTCCATAAAAATAGATGACACACTCACGCACCTGTACAGAATTGCAGGAACCAAAACAAATGAGATAAAAAAAGGAGATCTGAAAGAAGGGGACTATATTATTGTTACAGGGCAGATGCTGGATAATACCGTTGAAGCAAATGACGTATATATTGATGAGCAATTTTTGGTAAAAACCGGGAGAATCTCTGAAATTTCGAAGACCGATTATTATTTAAAAGTTATTACGTACGACAAGGATGAATATACTCTTGATATTCAGAATTCCACACGTCAATTCATGTTAAACGTTAAAACAAAAGAAATTGAGAGCATTGGATTTTCTAAAATGAAAGAGGGCGATTCAGTCCATTTTGTTGTTAGTAAAACAAACCCGGGAACAAGTAAGGAAAAAAACAGATATGATGCTATACGAGTTCTTGTCATTCCACAAGAATTTTCGGTTCAATAACGTCATTTTTTGTTTTCTCCTTTTTCTTCCCATTTATAATTACACATACCTATGTTTAGTTTTTTTTCCAAATTGTTCGATTACAATCAAAAACAAGTAGATACATATAAAAAAATTGTCGATGAAATCAATACACTGGAAAGTGAGATGAGAGATTTGAAAGACAGTACATTCAGGGATGAGACACTGAAATTTAAGGAACAAATTGGGGAAGGGGTTTCTCTTGATGCTATTCTTCCACGTGCATTCGCACTTGTCAGGGAAGCGGCCAGACGGAAGCTTGGAGAAAGGCATTTTGATGTTCAGTTGATGGCAGGCATCGCTCTTCACCAGGGAAAAATTAGTGAACAAAGAACTGGAGAAGGGAAAACACTTTCAGCAGTATCGGCGCTTTACCTAAATGCGCTGGAAGGGAAAGGAACCCACCTTGTCACCGTCAACGATTATCTTGCTCGCCGAGATGCCGGTTGGATGGGTGAGGTATTCAACTTCCTCGGACTGACAACCTCCGCAATAATAAACGATCAATCTTTCATCTATGACGAAAATCATGTAGATGGTGATGTCCAGGACTGGAGGCTCAAGCATCTTCGCGCATGTTCCCGAAAAGAAGCGTATGAGGCGGATATTACCTACGGTATCAACAGTGAATTCGGATTTGATTATCTCCGCGATAATATGGCAGTGAATCCGGAAGACTTAGTACAACGCGGGTTTCACTTTGCCATAATTGATGAGGCAGACTCGGTCCTTATCGATGAAGCGCGTACTCCTCATATTATTTCCGCTCCCTACGAAGAAGATACTTCCAAGTATTTCAAATATGCAAACATCGTCAAACAACTTGATAAGGACGATTATAAAGTAGATGAAAAAGCGAGAACTGTCCATCTTACGGAAGCCGCTATTTCAAAGATAGAAAAAATCCTTGGCGTTACTAATATATATGAAAAGGATTATGACACTCTATTCCATATAGAAGCGGCATTGAAAGCAGAAGTATTATTTAAAAATAATAAAGACTATATCGTCAAGGACGGAGAAATTGTTATTGTGGATGAGTTCACCGGCCGTCTTCTTTCGGGAAGACGATTTTCCGAGGGAATTCATCAGGCAATTGAGGCAAAAGAAAACGTACAGATCCAACGGGAGTCAAAAACGCTCGCTACGGTGTCTTTGCAGAACTATTTCCGTGCATACAAAAAAATTGCAGGAATGACAGGAACCGCATCAACAGAGGCAGAGGAATTTAATAAAATTTACAAGACAGATGTCATCATTATTCCAACCCATAGGCCGATGGTACGAAAAGATGAGCCGGACATGATTTATAAGACGGAAAATGCAAAATATAACGCCATTGCGGAAGAGATAGCGCAGCAGTATAAGACGGGACGCCCGGTACTTGTCGGCACAACATCCATTGATAAAAACGAATATTTATCGCGATTGCTTCTCAAAAAAGGAATTCCTCACGAACTTCTCAACGCAAAAAACCATGAACGGGAAGCGATAATCATCTCCCGTGCAGGAAAAAAACATGCAATAACGGTCGCGACAAACATGGCAGGGCGTGGAGTCGATATCATTTTGGGAGGAGTGAAACCGAATCCTGACGATAAGGACTATAACAAGCTTATGATGGAGTGGCAAAAAGAACATGACGAAGTCATGAAATTGGGAGGACTCTATGTCCTTGGTACCGAACGCCATGAGTCACGACGTATCGATAATCAGTTAAGAGGACGTGCAGGACGACAAGGAGATCCGGGTGAAACCCGCTTTTTTGTCGCGCTTGAGGACGACTTGATGCGCATTTTCGGAGGAGAACAGATATCAAAACTGATGACATTTTTTAATCTTCCCGAGGATCAGCCACTCAGTCATTCGATGGTTTCAAAGGCCATAGAGCAAGCCCAGGTAAAAGTGGAAGGATATAACTTTGATATCCGAAAGCACCTCGTTGATTATGACGATGTCCTCAATAAGCAACGCGAAATAATATATGCACTTCGTCGAAAGATGTTGTTTGCAATTACAGATAAAGACACTTTCAAAAAAACAATTCTTGATATGTTTAACGAAGAGGTAAACTCAATCCTTGCACAATATACATTTGAGGGGGTTGAATTTACTGAAGAAATGGAAAACGATTTAATCCGTGAAATGGAACTTCTCTGTACTCCCGGAAAATCCCAGCTCAAGCAAATGGTGAAAAGCAGACAAATTGAAGAATTAAAAAAACACATGATTGCAGAAATAGAGCGGGAATTTGCAGCGCGGGAAAAAATGGTGGGCGAAGTACTATGGAAAGAAATAGTAAAATCCATTTTCCTCTCGACTATAGATAAATATTGGACGGACCACTTAACCGCAATAGAGGACCTACGTGAAGGAATAAATTTGAGAGGATATGCACAGCTTGATCCGCTTATTGAATACAAAAATGAGGCATATTCCATGTTTGAAAAACTCATGACGGATATTCCATACGAATCAACACGCAAACTTTTTAAGATTGAGATTTCAGAGCTTGAAAGGATCCGACCAGAAACGCCGACCCATATGCAACTTTCATCGGCTGGTGCGGTAAATCCGTTTAATCAAGCAGAACAAAAGGAAACAAAAAAGGTGGCCGTTACGCAAGCAGCTGTTGCAAAAGAAAAGCCGGGAAGGAATGATCCTTGCTGGTGCGGAAGCGGAAAGAAATACAAAAAATGTCACTGGCCCAACTAAGAGAGCGTCTTGACCATGTAGGTATTTTTTTCTTGGTATCCGAATTTCTTGTAGTAGTTCCTCACTCCGATGCCGGAAATAATCGAAAGACTTTTTATTGATTTTTCTTTGGTAATTGTTTCTGCTCTGAATAGGAGCTCTTCTCCGAGTCCGCGGTGTTGTGTTTCTTTTTTTTCCTCAGCTCCAAGCTGCAGCGCCTTACCATAGACGTGGAGTTCGCGTACCATTGCGCCGCCTTCTGCGATGCGAAGTCTCACAAATCCAAGGCATCGATTATTGGCATCGATTTTTTCTATAAAATATTCTTTTCCACCGGATGCTTCATATAATGCCTCTCGCAGGCGGAATGGCTTTTGAGGCTGTCTCAGTTGTATTTCCCGACAACGGATGCACTGGCATTTTTTTCCTTCTTCATGTAATTTTTTTTGAATAATCTCTCGTAAGTTGGGAGGGAATAGTTGCTCGTTCATCATGTGTGTCGTAATATCCCGAGTAAGTCTCCCTATGCGGACCCAAGGAGGAGCCACTCTGCTTTTAAAATAAACAATAACGTCAACAAGGTGCGAAAAAGAGTAAGGAATATATTTTTTTTCCATATACCACGTTGCAAGGGGAGTGAATTTTGTCACGGTTGTCGGATACAGTTTCAAATGATCCGGCATAAAGCGCGGGTCAGTAAACGCCTGTTCCACCATTTTCTTGTCACTGTCCGGAGTTGATCCCGGAAGATTGAGCATGAGATGGTATCCTACCTTAAACCCTGCATTTTTAAGAAGCTTCGTTGCCTCTACGACAGACTGAACGGTATGCCCCCTTTTTATTATTTTATAGATTGTATCGGAAAGAGTTTGGACGCCCAGTTCAACATGAGTAACTCCCAGTTTCCTGAGATAGAGGATTTCTTTTTCATTAATATAATCGGGACGTGTTTCAATATTGACGCCGATTATGCGCGAAGGAGCGTTTTCATTTTTTTGTTGCGCTTCGAGGAGACTGCGGGCGGTGTCGAGAGACTTTTTTCCTGATGTGAGGAGTTTGAGTGTGTCGCCATTGCAGCCGTCGTAGAGTCTTTTAAAAAACCATGTGCGGTATCTCCTGGGAAGAAACGAAAAAGTTCCTCCCTTTACGATAAGTTCAATTTTATCGATGTTGTGATTGGAGAGTGCAAACATTATCAACCTGCTCTGTGTTTGTTTGAACGGATCAAAGCCGCTGCGTATAGCCCGCATGACAGCCGGTTCATCGGAAAAATAACTTTTTGGGACGTTTGGCTCGGAGGGACAATAGACACAGTTGAAGGGACAGGCAACACCCTTTGTAAATACGGTAAGGGGAACAATGCCCGACTGTGAGCGCATCTTTGTTTTGATAAGTGAATGGTGGGCGAATGCGAGGAATTCCGGGGAGAATTTGTTTGAATAGCGCTGGAGAATAAACTGGAGCCACCAGATAGAGGGACTTTTTCCTTTAAACGCTTTCACATAGACGGAATTTTTTTGGATAGAATGAATATGTTTCTGCCAGTTAAATGGTTTTTTTGTCGTGTTTTTTTCCCACAGTTCTTGCAGCGCAATGAGAAGCGTGATAAGATGTGGCTCGAGGTCCTTCGGGAAATTATTGGGATAGTACACGGAAAGGATTACAATTTATAATGAAATTATTCGAAAATGGACATACATGATTATATTCAAAAGGCTGATGGTATTGTATCAAATCACTTCACGGAGTATCTCAA
This sequence comes from bacterium, assembly GCA_021833625.1. GTDB lineage: Bacteria > Patescibacteriota > Microgenomatia > UBA1406 > GWC2-37-13 > JAKBEU01. The sequence continues at coordinate 244,654 of JAKBEU010000002.1, forward strand.
AACAGCGCAGAACGTAGGTGTTTTGCTTTCGGGGGGGATTGACTCTTCGCTCATTACCACATATGTGGCCCACTTCTATAATAATGCCTATATTCTTTCCATGGGAACGGATAAAACAAAAGACAAACCCTTTGCTATGCAAGTTGCCAAACATTTGGGAAAAAAACTTGAATGGGTTTTCCTGTCGGAAGAAGAAATCGTACACACGCTGCCTGTTGTTAGAAAACTATTAGAAAGAGTCGGGGTTGAATGTTCGACAATGCAACTATCCCTTGCGACGGGATATTTCCTTATTTTTAAACATGCTCATGAACTTGGAGTTTCCGCAATCGTCACAGGGCAGGGGCCGGACATTCTATTTGCCGGATACCACAAATATAAGGGGATGAATAATGATGAACTTACGTCTCAAATAAGAAAAGATTTGGTCCTTCTTGAAACCGACAAAAAAAGAGATAGCGCCATGGCATCTTACTTTGGGATACAGCTTTTTAATCCCTATCTTGAAGAAGACTTTGTTGAATTTTCCCTTACCGTTCCTGCGGAATATAAACTAAAAGATGGGATTGAAAAAGTGTTTATGAGAGAATGGGGAAGAGGGCGAGGGCTGCCTGAGGAAATAATCAATCGGCCAAAAAAAGCATTCCAATACTCAACGGGTTTGCAGAAAAAGATAGTGGAGCTTCACGCTTAATTTCCACCGAGTATACGTTGGAAGAAACGCTGGAGAGAGTTCTTTTTCATGAGGAGATTTAGGTGTCCTATATGTTTCTCCATTATCTCAATACCGCATTGGATGCCGTCTATTTTTGCATCCTGTTTGAGAAGCGATCTCCACTCCATTTTTGATACATCCGGATAAATGAGGATATCTGCTTTCTTTACTTCATCGTTTGCAATTCTGCGTGCCATAATGCTGAAAGACTCCTCGGCAACCTGGACGAAATTGGCTTTTCCTATTTGACTGTTTTCTTCCATATCATTATAAAGCTGCACTGCAATGACGATATCCGCCCCCATCTTTTTGACCGTTTCAACGGGAACCGGACTTAAGACCGCCCCGTCAGTCAGGAGATATTTGCCGATTTCAACAGGTTTAAATACGACGGGCATCGCGCAGCTTGCGCGAATTGCCTTGGTGAGGGAGCCGGTTTTTAATTCGACTTTTTTTGCGGTCCTTAAATCCGTTGCAACTGCCGCAAACGGGATTTTTGTGTCCTCAATTTTTGCATTGTGTAAATATCCGTCAAGAAAACCTTCGAGACGATTCCCCTGGAAAATACCCGACTGAAATGTCGGGTCGGCAAAATATGAAAGTATCTGAAGCCAATTTTTATCCATGACATATTTTTCAATGGAGGCGATATCCTTGTTGAGCGCATAAAATCCTCCGACCAATGATCCCGCACTGGTTCCTGCGATGTAGTCAATAGGGATTTTGTATTTTTCAAGTGTTTTTATGACGCCGATATGGGCCAAACCTTTTGGACCTCCTCCACCGAGCGCAAGTCCTATCTTTTGACGAAACATACCATATATTATAGCTGAAACTGGGAGCTAAAGAAGATATTCATTTTTACGTTTTCAAGTTACATGTAGCGAGCATTTTGTGCTATATTTAATCCTTATGGACACAAATACAGATCAATCACAAACCCAAAATACAACTGTTGAAGAAGCAGAAATCGTCGAGGCTCCACGAGGTTCAATGACCATAGTCGAACTCACCGCTCTCATAAACCGCTATGAGGGTGATATGAAAAAAATGAGGGATAACCTTAAAATCCAAAACGGTATGCTTCGGGATGCGGTTGAAGGGGACGCCTCATATCATGAACTGGACGTACAGTCAAAAGATCTGAACAAGAAAAAGGCGGAAATAAAGCAGAAAATTTCAAAGACTCCCGCAATGGAAGCGGTAGTTGCTAAAATCGAAGAATACCGCTCGGAAATTAAGGATGCCCATGAAATGCTTTCCGGATATCTTGAAGAATATCAAAGAGTCTCCGGCACCAATATCATTGAGGGAGAAAATGGAGAGATAAAAGAAATCGTTCCCATGTACAAACTCGTCAAACGAGGAAACAGATAAAGTGACTTTATCTACACGTCTTCCATAGTCCTTTGTTATTTATGCGGGCATTCTCTGCCGCTTTTTGAAAGAGTAAAGCGTACCTAACATCGGGCGGATAGGTTGCCTGGAGTGCGTATCCTTCTTTCACGAGGTATTCATTTACGAAAATATTACCCACCCAAACGTAGCGGAGAAGTCTGCCATATTTATCTGTGTCCGAGACATCTTTTTGGAGAGTTATTTCTTTTCCCTCAACTAATTTTTTGTTAAATGCAGCAGCCTCTGTCCCAAAACATTGTGCCGATTTTGAAAAGCTGTGAAGTTCGGGAGTGTTTATTCCTATATAGCGAACTCTCCTATCGTCTGAAAGAACTATAGTGTCTCCGTCGATAACTCGTTTTACCATTGCGCTTTCCTTCTTGTTCTTAGTCCTTACAATCTTTGGAATCTTAATTTGTATTTGTGTACTTTTTGTATTTTTCGAAATATATATTCCGACAAGAAGGAATAGTACGACAATAAAAAAATAGAGAAAAATAATTTTCTTATTCATTACTAAAAGTATAGCGTATACTGTTTCTTATGCCAAAAAAAATAATAATCGTAAGACACGGAGAGACTGACTATAACGTACGAAGCGTCATTCAGGGGCATCTTGACATACCGCTTAATAAAAAGGGAATGGAGCAGGCGGAAATAGCGGCTGAAGTTCTCAGAAAAGAAACGATTGATGTCTTTTTCTCCTCAGATTTGCAGCGTGCACTTGTCACTGCAAAAAAAACGGCACGCCATCATAATAAGGAGGTAATTGTCACTACGTCCCTTCGTGAACGAAGCTTTGGAAAACTTGAAGGGATGGAAACAAAAAAAATAATTGAGCTGATTCCCACCTTTACCATGGAACAAAACTTTTCAATACCCGACAACGTTAAGATGAAATACGATATCGAAACGGACTCCGCCCTTAAAGAAAGAATTTCAGAATTTGTGAAAAAAGTACATATACATAATGACAAAACAATTGCCATTTTTTCCCACGGCGGGTTAATCCGCAATCTCTTAATGGAATTCGGGGTTCCCTTCGACGTTATAAAAATGATGCGGATAAAAAACGCATCACCCATAATCCTCGAAAAAAAGGAGTCAAGCTACGTTCTCGTTACTTTTTAGTTTTGCCTTATTTGACCGTCACGCTTTTTGCAAGATTTCTCGGCTTATCAGGGTCCGCGCCTCTCCCTATTCCAAGATAATATCCGAGGAGTTGTCCTACTGCGACATTATAAAAAATTGAAAAGGAAGCTCCGTTGTCGGGCGTTTCGATAAAGCAGTCAAACGCCTTATTATTCTCAGGTCCCACCCCGATAATATATGCGCCGCGGCTTTTCAGCTCTATTGCCGAGGATATGACTTCCTTTTGGACCGCATCATGCGCCGTAAGTGCGATGCACGGGGTTCCCGGTTGGATGAGCGAAATAACGCCATGTTTTAATTCTCCTGACGCAAAACTTTCCGCATGCATATAGCTTGTTTCCTTGAGCTTGAGAGCAAACTCAAGAGCACTCGGATAATTTATGTGTTTGCCGATGAGATAGATATGTTCGGTTTTAAGCAACTGTTTTGCGAGATTCAAAATTGTTTCACTTGTTTTTTTATTCTTCAGCCACAAAGGAAAGTCATGAATAAATGGTGCCGGATTTATTTTTGACAATTCACCTGTGAGTGCAAAGAAAATTCCAAGCTGTGCGGTAAATGCTTTCGTTGACACAACGGCTATTTCCGGTCCGGCACCGACAGGTAAACAATAATCGGCGAGCCTTTCGAGCGTTGATCCCTGGGCATTTATAATAGCCACTATCTTCGCTCCGTTTTTTTTCGCCTGTTTTACCGCGAGAATAGTGTCTGCGGTTTCTCCGCTTTGGGAAATGGCAAAGACGAGTGATTTTTCCGAAACAAGAGGAGAGAACGGCTCGAATTCGTATGCCCCGAAATTTATTGCTTCAACTCCTGCTTGTGCAAAAAGATACTGTGCAGCAAGCCCGCAATAGGAAGCGCTTCCGCATCCGATAAGAATGGGTTTATAACCTACTTTTATACGTTGTGCCACCTGTGCAATTGTCTTGTCTTTATGTGTCAGTGCGTTTGGTATCGTCTTTGCCTGTTCGTTTACTTCCTTTAACATGAAATGGGCATATCCCGCCTTTTCTGCCGCTTCGGCCTTCCAATCGATTTTTCTCACTACCAATTTTTTCTCTTTTTCAGTTGAGATGGAATAAAGGGAAACATCGTCATTCTTTTTTATATCTATTACCTCATCATCTTCCATAAAATAGGCGGTATTTGTTTTATCCAAAAAAGCCGTTGCGTCGGACGCAATATAGATTGCATTTTTTGCAACACCAATGACAAGCGGAGACCCGTTCCGGCAGACGACAACCTCTCCCGTCTTTCCGTTTAACACCGCAATGGCATTTGAACCGACAAGTTTTTTAAACGTATGGAGCGTTGCCTTGAAGAACGGTTTCGTCTTCGATTCCTCTTCGATAAGGTGCGCGATAATCTCGGTATCGGTTTCCGAAACAAAGACGTGTTTTTGGGTTTTCAGTTTTGATTGCAACTCCTGATAATTTTCGACAATGCCATTATGAATGACGGCAATGTGGTGTGAACAGTCAAGATGCGGATGAGCATTCGCATCCGTTACTCCTCCGTGTGTTGCCCAACGTGTGTGTCCGATTGCAATAGAACCCCGAGGAAGGGAAGTTGCGGCAGACCCGATTTTGCCGATATGTTTGTCAATCTTTATATCGTTTGAATCGGTTGCCTTAAGTGCAATACCCCAAGAATCGTATCCTCTGTATTCCAATTTTTTGAGTCCAGAAAGCACCGTTTGAGCCGCTTCATTTGTTTGATCGTTTATTACGCCGAAAATTCCGCACATAAAAAAAGATAAAAATGTATAAGAAGTAGTTTTGGCAGGCATTGCATCGCATGTTCTTTTCAAACATGCGTTAAGTTGTGCAATGTGCAACTAAGGGTTTCCGCAGATTACTTCGATTGTTCTCACTCATGACATATGAGTGGAACGCCCTTTCCTCGTAACCCCCCATTTTTTCCGGGGGGCCACACGCTCAATTTTGTTGATAATTTCTGTCAAACAACTACTGTTCAATAGTATACTATATGTATGATTGGTATTCTTTCTCTTGTTAATTATCTTCTCGGCTCAATTCCGTTCGGTCTGCTTATCGGGAAAATGCGGGGAGTTGATGTCCGCAAAATAGGAAGCGGAAATATCGGAGCAACGAACGTATACCGAGGTCTTGGAATACAATGGGGACTCCTGGTTGGTATATGTGATTTCCTGAAAGGATTTGTCGCAGCCACTCTTGCAGTCTCTTTTTTTACCGGCTATCAGGCAGTGCTGGTTGCCTTTTTTTCAATTTTGGGACACATATTCCCGGTGTGGCTTAAAGGAAAGGGCGGAAAAGGGGTAAGTACGACCGCGGGAGTTTTATGCGTGTTTTTAGGATGGAAGGTGGCAGTGTATATGCTTTTAGTATGGATTTTATTTCTCGCAGCGACAAAATTGATGAGTCTGGTAAATTGCGTATTTGCACTCAGCTTCCCGGTACTGCTCTGGTTACGGTTCAAGGACGTCCCCATTACGGCAGTGGGAGTGCTCATGACGGGGCTCATTTGGTGGGCACACCGGTCAAATATTGTAAGATTATATGCAGGCAAAGAAAAAAAGTTAACATTTTAATATTTTCAGTATGAACGAAGCATATCAGCAGCTCGTAAGGATTTTAAACTTCGGATTGCCTACCACTATTAACGCTCTTCTCATACTGTGTATTGGTGTTTTTGTTTCTTTTTGGGTAAGGTCTCTTTTTGAAGGATTTCTTGTCTCAATTCAGTTTCCGCAGGCGCTTGAGCGGATAGGATGGAACGCAACGATATACAGATATAAATCCCTGACAGATGTTAAGAAAATATTCGGGACAATTATTCAATTTTTCGTGATTGCATTGTTTTTGATGATTGCAACCGAGTTATGGCACCTTCCTATTTTTTCAGAAGTACTCAAAAGCATTGTCACTTATTATCCCAATATTTTCGTTTCACTTCTTATCTTTATTCTTTGCATATATCTTATCGACATGGCGCAAAAAACGGTTCTCGGGACGCGTTTTGGCAACTCTGTCAGATATTCAAAAATTGTCGGCAAATCGACCGATTGGTTTATACGCATTTTGGCGGTGTTGGCTATTTTGTATCAGCTTCAAATCGTACCCCAGCTTATCATGGTCCTGTTTGCTGGTGTTATCTGCACCTTTGCCATCGCAATAGGCCTTGGGTTGGGGCTTGCGTCAAAGGATGCATTCACGCGCCTTCTTTCGGATATTAAAAAAATGTTTGATTGATATGAAGTCAATAGACAGTCAGGATGTTGCTCAAATGTTTTTGCGTGGTTATGTGAGAGTGCGGGAGTACAGAGAAAAAATAAATAAAATCAATATGTTCCCGGTGCCCGATCAGGACACGGGGAGCAATCTTGAAAAAACGCTTTCCGGTATTTATGTGGAACTTTCCGGACATACATATGCGTCTTTCAAAGATCTTTCAAAAGTGATAATAGAGAGTGCTCTTATCGAAGCTTCCGGTAATGTCGGAATTATAACGACAAGTTTTTTGAGCGGTTTCCTGAACTCACTTGAGACGCCGATTACGACGGAGAAATTAAGCCGCGGGTTTGCCGTGGCCGCTCAAAAGGCACACGCGTCTGTACAGGATCCAAAAGCCGGAACAATTCTTGACGTAATTGAAGCGGTTGCCAAAACAAGTAGACAATGCGTTGCAGAGAAGGAGGAAGATATTGTTATCTTTTTTAAAAAAATAATTGATGAGGCGCGTGTCGCGGTTGAGGAAACGGAAGGGAAAATGGACATGTATAAAAAAGCGGCGGTTGTTGATGCGGGGGCATACGGTTTTTTCATCTTCCTGGAAGGGTTTCTTGAAGCACTCGAAAAGAAGCACGAACCGATTGCGATAAAGGACGTAAAGATGGAGAAGAAAAATCATTTTATACAGATATTAAAGAATAGGTACGAGGTTGTGTGTTTGTGTAAATCTCCGGAGGTGGGCGCACAGAAACTCAGCGCGCAGCTTGCACATATGGGCGATTGTATTGATATTGTTGAGGCAAATAACATGATGAAGATACACATCCATACCGACCGTCCGGACGAAGTGGTTAGCATTCTTGAAACGGTTGGCGTCACCCTTCAAATGCGTACGAGCGATATGACGCAGTCGGTAGGCGGAGGAAAAGAAGAAGGAGCAAAAGGAGTGGGGGTAGTGGTAGACGGCGCCTCCGACATTCCAAGTAACTGGAAGGAAGAAATAATTGTGGTACCATTCAGTTCATATGAAGTAGAGAGCCCGTCTATACAGCTTGACATTGACGTCTTATTTGCCCGAATGAGAGAGGCACAAAACGGGGGAAGACCGTTCAATCCAAAAACGTCCCAACCGGCTCTTGGCGAATACGTAAAAGCGTTTAAGGAGGCGTTTAAAAGCTATAAGTATATTGTTTGCGTAACTTTTTTCTCCGCACTTTCCGGCTCATATAACAGCGCGTGTCAGGCAAGGGAAATGTTCTCAGAGGATGAAAAGAAACGCATATTCGTGTTTGATTCAATGAAAGGAGGAGGAGCTGTGGGATTACTTGCTAACGCGGCACTGCGCTTAGTACAGCAGGGAGAGTCTTTTGAAAATATTCCAAACAGGCTGAGGCATTTGCAATCACAGACCGACGTGTTCGGTGTCCCGACAACTTCCTACTGGGTTGCACACGGAGGAAGGATAAATTCGTTCCAAAAAAACATGTTGTCGCTGCTTATATGGTTAGGATTCCACCCAATGGTTGGGATAAAGAACAATTCTCTTGGCATTTTAGGGTTTAGATGGGGCGGGTCGATAGCTTCTGCCCTTTTTGACAGATTTTCAAAATATGTTGTGGGAAAAAAACACGTAGAAGTTTTCATTGCGCATGCCGATAATAAAAAGGATGCAGATATATTGGAGGCTATGGTAAAAAAAGCAGGACATCAGGTTGTCGCAAACGTCAAATGTTCTCCCGTTGTCAGTACGCACGTGGGGCCCGGAGTCGTTTTTTGTTCTTATTTGTATTATTAGTATCATATGAATATAATTCTTGCGGGACTTTTTGCATATGCATTAGGAATGATTCCTTCGGCACTTATCATTGTCTATCTTTTTACGGGACGTGATGTCCGCTCCGGCGGTTCAAAAAACATGGGGGCGATGAACACATTGCGGACGGTAAAAAAATATAAAAACATTTATCTTGCATTTATCGCATTCCTTCTTGTGTGGATGTCTGACATGGGAAAGGCCATTGCAGCAGTGATATTATCCGAGCGTCTTGCACCGGGATCTTCTCTTGTGATAGCTGTTGCGACATTTTTTTGTATTTTAGGACACAACTATCCCCTTATTTTGAAAGGAAAAGGAGGACGGGGAGCCGCATCATTTATGGGAATCCTGCTGTATATTAACTGGCGGCTTTTTTTCATCTGGAATATTGGTATTTATTTTTTTATGATTGTAACGGAGCTTCTTTTTTGCGTATTACGAAAAGAGAAAATAACGAGGGAAACATTTATACATGCAATTGGCGAGCAGATAATCGGACGGCTTATCGGCGAGTGTGCAGTTCTTTATTTTGTCTATCTTCTCGCACCTCACTTTCTTGTCGCAGCTGTGGCGGGTACGGTATTAATTATCATGCGCCACAAAAAGCGACTCCTTGATCAGGTTTCTTTATTGCGGAAATGAAGGAACGCGGCAAGCCCTACCAGACCCCAACCGGTAAGCGGGAGAAGAACAGGAAGCGCTTTGAGCGTAATAATATTAATGACTCTGCGCACTTTGTTGTGTTCTTGGATGGTAATGAGGGCGTTAAGCGTCTGCTCCCTCAGCCCCTCGAGGATATGCTTATTATATTCAAAAGAAAAAAGGAGAATGATAAAACCGAGAAGGAGGAAGATGGATTTTCTTGTGGGCTTTATGAGGGCAAAGACAAGAGAGACAACAATTCCTGTCAGATAAATGAAAGCGGCAAAATTATGTGAAACGGTAAAATACACCGTATAAAATATGTTCTGTTTTAAGTCGGGAGTAATAATCATATGAATTGGGAAATGTAGTATATCAAAAAAGACTGATTTGATCCTTTGACTTATCCTCTTGCTTTTTCTTGACGACCTTTTCCTTTTTTAATTTTGGAAACAGACGCGGGACAAGGGAATACATCTCATAAGCTATCAATTGCTCTCTTAAACCGTCGGAAAATCCCGTCCACTTCATTGTATCAATTTCAAACTGTATCGGTGCGTTTGTTTCAATTGTGGCAAGTTTCTTTGCAACTTGTATGTCATCAATTGAGGCCTTCAGGTTTTCTTTAATTTTTCCATTTGGCATCGAATCGATATTCTGAATGATATTTTCGATAGTGTCAAATTCCAGAAGTAATTTTTGGGCCGTTTTCGGACCTATTCCATTGGCGCCTTTATAGTTGTCTGACGGATCACCGGTGAGTGATTTAAGGTCGACAATATGGTCAGGTGTTACTCCCATTTTTTTTATTACCTCGCTTGGCGTATATACTTTTGTTTTTGAAAAACCGATATCAGGAGTAACGGTTGACACGCGTTTGCTTACCAGCTGCATCATATCTTTGTCTCCCGTAAGGATAAGAACGGTAAAATTTTTATTCTCTGCTTTTTTCGTCACCGTACCGATAATGTCGTCCCCTTCATATCCGTCAAGTTCAATGTGGGTAATGTGTGCCGCGTCAAGGGATGTTTTTACCATGGGGATCTGCACGATAAAATCGTCCGCGATTTTCGGGCGTTGTGACTGGTACTCTTTATGGAGCCTGTTTCTGAATGTTGCGGCGGGAGTGTCAAAGCAGACAAGCAAATGCGTGGGTTGGAAGTCCGTCAGCGCTTTCTGCAGAATGGAAAAAAAACCGTAAACAACATGGGTCGGAATACCGCTTGCCGTTTTGAAAGGGGGAAGCGCGTGATAGGCGCGATGCATCAGCCCATTTCCGTCAACGATAAGTAGTGTATCCATATCTTATTCTACCTGTGTCTGTTTTTTGCCTACAATCGCTTCAAATTCGTCCTGATCAAGACTTTCCTTGACAAGAAGTTCATTTGCGATTTTATCCAGAGCTTCACGTTTTTCTTTCAACATGGAGATGGCTTTCTCGTATCCGGTTTCTACAATATTTTTTATTTCCTGATCGATTTTTGAAAGCGTTTCCTGAGAAATATTCGGTTGCTCATAATAGGATTTTCCCCATTCGGTTATATCGGATGTAGGACCGTAATTAATGGGTCCGAGACTACTCATCCCATAGTCAACGACCATTGCCCGGGCAGTTTGGGTTGCCTGATCGAAGTCATTAGCGGCTCCGGTTGTCAGTTCATCAAATACCAACTGCTCAGCAGCCCGTCCCCCCATCATGACGGCAATCCTCTCAAGCAAATGTTTTTTTGTTTCGTGTACCTTATCTTTCTGGGGGGGGATGAGAGTGTAGCCAAGTGCCATACCTCTTGAGACGATGGAAATGCGATGTACCGGGTCCGTATGTGACTGAAAATGAGTGAGGATAGCGTGTCCTGCTTCGTGATATGCCGTCAGTTTCTTGTCATAATCGGATTGAAGACGCTTTTTCTGGGGCCCAAGCTTAACTTTCATTGCGGCCTCTTCGATATCATCCATTGTTATGCTCGGTTTGGCATTACGGGCAGCATAGATTGCCGCTTCGTTTAACATATTTTCGAGATCTGCACCGGAAAAACCGACGGTTCGTTTTGCAACCTTTGTCCAATCAAGTTCGGCAGCAAATGGTTTCCCTTTTGCATGAATGCCAAGTATCGCCTTTCTTCCTTCAAGGTCCGGATAATCAACGACTATCCGCCTGTCAAATCGTCCAGGGCGAAGAAGTGCGCTATCAAGCAGGTCACCTCTGTTTGTTGCTGCCATTACGATAACCTGTTCGTTTGGAGTAAATCCATCCATCTCCACCAGAATCTGATTTAAGGTTTGCTCCCGTTCGTCATGTGCCGGCATTACTCCCGAAGAACGGGAACGGCCTATCGCGTCAATTTCATCAATAAAAATAATGGAAGGTGCATTTTTTTTTGCGGTCAGGAAAAGATCACGTGCGCGTGCTGCTCCGATTCCGACAAGCATTTCCATAAATTCCGAGCCGGCTATTGAGAAGAAGGGAACGTTAGCTTCGCCCGCAACGGCTTTCGCAAGGAGCGTTTTTCCGCATCCTGCCGGTCCGACCAGGAGTACTCCCTTTGGAGTGCGTGCTCCCAATTTTTTATATTTTTCCGGATTTTTAAGGAAGTCGACGATCTCTTCCAACTCTTTCTTTGCTTCATCAACCCCTGCCACGTCCTTGAATGTCGTTTTTGGCAAATCCTTGTTGAATCTCTTTGCCTTAGATTGTCCGAAAGAGAATACGTTGTCCTGTGCGCCCCGTGCCTGACGGAAAATGAAAATAAAGAATCCCACCATAAGTATGGTCGGAATAAAGTTGCTGAGGAAATTAATAAGTCCGGAAGAGCCCTGCGTATCCTTGATGACTATTTGTGTTTTTGACGGATCCACTTTTGCGTCCCGCAATATCGTCAGGAAACTTTCCCCCGGTTCCTTATAAGAAACTCCAAGTGAACCGTCTTTATACTGGATAAGTATTTTGTTGTCGACAATTTCTACCTTTTTAACTTTTTGGTTGCGGACATCCTCAACAACCGTACTTATTGATTTTTCAGGAAGCGCCTGATTCAGCTCTTTTGAAATGGAGGAAATGGCGATAATGCCGAAAAAAATCACGAATCCGATGATAAAAAGGTTTTTGAGATTAACCTCGAGCTTGAATTGATTTGTTTTTTTTGCCGGTTTCTTAGTAGTCATGAGCAATATTGTAGCAGAAAAATAAATAAGTATCTTAAGGTATAATATAACATGGACGAAAATGACGAATTACAGCGCTGCATCAATGTTCTCCGCGTAGGAGGCCTTATCGTTGCGCCTTCCGACACCGTATACGGACTGCTTTGTGATGCGACAAACAGCGATGCTGTAAAAAAGCTGATTGAAATTAAAAACAGACCGTGGGGGAAGCCCATATCCGTATTTGTTGCCGATTTTAGCATGCTGGAAGACTGCGTGGAAGTGGAGGATCATAAAAAAGTTCTCTCCTCTCTTTTGCCCGGCCCTTTTACCGTCGTGTTACCGTCAAAAAAAAAGGTAGTATCGCTTCTTGAATCGGAGCGGGGGACCCTTGGCGTCCGTTTGCCAAAATACGACTTCGTGACAAAACTGGTCGCGCTTTACGGTAAGCCATTAACGGCTACATCGGCGAACATTTCAGGCCGTCCTCCTCACTACGAAGTAAAGGGTTTTTTGGACGAACTTCCGCTTGGAAAGAAAAAACTGATAGCGCATGTTGTCGACTTCGGAAAACTGCCGCACAATAAACCGTCAACGATTATCGATCTTTCAGGTTCCTCATTGAAATTATTAAGGAGGGGAGATATCGTTCCGGTTTCACAAGTACAGTTTATAACGGAGACGCCACATGAAACAAAAAAAATAGCCCATTATGTCATGGAAAAATACATTTCCCATTCGGTTTCATTGCCGCTTGTGGTTATCCTGAAGGGGGAAATGGGGGTGGGGAAAACCGTTTTTGCAAAGGGGATTGGCGAATATCTGTCGGTTGACAATATCGTTTCTCCTACCTTTGTAATTTACTATGAATATGAAGTACGGAAAGAGAACGTGACCAAGCTTATTCATGCGGATCTTTTTCATATTGAAGAAGAGGAAGAATTTTCCCATTTGGGTCTTGAGAACTATCTCAACAAAAATACCGTCCTTTGCATTGAGTGGGGAGAAAAATCAGGCACCCTTTTTACTGCGTTAAAAAAGAAAGCAAAGGTGATTTATATTGAGATGGAGTACGAGAGTGAAAATAAAAGAATTCTTACCATAAAGGAACTATGCAAATATTAAGTATTGATACGTCATGTGACGAAACATCCGTTGCCGTAACGGAAGGAAGAAAAATCATAAGTAACGTAGTTTTTTCTCAAATCCCCATACATGCAAAATGGGGAGGGGTCGTTCCCTCACTTGCCAAGCGATCCCATGAAGAGCGGATAGACGGGGTGGTCTCTGAAGCTTTGAAACGGGTGCCCTTGAAAGAAATCGGAGCAATAGCGGTGACGCAGGGTCCGGGTCTTGCGATGGCACTTGAAGTGGGGATAACAAAAGCGAAAGAACTTGCGAACAATAACAACATTCCCCTTATCGGCGTCAATCATCTTGAAGGACACCTCTACTCGGTATTTGCACAAAACAGTAAAGGAAATCCGGATATTGAAATACGATTTCCCTACCTTGCCATGATTATATCCGGGGGACATACGGAATTTATCCTGTGGAAAAATCATCTGGAGTACGAACTATTGGGTGAGACTTTGGATGATGCGGCAGGTGAAGCGCTTGATAAAGCAGGGAAACTCCTGGGACTTGGATATCCGGCAGGAGCCGTTATCGAAAGACTTTCAGGTGAAGCAAGGAATACCGACGAATATATGTTTCCGCGCCCGATGCTCAAAAGCGACAATCTCCAGTTTTCGTTTTCCGGTCTGAAAACAGCGTTCTATTATTTCTTAAAAAAAATGCCTGAAGAAGAAAAGCAAAAAAAATTGAAGAGTCTCGCAAGCTCTTTTCAGGAAGCGGTTTTCGACACTATCTTATTTAAAGCGGAAAAGGCAATGCGACAAACGAAGGTGAACAACCTCATCATCGGGGGAGGAGTTACGGCGAATGCGTATTTGCGCAAGAAATTTCGACGGCTTGTCCGGAAATACGGAGGATCGGTTCTATTCCCGCGCACAAAAAAACTTTCAGGAGACAATGCAGCGATGATCGGTATTGTTGCGTGGCAGTATGCGGAGAAAAAAATATATGCAAAAAACGATATTGAAAGAATACCGCGCTTCCCGATAAAATCTTCTTGCAAATAAGAAAAAGATGGTATAAACTGATACTGTTGTAGTATATGTTAAAATACACTCTATGTTAAAACTCAGCAAAAAAACCGAATACAGCTTACTTCTTGTTTCAATGCTCTTGAACGAAAAAGATTTTGTCCCGCTTACTAAAGTAGTCGAGCATACGGAACTTCCGCTCCGTTTCCTTGCCCGGATTAGTGCCGTGCTTGCAAACAATAATGTCCTGTTAAGCCGTGAGGGAAGAGTGGGCGGATATAAGCTTGCCGAGCGCTTCTACACAATGTCTCTTTTTGATTTTCTCTCCATATTTGAGCGTAACTTGAGTCTTGTCAATTGTCAGAAAAAAGGAACGAAGTGTAAATTTGAAAAAATCTGCAAACACAAAAATGCGCTCCAGATGAAGCTCAATTTTGTTATTTTGAGAGATTTGAAACAGATAAAACTCAAAGAGCTATTCATTTAATATACGTCAATATGCTATCCATAAAGGACCTCTCTGTTGGTGCTTCGGGTAAAAATATATTGAATGGTATTTCCTGCGCATTCGAAAGCGGAAAAACATATGCGATAATGGGACCCAACGGATCGGGCAAATCGACACTTGTCCAAACGGTTATGGGCAACCCTGTGTATGCGGTTTCAAAGGAATCCTCCCTCATTTTTGATAAAAAAAAGTTAAACAGTCTTCCAACTGACAAACGGGCCCGGCTGGGTATTGGAATAACGTTTCAGTCCCCCCTTTCACTTCAAGGGATAAGTGTTTTCCAACTGTTGCGCCTTGCAATGAAGAATGTTGACGTGCTTAAACTGCACGTTAGAATAGAAGCTTTGGCAAAAGAATTGAAAATAAAAAAAGAACTGATCGATAGACCTCTCAATGAAAATGCATCAGGCGGAGAGCGTAAGAAGTTGGAAGTGCTGCAAATGGCCATTCTCAATCCCTCCCTTATTTTTTTTGATGAAATAGATACGGGTGTTGATATCGACAGCCTGAAAATTATTTTTTCGTTCCTGAAAAAAATAAAGAAAGATAAAACGTTTGTTTTTATTACGCATCATAACAAAATTTTTTCCTATATAGAACCAGACGAAGTATTAGTGATGAAAAACGGAGAGATAGTAAAAATAGGGGATAAAAAGCTTGTCCAAAAAATCGAAGAAAACGGATATGAAGACATGTAGCGCCGCTTATGAAAACAAAAAAAATAAATTTTGACTACAAATATGGATTTTCCGTTGAGGACAAAAATGTGTTCACAACGGGAAAAGGATTGTCCGACGGAATCGTACGTATGATTTCCGCAATGAAGGGAGAACCCAAGTGGATGTTGGAAAAAAGACTACAGGCTTACCTTTATTTTGAAAAAGCGAAACTTCCTGACTGGGGTGCCGATCTTTCTAAGATAGACTTCAGCGACATAACGTATTTTATCCGCTCAACGGATAAACAAGTATCTTCGTGGGATGAACTTCCCTTAGAAATAAAGGACACCTACGACAGAATAGGGGTTCCTGAAGCGGAAAAGAAATTCCTCTCCGGGGTGAGTGCTCAGTTTGAAAGTGAAGTGGTGTACGAAAAAGTAAAAGAAACCCTCATTCAACAGGGAGTACTTTTTTGCGATATGGACACGGCACTAAAAAAATATCCCCACATTCTTAAGGAATATTTCGGAACACTTGTTCCCCATTCGGATAACAAATTTGCCGCTCTCAACACAAGTGTTTGGTCCGGAGGATCATTTGTCTATGTTCCTAAGGGTGTTAAGGTGGCACTTCCTTTGCAGGCGTATTTCCGCATGAATGCCCAAGCCTTCGGGCAGTTCGAAAGAACCCTCATCATTGCGGATGAAGGCTCATCGGTCCATTATATCGAGGGGTGTACGGCACCCATTTATGCCAGAGACTCACTCCACGCTGCAGTTGTTGAGATTTTTGTAAAAGAGGGAGCGCGGGTCCGCTATACTACCGTCCAGAACTGGAGCAAAAACGTCTATAACCTGGTGACAAAACGCACGCGTGTTGAAAAAAACGGTGTTATGGAATGGGTTGATTGCAACTTGGGAAGTCAGGTAACCATGAAATACCCGGCAGTCTACTTGATGGGAGAAGGCGCACGGGGAGAGGTACTTTCCATTGCGTTTGCAGGCAACGGACAACATCAGGACGCAGGCGCTAAAATGATCCATTTTGCTCCCCATACCTCTTCGCGCATCGTTTCGAAATCAATCTCAAAAGAAGGGGGAAGAGCTTCTTACCGCGGCCTTATTCACGTTATGCCGCAGGCCGTTGACTCCGGCGTTTACGTTTCGTGTGACGCTCTTTTGTTGGATGGTAACTCCCGCTCCGACACGTATCCGACAATGAGAATAAAAAACAACGAAAGCACCATACAACATGAAGCGACGGTTGAAAAAATCGGCGAAGAAAAATTGCTTTATCTCATGTCACGGGGACTTTCAAGAGTTGATGCGGAGACGGCTTATGTGAACGGATTTATTGAGCCGGTCGTAAAGGAAATCCCGCTTGAATATTCCGTCGAGTTAAACAGACTTATACGTCTGGAAATGGAGGGAAGCATAGGATGAACACTCAATTTATTAAAATAAAAAAAGAAAAAAGTGCATTGGTTTTTGACAAACCGGGGAGATATGTGGTGTTTTTCTCAAACCTCTCAGGGACTTTGTCTTGCCGCATTGAAACAGAAAATGTAGAACTTTATCTTATTGGTCTTTATGACATGAAAGGGGATGTTAGTTATAAGATCCACACGGAGCAGATACATGTTGCTCCCCATTCGTTTTCAGATCTGTATTTATTCTCCGTTGCCAACGGCACATCAACACTTGATTTTTCAGGGTTAATACGGATTGAAAAAAAAGCGCAAAAATCACACGCCTATCAGAAAAACCGGAATCTGATTCTTTCAAAAAAAGCGTCAGTTTCCTCTCTTCCGACACTTGAGATACATGCAGATGACGTTTTTTGTACGCACGGATCGACCTCCGGACCGCTTCCGAAAGATCAGCTCCAGTATTTACAAATGAGGGGACTAAGCAAACGGGAGGCAAGCGATTTGGCAATTTTCGGGTTTAAAAACCAAGTGTTTGAGAAGTTACACAGTTTAGGAATTAATAACTATGATTGATGTCATTGAGATAAAAAAAGATTTCCCCATATTTAAAGACAATGCGGATTTTGTCTATCTTGATTCAACGGCAACCTCCCTAAAGCCCAGCTCCGTGATACGGGCTATGTCGGAATATTATTCCCATTATTCCGCAAATATTTTCAGGGGAGTATATGATATTTCGGAACGTTCAACAAAGGAGTATGAGGAAACAAGAAGCTTGGTCAAAGAGTTTATTCATGCATCAAGCGAGGCGGAGATTATTTTTACCCGTAATACGACTGAGTCGATCAATTTGTTTGTAAACGGAATGAGTGATAGGTTGCAGAGGGGTGATGAAATTGTGACGGTTATTTCCGAACATCACTCAAACTTCGTTCCCTGGCAGCAGCTTGCACAAAAAAAAGGACTTATCTTCAAAATTATAGATGTTGATAAGACGGGGACGTGGCAGGAGGATTGGCAAAGTCTCATAACAAAAAAAACAAAAGTGCTTGCCACTTCGCATGTCTCAAACGTTTTAGGAACCCTCAATCCGATACGGCAGATTATTAAGGATATAAAAAAAATAAATCCGGATATCGTTATTCTGGTTGACGGAGCGCAGGCGGTGGGTTCCGTATCCGTTGATGTACAGGCGCTTGGGTGTGATGCATATGTTTTTTCTGCCCATAAGATGTTGGGGCCCACGGGAGTAGGTGTTTTGTGGGCAAAAGAAGAACTTCTTGATACACTTCCTCCGTATCAGTTTGGAGGAGAAATGATACGTTCCGTAACACCGCAGAAAACGGTGTTTGCTAATCTTCCTCACCGGTTTGAAGCGGGAACTCCCCATATTGCGGGCGTTATTGCCTTCAAACAGGCAATTCTTTATCTGCAAGGCAAAGGACTGAAAAAAATATATGATCACGAAGTGGCGTTAGCTCAGGATTTTTACAACAAATTAAATAATACCTTTGGAAAGGATGTGACAATAATCGGTCCCGCACAGCGCGCGTCGGGAATAGTTGCATTTACGATAAACGGAGTACACGCACATGACGTTGCGCAGATACTCAATGAAGATAATATCGCGGTCCGGGCAGGTCATCATTGCGCTATGCCGCTCCATGACAGATTGGGAGTTGAGGCATCGGTCCGGGCATCATTTTATCTGTATAATTCTTTTGACGATGTTGATACAATTGTTCGTTCCTTAATAAAGGTTCGGAAAATGTTTAATAAATAATTATGGCGTCCATTTATCAGGAGATAATTTTGCAGCACGCGGAGAGTCCCCACAATTTCGGGAGACTCCCGAGCTCTACAAACAAAATTGTTTTGGATAATCCGCTTTGCGGAGACGTCATCCAGATGGAGGTTGAAATAAGAGGAAAAATAGTTACCGACATTAAATTCACCGGCAAAGGATGTGCTATTTCCAAAGCGTCAGCATCGCTTCTGACTGACTTTGCCAAGGGCAAGAAGATTGATGAGTTGCGGGCACTGGATAAAACGAGTATCATAAAATTATTGGGAGTCGAGCTTGGTCCTAACCGGCTTAAGTGTGCTCTTCTCCCCTTGGAGGCTTTACAAAAATTAATACATAAATAAAAGCTCGTATGTCAGACAAACTTATCGACGAGACAAAACCTTCCGGTCCGGCAGCAGTTGGAAAATGGAAAGTTACCGTGGATAGAGAACTCTGCATAGGAGCCGCAACGTGTGTTGCCGTCGCACCGAAAACATTTATTCTTGACGGAGACGCAAAAGCCATCATTCTTGAAACGGCAATTGAGGAAAAAAGCGATACTATTTTGGAAGCCGCAAAAGCATGTCCGGTTGCGGCCATTATCATTGAGGATGAAAACGGTCACAAATTATTTCCAGAATGACTATGAAATATACGTGGAAAATCGGAGGAGAAGCGGGATTTGGAATACTTACCACCGGATCACTTTTTTCAAAAATCGCCTCTCGTCGGGGAAGCTATATTTTTGACTTTATAGAATATCCGTCCCTCATCCGTGGAGGACATAATACGTATGACGTAACTATTTCGGATACGCCGGTCCATTCATTAAAAGAAGGAGTCGACGTTCTTATTTGCTTGAATAAAGAAACATATGTCTTGCATAAATCAAAACTGTCTTCCACAAGCAGAGTCGTTTATGATCCGGATGAGTTTACTCCTGAGGAAGGAGTAATTCGTGTGGCGGTACCTTTCACAAAAATACTTGCTGAGCTAAAGGGACAGGTAATAATGAAAAATACCATTGCGCTTGGCGCATCGTTGGCGATATTCGGGGCCGACCTTACAGAACTGCTGTCCATTTTTGAAACACAGTTCAAAAAAAAGGGAGCTGAGGTCATTTCGATGAATCAGGAGTTTGCAAAACGGGGATTTGACATGGTTATTCAAAACAATATAAAAGATATTATTCCTGCACTTCAAAAAAAAGAATCAGGCAAAAAAATAGTGCTCAATGGAAATGAAGCTTTTTCCTACGGTGCTGTTGCTGCTGACTGTCGTTTTTATTGCGCCTATCCCATGACTCCGGCCTCAACGGTCCTCACGACCCTTGCCGCATGGGGAAAAAAGACCGGAATGGTGGTGCGGCATGCTGAAGATGAAATATCGGTAATCAATACGGCCCTTGGTGCCTCATTTGCGGGAGTCAGAAGCGCCGTCGGGTCTTCAGGAGGAGGATTTGCTTTGATGGTTGAGGCAATCTCACTATCAGGCATAACGGAAATTCCGCTTGTCATTTTCTTGTCTCAAAGACCGGGTCCCGCAACAGGAATGCCTACATGGACCGAACAGGCAGATCTGCTGTTTGCGGTACACGCAGGGCATGGGGAGTTTCAAAAAATAGTACTCGCTCCCGGCGATCAGGAAGAGATGATTTTGCAAACTATTAAAGCATTCGACCTTGCTGACGTATATCAGGTTCCCGTTATCGTGATGTCGGACATGCTTCTTTCCGAAGCGCATAAATCAATTTCGTTTGAGAAAATTGCAGACTTTTTAAAGACATATAAACCAAATAGGGGTAAATTAGTTGCGACTGCCGAGCACGGATATAAACGTTTTGCCGTTACAGATGACGGGATTTCTCCTCGTCTTATTCCAGGAGACCCCAACAACTTTTACCAGGCAAACTCATATGAACATCTTGAAGATGGGCATACGACGGAGAGTGACATAGAACGGATTAAGCAGGTGAATAAACGTGCCAGAAAAATGAACGGGTATCTAACTTCCGATTTTATCCTGCCGACGGTCCTTGGTGACTTGAAACAGGCAAAAACGGTGTTTATTGGATGGGGATCAACAAAGGGAGTGTTTCTTGATGCAGAGGAAACGGCGAAAGAAAAAGGACTCTCTGTTGCCTTTATGCACTTTTCCCACGTCTATCCTCTTTCAAAGGAAAAACTATCTCCGCTTTTTGCCGATACAACAAAAAAATATATACTGGTTGAGAATAATTCAGAAGGACAGTTCGGAAAACTGCTGCGGATGGAAACCGGCATTTCAATTGAAAAGAAAGTATTAAGATATGACGGAAGACCGTTAACAGTTGAAGCGATATTGGCAGAGGCCTAAAACATTACTCTTATGGCAACACTACAAGATTTTACCGGATATGCGCCGACCTGGTGTCCCGGGTGCGGAGACTGGGGAATTGGGATGGCAATAAAGACCGCACTTGTTGAGATGGGGTTTACGCCTTCTTCACTTATGGTCACCTTCGGAATAGGATGCTCGGGAAACATGAATGACTTTCTTAATGCATATGCTCTTCATGGACTTCATGGACGATCTATCCCGACAGCAATAGGAATGAAACTTGCCAATCATGCGCTTCCCGTGTGTGCAATTGCCGGAGACGGAGACTGTTATGGAGAAGGGGGGAATCATTTCCTTCATGCGTGTCGCGGTAATCATGACATAAAAGTAATCATTCACGACAATCGCGTATACGGTCTTACGACGGGACAGGTGGCACCCACCGCAGATAAGGGGTATCCTTCCAAATCAACCCCTTCCGGAATTATCGAGGTTCCGATAGATCCGCTTTCCCTTGCAATAACACAGGGAGCGACATTCGTTGCCCAGTCGTTTGCAGGAGATTTGAAACATATGTCCGAGATGATAAAGGCGGCATTCAATCACAAAGGATTTGCGCTGGTGAACATCCTTCAACCGTGTGTTACCTTTAATAAAAAGAATACGTATCCGTATTATATGCAACGCGTATATAAGCTTGACGGCACTCATAATCCACAGGATAAGATAAGCGCACTGCAACGGGCAATGGAGCTTCATGAAGAGAAATTTCCACTGGGAATTTTGTATGAAACGACGCGAAAAACATACCATGAAGAGGCAATGAACAATGTCGCAACTCCACTTCTGTCCCAAGCGCGATACACGGATTTTGAGGCGCTTTCTGATGAATTTGTTTGATTTTTTTACTCATTAAATTAGTGATTGACAATTAGCAAACCTTTTGTTATAGTGCTAATACTATGGCATTTTTCATTGATGACAAACAAACAAAAAAAATCTTTCCGGTGATAGCAGTGAGAGAGGGAATCGTCTTCCCGAAGACCGAAAACGTGCTTGTTTTTGGGCGCCAGAAAAGCGTCGCAACAATAAATGAAGCACTGAAACGGGACAAAAAAATGGTTCTTCTTCTTCAGAAGAAAACGGAACAGGAAGATCCCAAAAAAGAAGAGCTTACCCAGATAGGAGTTCTTGTTTCTATTGAAAAAGTGGTGGTGGGGGAGAAGGGCGAGATAAACGCGATGGTGAAGGGAATCGAAAAAGTGAAGGTTCTCGAATATATAAAGGAAGTTCCTTACTTTGAAGCAAATGTTGAAACGGTCATTGATTTCGTTGAAGACAATGACGAGATAAACGCGATGGTGAAGTATATTTCCCAACAGGTAAAAAAAGCGATTAATCACGGTAAAGCGGTGGACTTCGTTTTTTTGATGAACATTCTCAATGTCTCAACTCCTTCCGATTTTTCCTATCAGATTGCAGCGGTGCTTGACCTGAAAGAATCGGAACGCCAGGAACTGCTTGAGGAAGTATATTTGAAAAACCGTCTGAAGAAAGAAGTGGAATTTGTTAATAAGGAAGTAAAAATGCTTGAAATTGAGCAGAATATTTCGGCCAAGACACAAAAAAAATTCGAGAAAGGTATGAAGGAAACGTTCCTGAAGGAGAAGATGAAGACAATTGAAGAAGAATTGGGAGGAGGAGATGATAATAAGGAAACAAAAGAATATGAGGCAAAAATAAAGAAAGCAAACATGCCCAAAGAAATCGAAGAGAAAGCCATCAAAGAATTAAAACGGCTTGCCGGCATGTCTCCTTTTAATCCGGAGACTTCTTATGTCAAAAACTATCTTGACTGGCTTGTCGAGATCCCGTGGACGCTTCCCACATCTTCCACCATCAACATAAAGGGGGCAGAAAAGATTCTCAACGAAGACCATTTCGGACTTACGAAAATAAAAGAAAGAATACTTGAATATCTGGCAGTCATTGAACTGCACAGAATGAAGGAGGCATCGGTAAAAGAAAAAGGAGCAAATAAAAAAAAGAAAAACTTTCAACCGACCATTATTTGTTTTGCAGGACCTCCGGGAGTCGGAAAAACGTCGCTTGGAAGGTCTATTGCCCGTGCTTTGGGTCGGCAGTTCGTGAAAGTATCCTTAGGCGGAGTGCGGGATGAAGCGGAAATACGCGGTCACCGCAGAACATATGTCGGTGCAATGCCGGGGCGTATTATTCAGGGAATTAAACAGGCAGGAACCAGAAATCCCGTTTTTATGCTTGATGAGATAGACAAGATAGGACGTGATTATCGGGGGGATGCATCAGCAGCTTTGCTTGAAGCACTTGACCCGGAACAGAATCATGCATTCTCTGATCATTATCTTGAAGTTCCCTATGATTTAAGTGATGTGTTTTTCATCACGACGGCAAACATGCTGGATACCATTCCGGAAGCGCTTCGTGACAGGCTTGAGATAATCTATTTCCCCGGATACACGGAAGACGAAAAGTTCCACATTGGACATGACTATCTTGTTAAAAAACAACAGGAAGCACACGGTATCTCACCGAAAGAAGGATCGATAAGCGACTCTGCTTTGAAGTTGATGATCCGCCGTTATACGCGGGAAGCAGGAGTGCGTGAGCTTGAACGGCAAATTGCGACCGTATTCAGGAAGAAAGCGCGGGAGCTTGTCGAAAAG
Organism: bacterium; assembly: GCA_021833625.1. Taxonomy (GTDB): domain Bacteria; phylum Patescibacteriota; class Microgenomatia; order UBA1406; family GWC2-37-13; genus JAKBEU01. The sequence continues at coordinate 268,244 of JAKBEU010000002.1, forward strand.
AAAAAAGCGGAAGTGGTTGTTAAGTCAGCAAAGCTTGCCTCTTACCTTGGGCCTTTCAAATATTCCGACTCGGTACTTGAAGAAAAAAATACGGTGGGGATAGCAACGGGTCTGGCATGGACACAGGCAGGAGGAGATGTACTGTTTATCGAAGTTGCCGTGATGCCGGGAAAAGGCTCGCTCACTCTCACCGGGCAGCTGGGAGACGTCATGAAGGAGTCGTGTCAGGCAGCTCTGTCCTATATCAGGCCACGCTACGAAAAATTCGGACTGGATAAGGATTTTTACAACAAAATCGATATCCACGTACACGTGCCGGAAGGCGCAGTGCCGAAAGACGGACCGTCTGCCGGACTTGCGATAACAACGGCAATGGTCTCTGCTTTGACAAAAAATCCGTTTAAACGGGATGTTGCGATGACGGGAGAAGTGACTCTTCGCGGACGCGCCCTTGAAATAGGCGGCGTGAAAGAGAAAGTCATTGCGGCACAACGGGCAGGGGTAAAAACGGTTATTCTGCCAAAAGAGAATAAAAAAGATCTAGAAGATATTCCGGAAGCAGTGAAAAGTAAACTTACCTTTGTCTTTGTTGAACATGCTGACGAAGTGTTCCCCGTTGCGCTCGAGAAAAAGATCGGTAACAACAAATAAGCAACGCGTTACATGATTTTGCTGCGCAGTTTGTACACAAGTCCGTAGAGCGGATATGTTACGGGGTTTATGACGAGGTCAAAACTTGCGGACAGATGGATGAACTCCGTTCCGTATCCTTCCTTGAAGCGCGTAAATCCTGCCCATGGGTGAGAGGGAGAATACTCAGGAGGAAGCGAACCCCACATATCAAACAGTTCTGCTCCCATTTGCTTGCCCAACTTTATCGCCTCCCACATCAGTAAATTGGGGGCCATGACGTTTTTATGTTCAAGCGAAGAGCCTCCGTAGAGATAGTACATTCGCTTCTTAAAGAACAACAGTTCGTAGGCGGCAAGCGGGGTTTTGTCAAGAAATGCGACAAGGACATGCGCCTGGGACGCCTTTAACGTGTCCCAAATTGTCCGGTGGTATGACGGAGTGTGTCCGTGATAATTCTGGCGTTTGCAGGTTTCAAAATAAAGCTTTGAGAATATAGTGAACCCTTCCGTCGTGTCCATCAGTTTTATCGTTACCCCTTTTTTTTCCGCGAGTCTGATGTTATATCTAGTTTTTGGCTTCATTTTTGAAAGAAGTTCGTCTTCAGTCGGCTTGAGATTAAGCGTCTGTGTCCATTCGGGAAACAGAGGGTGGGATGACTTTACCAATTTAAAATCAGCGCCGTAAGGCACATACGGTTCTATTTTTATGAAAATCAGATTATGTTTCTTTCCCTCATCAGAGAATTTTTGGATGGCTTTTGCGGAAGGAGCGGTGGAGCGGGGAATATAACCGATTGAAAACGTAGTGTGGGGGATGGGGTGAATGGTCATCTGATAGACCGTATTATCTTCATAAATCTTTACGACTTCTATCCCCATTTTTTTCCGTGCCTCTCCCCACTCCCATGTCTGCATGGGGTGATCAACCAGTTTATTTTGTTCTTCTTTCGTCATGTCCATTATTATTGTCTTGTTAAAATATCTAACGTTTCCTGTCCCGCTTTTTTCCATGAAAAGTAAGAAATCTGTTTTTTTCCTTTGAGAATAAGTTCTTTTCTCAGTTCTTTATTGCTGAACAGTTCTTCCAATTTTCCTTCAAGGTCACTGACACTTTTTGGATCAAAATAAAGACACGCCTCTCCTCCTATTTCGGGCAGACTGGAAGCAAAAGAGGAGATGACGGGACAACTATGGAACATCGCTTCAAGAAGCGGGATACCGAATCCCTCATACAAAGAGGGAAGAACAAAACAAAAGGCATTTCTGTAAAGACCGTTTTTCTCCTCTTCGCTTATATATCCGGTAAAAATAACATCCTGTCTTAATCCCTCCGGAATTGAGGAAAAGATCGTTTCGGTAAGCCACCCCTTTTTCCCGACAAGAACCAGTTTGAATTCGGGATGATGTTTTTTGAATACGGCAAAGCTTTTCACCAATGTCTGAATATTTTTTCTCGGTTGGAGCGTCCCGACATAAAGAATATAGGGAGCGCCTATCTTCAAGGAAGAAACGGACATCGGAGAGGAAAGATGCTCATATCCGTTATAAACGACGGATATTTTGTTTTCGGGAATTTCATATTCTTTTATCAAGTCCTTTTTTGTCGTTTTTGAAACGGCAATGATGGAGGAAGATTTTTTCAGTGCATACGCCGTCCACTTTTCAAGCTGATACAGGTCTTTTTTCAGGAATTCGTTTGGGAAATATAAATAGGAAAGGTCATGTATCGTAACAACCGTTTTATAAGGACAAAAGCGGGGGATATAATGGGCAGGAGAAAAGAACACGTCAAGCTTTTCGCCAAATAATTTATTTTTCCACAAATGGAAGGGGAGAAATATCTGTGACCAAAGAAAACGGCCCGAAACAACCTGATATTTGAAAAATGATGTTTCTTTCGGAAGGTCGCTCGAGGGAGATTGACGCAGATAAATGATGAACTGCACTGTTTCTGTTGCATGCTTTTGAAAATAATGAAGAAGCTGCAGCGTGTAGACCGAAACGCCCACCTTATGCTCCACATTTGCTTCATTTCCGTCCATTCCTATTTTCATAGTGATGAAAGTGTATTTATAAGATGTCCCATATATCTTTTCCATGTAAACTGCGACGCATACTCAAATCCCCGTCTTGCAAGATCCTCTTTCATTTCGCTATTTTTCATTAATGCAATAAGCGCTCTCTTTATGTCTTCAGTTGATTTCGGGTCAAAAAGAAAAGAGTGATCCTCACCTAATTCCTTCAAAGACGAAACGTCGGATGTTGCAACCGCTTTTTTATGCTGCATGGCTTCTAGTATCGGATATCCGAATCCTTCCCAGACGGAGGGATATATGAAAAAATTGCAGAGTTCATACAAGCCGTCAAGTTCTTCATCCGTAACTCTTCCCAGAAAACGGATATTTTTATTTTGTTTATCTTTCTCATCAAAATCCCAACCCTCCGGTCCGACGATAAGAAGTTCGTATTCATTCTGATCGATTTCATTCCATGAGGCGATAAGTCTTTTAATGTTTTTCCTCGGTTCAAGTTTCCCGACTGAAAGGACAAAGGGTTTTTGTACATGAAATTTATTTTTTGTAGTATCAAGAACTTTTTTGTTTGGAATATCCGTGAGTACTCCTGAATAAATGGTTTTTACTTTGGAAGGATTGATGTGAAGAAGGTTAACAACATCCTTTTTTGTGGTCTCAGAAACCGCGATGATAAGAGAACTCTCTTTTTGAACGAGAGCAAGGCGTTTTTGTTGGGTTTTCAGGATTGTCTCGTGGACAACCTCAGGGAAACGGAGGAAAGTAAGGTCGTGTATTATTGTTGCCTTTTTGCATTTCGCAGGTGGTTCCGTCCAGTCGGAAGTAATAAAAAAGTCAAGCGGTCCTGTTACCGTTTCAACCGGAAAGATGTGAAAGGTGTTTGAAAGGACGCTGAGCATTTTAGGAGAAAAGGGAAGTTTGATGAAGCGGTGACGGGAAGCGAGGATGCGTTTCTTTAAATCCGTATTGATACTTCCCCTGAAGGAGGAGAAAACAAACGTCCATATATTAACGGAGTCATTATCGAGAATGGCCCTTACCAGTCCTTCCGTATATTTTCCGACTCCCGTTGCGGGGTAGGCGATTTGGGATATGTCAATACCGATGTTCATGTTTTTTTTATTTGTTGATAGACTATCTCGAGTTTTTTTGCAATGTATTCCCAACTGTACTCTTTTTTTGCCAGATCATATGCATTTTTTCTAATGTGCTCATAAAGCTTTTCATCTTTAAGGATACGGATGGTTTGTTTGGCAAATTCCTGGGGAGTGTTCGCGATAAGGACGTGTGTGTTATCGGAAAGGTTGAGTCCTTCAACTCCGGTTTTTGAAGATATGACGGGCAGTCCGCTTGCCATTGCAGCCAAAATCTTGAGTCTCGTTCCACCGGGTCCGAAGATGGGGGCAATAAAGAGTGTTGAAGTCTTATACAATCGAAGCACCGTTGCCGAATCGTCCTGACTCAGGTTTATTATTTCAATATTCGGGCTCAGGTTTATTTTTAATTTAAGCTTTGCATTTTGTCCTGCAACAATTATCCGTGCAGCCGGAAGCAGTTTATTGATAAGCGGGGCAACCTCTGTTGAGAGTATTGTTACCGCTTCGGTATTCTGCAGCCAATCGAAATTGCCTATGAAGAGAATAACCGGCTTAGTAAAATCCTTTTTCTCAAGACGCGGGACAAACATTTCATCTCCCGCGCAGTTCGGGATAATAACGGGTGTGATATTAGGTTCCAGACGCTGTATTTCTTTTTTGTCAGCTTCAGACACGGTTCCAACCAGCAGTGCTTTTCGCCAATAGAAGCTTTCCCACCGCTTCAGTTTGACGATGTCAAACATAAAAAGAAAACGTATGAAGAAGGGAAGTGAATTTACGAAATGTTGATATACCTTATATTCAATCGTCTGCTCGACAAGAAATATCGGCGTATCGGTGTCCTGAATGTGAGGCATGATATAGAAGGTCTCCGCGTGGATGACGTCAAACTGCTCTTCCTTGACAATGGTTGACACTATTTTTTTTGCTTCCTCAGAAAAGTTCCGCGCAATGAGGAACGGGTCTGATGAAAAAATGGCCCGCCAAATCGTTTTAAACTGCCATGGTTTTTCGGGGCGCTTGCACAGATAGATATTTTTACAGTAGGGCTTTAAAAACTCCTTATATTTTTTTGTTTTATCGTCCTTATAGAGGGCGATTAACGTGATTTCGTTATTTTTACTCAAATATTTAAGGAGATTGAGAGTGCGTATTTGACCTCCCGACGCCGGCGGGTAGGGAACGTACGGCGTCAGCATCAATATCTTCATAGGGCAAAAAGGGCAAATTGGTTATTCTCAAACAGGACCCTGTACTGTGCTTTTTTTAATTTTGCAATCACCTCCGACTTATCGGTAAGAATATATGAATACCCCATTTTTTTAAATTCTTCGGGCTCCTTATTGAGAATGGGAGATCCCTTTCTGTCTGACAAATAAAGGAGTGTTGTGTCTCCCATTCTATCTGCCACAACCAGATCGGTCGGTTTGCTGAATGTCTGAATAATTTTTGCCATAAGTAAAAGGTCTGCCGGAACATTGTAATATCCCTGTACCTGAAACCATGAAAAAAGGAAAGACGCCGCAAAAACAACGACTATTATCGGCATGACAATATACCTGTGTAGAAATACGCTGCTGCCTTCAAGAATTGCGGCAACCCCAAGTCCAACGGCAAGTGCAATTCCCGGGAATGCTACAATCTGATAATACTCATGCTGCACGTTTCCTCCCTGAAAGACAAAAATATAAAGGAAAGATGCTGCTGTGATAATAAACGGTAACCATGTTTTTTGTTTTTTTATAAATCCCAAAACAAAGAAAGCAGTCAGATATCCTCCCAGAATAAGATTATTTATCCGTTCAAAAAACACCCACCTGAAAAATGCGGGGCGCATGAATATATCTTTTTCACCTTCCGAGGTATTTACTTGAGTAAAAAGCCAATTACTGGCTGGAATTCCTTCTGGAAACCTGGTGATGTAATAGCGCCAAAGAAGGAAAGGTGCTCCGGCTATCAAGAAATAAAGAATTATCTGCAGCTGTTTGGGTGTTGTAAATTTATATTTCCGTACAAAGAGAAACAAAAGTGGAATTCCGTAAAATGCAACCATCGGTTTTATAAGAAGTGCTATGGCAAAACTGAAAGAGGAGAGAAGAAACCATGCGACTTGTTTGTTTTGTTTTTTTTCCGTCGTAAATAAATGAAGCAAGAATATGGATACGAATGCAAACGAGAGTGCCGCATTATCCGGGAGTATGGTCCGTGAAAAATAAACGAAAAAAGGCATGACGGCAAACGTAATTGCGGTGAATATTGCCGTTATCCGTCCGACCTCAACAAGCGCCAGATAGTAGAGAACCGCTATGCAAATCAACGAAAAAAGAATTGAGACAATGCGCCCCCATATTTCAAGAGACAGGAATGGCATGACAGTATGTAGACCTGCAAACATGGCGTTATAGATGGGAAATTCAACGAAACGGTATCCGTTTGGATTATCCATTCCGGACTGCACGTTTGAATAATCATCATACGTGGGTTTAAACAGATTGAATCCGGTCCGTTCAAAATTACGGGCAACCGCTGCCGTATCCGCCTGGCGCCACGAGTGGAAATCCGCAAGGGGAGCATTAATATGATACAGACGCAAAAGAAGAGCCACAAAAAGAATCACTCCTAAAATGAAACCGTCTTTTTTTTTCATATTTTTTTATTCGCTAAATTCTTCTTATCGGGAAGAGAAGAAATATATCCGATGAAAATTCCCATGAACATCCAAAATACGAATGCGACCTTCGATGCCTCGAAGACATCGATATATGTCGCATTCACAAGCAATCCTCCAAATCCCGCCAGAACTCCCAAAAGCAATACCCAATGAGAATCTTTTTTTCTTACTTCTTTGAAAATGTCGCAGAACAATTTTCCCAAGATAACAAGGAAAAGAAGAGTTCCGACAGCTCCAAACTCCCCAATCCATCTGAGGTAGTCGTTGTCGGTTGCCTCAGTTATTGCGGAAGGTCCTTTCCCAAAGATAGGATACTTCAAGAACGCTCTTATCGCACGCGGCCACTCAACCTGCAGACGTGTTGCAACCGAAATATCAGGAACTACGGTCTGGATTACTTTCATATTGTTCAATGCACTTTCAAGAAGTGCGTCTTCCTGTGATTTTGTCAGGGTTCTTCCTTGTTTTCGTGCCTGCTCCCGTATCTGGTCACGGATATTATTTTGTGCCTCTTGCGAATCTTTCGTGTTAACGCTTGTGGCGTTAACTCCCGTTCCACCGGTTCCCAGCACAAAGTCGCCCGGGGGCAGATCGTCAGCTTGTATTTTTCTCGGTACCGTCACCTGTCCGGATGTCCTGTCGACAAATACCTGCTTTACCTGAAAAGTGCGGCTTAATCTGTTCGTCAGGTTGTTTGAAAGGAGCGTCATGCCGACCGTTGCAACGATGACAATAATGATAAGTTTATATTTTTTGTTCCAGAGAAGGAAAGGGAACGCGCTTGCAATATAGGCACCGTACGATACGCGGGATGCCGTCAAAACCAGGTTTGAAAGCGCTATTAAAAACAGGGCAAAAAACCACGGGTTCATCTGGATGGTAAGGGCAAGAATGACGGGAATGAAAAGGATAAGATAAGCTGCTAGGTCATAATGTCCTGCGAAGGTGGAAGAAATACGGGCAAAAGAATCAAGCACCAAAAAGTATCCTTTTGCATATTCCGGATTCATTGTCTGGACGGCCGGCCACCCTAAATATTTTTGTCCCAGACCGTAAAGGCAGACAATCGCAAAGACGACAAGGATAAGACGAAGATAGAACTTGACGTCTTTCCATGATTTAACGACGGCCGCGAATACGAAAAATATCGCCATATACTCAACGCGGCGAAGAGCATTGAGGAATCCGACATTTTTTATGACAATAGTTTTTTGGACAAAGAACCCCAGGTAAAATGAAATAAAGACGGCGATCCAGAAAAGACTAAATAGAATAAGGTATTTTTTATTGAGAGCGACTTTCCGACGCAGAAGCTGCAGCACAAAAAGGATGTAGATAATCGCAACAAAGAAGTCCTCAAAACGGATGGCAATGTAGGTATAATCAACCATCTTAAAGGGAATCTTCGGGAAGAGGGGAATGAAGAAAATATATCCGACGAGTACTATTTTGAGGATGTTATTGTCCAGCCACTTTAAAAGCTTCTTCATAGGTTTGTTTCAAATAATTGTTATTAATAACAGATCCTAAAAACCATGCGCTTATTGCTTTTAAGCGTAGCAGAAATCGCAACAAAAAGAGAGCGAATTTTGAATAATGTTTTTTATAAAAGAACAGAAATCCGCGGTAGACCTGAAGGATAGGAAAGGTTTTTCCGCTACTTGATGCCGAGCCCAAATGAACAATGCGTGACTTCGGATAAAAGTAAGTATTCATACCCATCTTCCTTGCCCGATAGAGCAAGTCGACCTCTTCCATATACATAAAGATTGTCTCATCAAATCCTCCTACTTTTTCGAAATACTCTTTTTTCGTCATGATTGCGGCTCCCGAAACCCATCCGACCTTCCTTAGGGTCTTCGGTGAGGAACGGGTAAGTCCCCAGTAATCCCCGCGAAGAAATAAGGCACCGAATACGACAGGAAGCGTATAAAACGGAGCGGAGGATGGCTGTTGGGTCATGTCACGATTTAAAAGTTTTGGTCCGATGAAATGCATGATATTTTCGTGTTTTTTATAGAAAATGAAGAGCTTTTGCAGCGCATCCTTAAGGATTATCGTGTCGGAGTTCAAAAGGAAGACGTATTTTCCGTTTGCAAGCTTGACGCCCTGGTTATTGGCAGGTCCGAACCCCGTATTGGTTTTGTTTGCGACAAACGTGATGTTTTTGTGTTTTTTTGCATATTCCGCAAGATATTTGGCGGAATCATCCTTAACCGATGCGTTGTCAATGAGAATAATCTCGAACCGGGGAGTATCTTTTGACTTATAGCTTCGGAAGGACTTGTAAATCGACTCCAAACACTGATGCGTAATTTTTCTGGTGTTAAAAGAAACAATAACGATAGATAGCTCAGGTTTTCTTGGCGTCATAATGTATAATTATACCAAATTGGAGCTTTGAAGTCAGCATAGCTCAGTGGTAGAGCACACGTTTCATAAGCGTAAGGTCGCAGGTCCGAATCCTGCTGCTGACACACAATATATGCTTACAGAAGAACGAATACACAGGCTCAAAACAGTAGCCTCAAACAGAATTCAAGACATCATCGTTCTTGAAAACATTCACGACCCCCATAACGCCGCAGCAGCACTTCGCAACTGCGACTCATTTGGGATACAGGAAGTACATATCATCTTTGAGACGGAAAAGATATTTAATCCCGAGAAACTGGGTAAGCTCACCTCAGCCTCAGCCAATAAGTGGCTTACCATCAAAACGTGGAAGACAACGAGTGAATGTTTTTCCGAGCTTAAAAAGCGGGGATACACCATTTATGCAACTGCAATTGACCTGAAAGCAGCCTCATTTGACGCTTTAGAACTTCCCGAAACCCCCTGTGCCTTCGTATTCGGGAATGAGGGGTTTGGTATTACGGAAACCGTAAAAAAACTTGCTGACGTGTTGCTTTATATCCCGATGTATGGGTTTGTTGATAGCCTTAATCTTTCGGTTACCGTCGGAGTAGTCGCTCATGCTCTCAGCCTCAAAAGACGCACGAGCAAACAGAGCCTCTATTCTTCTTCCCAAGCTTCAGACCTTGCCGGAAAATGGACTGCCCGAGACGAGGAAAGAAGAAAAGTTGTATAATATTTTCCAATAGTGAGCATTATTTAAAAATTTTAAATTATAAATTAAAAATTTAAGAATATGACCGATTTGACACTGAATGATATTAAAAAAGATCTCCAAAAAGATGTGTACGTCCAGGATTATTCAAAGAAAAAGATGATTGACGGGGTGAAGGTAGTGGAAATACGCCGGATGGCCGGAGAAGACGGAACATTTGAAGATTTGCTTCGTCTTGATGAAACGGGACATTTTGAACTCTTTCCTGAAATACAGGTGAGGCAGATAAATAGGTCAAAACTGCTCCCCGGTTCGATTAAAGCGTGGCATCTTCATTTTAAACAGGAAGATGTCTGGTATATCCCGCCGGAAGACCATATGATCTTGGGACTCTGGGATGTGAGGGAAAATTCGTCCACAAAAGACATGAAGATGAAAATCCCCATGGGGAACGGTATGTCAAGAGTCGTAGTAGTTCCAAGAGGGGTTGCTCACGGAGTAGTCAATGTGGCTTCAACACCGGGTACGATATTTTACTTTGTCAACGGACAGTTCAATATCAGCGACGCTGATGAGCGGCGCTTTAAATGGGACGCGATAGGCGCTTCCTTCTGGGAAGTTGAAAAAGGATAATCTCACCGGATGAGTTCGGTGAATATACTTTCAACTGTTTTTAAATCCGATATATTCGTGTATTCCTCTTTTGTATGTGCTGTTTGTTTGTTCCCCGGACCAAACGCAACCGCTTCACATCCCCACGCATTTGCCACAAACGACGCCTCAAAAAAGCCGGCACTGTTAAGCGGCGAATAGATAATGGGGTTTCCTGACTTTTTTACTACGTCTTCCAGTTTCTTCACATATTTCTTTTGTGAGTTGAAAGGCGGATAGTCGAGATTTATTTTTTCGTTTTCTACTGCGACTCCTAGTTTTTTTGCGATTGCTTCAATAAGAGCAAAAACGGTTTTTGCATTCACATTCTTTTTGCCTGTCCGTATATCAAGAAGAATTTGTGCTCCGTCCGGTACTGCGTTTGCCTGTATCCCTATCGTGTCGTTTTGCATAACGCCACCCCGCAGACTGCTTAAATTTACCGTTGTCCGTACGGGATCTTTGGCGTTAAACAATTTTGTTTCAAGAATTTTTACGAGTTCGACCGAAAGAGTGATGGCGTTTTTACCGTTTTTCGGAACTCCCGCGTGTGCCGTTTTTCCTTTCACCAGAAATTCTATTTCGACAACTCCGCGACAGCCACTTAAGATTTGAAGATCGGTCGGTTCAGGGAATACCGCAAGACGCGGACGAAGCGACAACTCTTTGACAAGAGTAAGTGCTCCGCGGAAATAATATTCTTCATCACAGTCAAAAATAAGGGCAGCGTCCGCCCGGGGCCCTGCCTTTTGCACAGCACATAGTGCAGCGACAAGTCCTGACTTCATATCGCACGCGCCAAGACCGTACAATTTATTTCCAACAACCCTGGGGTTTAGTCTTTCTTCTTTTTTTCCTTGGGGCATGACGGTGTCCATGTGGGAAATAAAGACGACGGAAGGAGTATCGCTTTTTTTGGCGATAATGTTGTATCTTCCTTTGCTCACACACTGTCTTGTCTGTTTCAACCAGGGAATGTTTTTTCCAACATAGTCCCAAATAAAATCGGCAACTGGTTGTTCATTTTGTTGACCGTTTACGTAACTGGGCAATCGGATAAGTTGTTTTGTTAATTCAATAGTGTCCATAAGGTCAGTTAAAAAGTTGAATAAATTTTTTAATACGTACATTTGTCTGACGCTCAAAAATATCCGTCGGGGAGCCCTTTGCAACAATTCTTCCTTTTTCCATAAAAATAACCGTGTCCGCAATCTGCCGTATAAACGCCATTTCATGAGAAGCAATGACTATTGTCATATTATCGCGTGCCAACTGTCGTATAACGGAAAGCACTTCGTTTGTCAGCTCCGGGTCAAGGGCCGAGGTGGGTTCATCAAACAAAAGCACTTCCGGATTCATGGCAAGGGCACGTGCTATCGCAACCCGTTGAGTCTGTCCTCCGGAGAGTTCGGAGGGGTACTGATTTGCCTTATCGGATAGTCCCACCTTTGCAAGAAGACGTTGTCCCGCTTGGTTTGCCTTGGATTTTGAAATGTTGTTGACGATTTGCGGGGCAAGTGTTATGTTTTCAAGCACCGTTTTTTGCGGAAATAAATTAAAGTTCTGGAAAACGATGCCCGTCTTTGTCTGCATTTTGGCGTCGGTTATTTTTTTTGAATCAATGCATATTGTTCCCGAATCAATTTGCTCAAGATTGACAATACAGCGAAGGAGAGTGCTTTTCCCGGCACCTGAGGGCCCGATAAGTCCAATGACCTGGCCCTTTTTTATTTCAAGGGAAACGTCCTGTAATACGGGCGTATCTTTGAATTGTTTTGAAATATTTCGTACGGAAATCATAAGATTTTATTTTGTATATTGAATGCGGAATCGGGAAGTTCTTTCTTCGATTTTTTTAAATAACAGGACAACGGCTCCGTTAAAGAGGAGATACAATATGCCGGCAATAATAAACGGTTCCATTGAAAAATCCCGCATAAGAATTACCCGGGCAGACTTCAGGATGTCATCCATTCCGATTGTTGAAAGAAGGGAAGTTCCCCAAATTGCCTCAATTGCCTGATTGCAAAGACTGGGAAGGGCCGTCACAAGAGCCTGCGGAAAAATGACGGTAAACATTATCTGGAAATAATTCATCCCGAGCACTTTTCCCGCCTCATACTGTCCCTTATCAATTCCTTCGATGTTTCCGCGGATTATTTCACTCATATAAATAGTCCATGAGTTGATGAACGCAAGGGAGGCGGCACAAAAAGGGGAGAGCTGTATTTTGAACATAATCGGTACTCCGAAATAAACAAATATAAGCTGAAACAAAAGGGGAGTCCCCCGGACCAGAGTCGTGTACACTCCCAGTATCGCATTCACAAAACGGTTATTCATTTTCCTGACGAATGCAACAAGGACGGCCAAGGGAAGAGAAAACACGACTGTTACAAGCCATACCAAGAATGTCACCAGTCCTCCTTGGAGTAAATAGAGTATTGTCGGTCCGAGGGTATTCATACAAAAATTATTTAACAAGTAAATCGTCACTTCCAAACCATTTGATGGCGAGTGCATTAATACTTTTATCCGCTTTCATTTGGGAGAGGGCTTGATTTATCTTTGTCTGTAGATCGGTATCGGACTTTCTCATCCCCACTCCGCTATATGTTGTTCCATAGTTGCCCGAAATAGCCTTGACTTTTGGGGCGTTCTTTAAAACTTGGGATGCCGTATAGAGACCCGCAAAATTATCGGCAAAGACGGCATCAACCCGTCCCGTTTTCATGTCAAGAAGCGCTGCCTGTATGGTGTCATACGACTTGATTTCCTTAAAAGAACTTTTGAACGGATCCTTGGAAAGAGTGTCTTCTTGTTCCGATCCTGCCTGAAGTCCTATTGTTTTCCCCGCAAGGTCTTCTTTTTTGGTAACGGAAAAATCTTTTACGATAAAAACATTCTCCCCTTTCAGATAAGGATTTGAAAAATTGATCTGTGCTTTCCGTTTGTCGGTTATGGTCATGCCGTTCCAAATAACATCGATATCCTTTTTGTTAAGACTTAAAATAACGCTGTCCCACACGACGGGTTTGAAAACAGGCGTGTATCCCATTCGTTTTATTGCTTCTCTTGCGAGCTCAACATCAAAGCCGGTAAGCTCGCCGCTTTTTGTCCTAAATCCAATAGGGGGGAAGGCGTCATCCAACCCGATAACTATTGTTTTTAACTCCTTAAATTGCTGCGTTTTTTTTGTTTTGTTGAATGCAAAAAAACCAAGCAAGATGAGAACGACGAGAAAAATAGGTATTACTGTCTTTTTGTTTAGTTTCATAGAAAAATGTAAAAAATAATATGTAATATCAATCCTCCTCCGCCATGCTTCGGCGGACAAAGAAAAACCCGCCGATAAGCGGGTATTTGTGTCTATAAAAATATACAAATAGTCCCGCCTATGACGGGCACGTATGGAGGAATTCCTGTTGCGGTGATTGTTTAATTGACATGTTAGTATGTTAACATAGTAACATGTTGCTGTCAAGTGTAGAATAGCGTATAATATCCATATGAAACAACCTCCTGAGTACAAACAGGTAGAGCGGTATACCCCAACCGACAGAAAAGAAAAGCAGCTTATCAGGGCATTTTCACTCCTTAATGACGAAAAAATCGCATCCGCATTTCTTCGTGACCTGCTGACTCAAGCGGAAATAGAAGAGTTTGCTAACAGGCTTGAAATCGTTTTTTTACTGAAAAAAGGATGGTCTTACCTTGATATCGCAAAGAAAACAAATGTCTCAACAACGACCGTTACCCGCGTAGCCCATTGGTTTTTCCATGGCTGCGGGGGCTACAAGACGATAGTCGATAAGCTTTCCGCCTCATAAGTTCTTGCAATACTCTCTTCCCTTCTTGTAGTATGGTATATATATGGACAATCAACCAGGCGTGCCGCAACCCGTTACTTCTCCACCTTTAACTTCTCCCAAGCCTGAAATGCCGTCAAAAAAAATACTATTTCCCTATGCAGTTTTCCTTTCCATTCTGGTAGTCATTATTGTTATCGGAAGCTTGGTGTTGAAGGGGACAAAAAAAAGCTCTTCAACAGTTGTACCGACCGAAATACCGTTTGCTTCTACTTTTTTTGAATCCGATTCGATAAAGCATATAACTTCAAATGCGGAATTTGAAAAAATATTTTCTGAAGGGAAGGGGAACACCTCATCAACAGTCCTTATGAAGTCGGCAAATATGGCCGTTCCCTCAACCGGTGGGGGGAATGATCTGTTGGGACCGACGGCCGAGCGATCTTCAAGCACCAATGTCCAGGTCTTGGGGATTGATGAGCCTGATGTAGTAAAAACGGACGGTTCAACTATTTTTTACAGCAAAGAAAGCACGCTCTATTATCCGTACGACAGACCGCTGATGATGAACGGGGTGCAGTCGAAGATGATGCCGGGCTTCGGTCAAACCCAGGCAGAAACGGTGCTCGTTGGAGCACTCCCTCCCTCTGCCATGAAAATGAGAAGCTCACTCCCTGTTGCCGGTGACATGCTTATTGACAATAAAAATCTTGTGATCTTCGGTCAGTCCGATAAGGGAGCAGTACTTCTTACGGGGTACAATGTCGCAAATCCTGGAGCTCCGAAAAAACTGTGGGAACTTCCCTTTGATTCCCGTTCACAAAAGATAGCAGCGCGATTATATAAAAATAAAGTTTATCTTGTCGTCTCAACCTTTCCGTCCCTTACCCGTTCCTGTCCCATGCCCCTGTCAACGGGCGCCAACAAAATACTTATTCAGTGTACTGATGTCTATATACCTTCAAGCCGACCGACAAGTGATGTCGTCTATACGACGCTGAAAATAAATCCGACAACGGGGGCAATTGAAAAAAAGATGTCAATCACGGGTCAGTCCGATAATCCGATTGTGTATATGTCGGAAAATTCGCTCTATCTTAATTATCACGTTGAAGCGGACCTTGTCTCCATTCTTAATCAATATATTGCAGAAAACAGGGGAGTGTTCCCGGGATATATTGAAGACAAGATAAAAAAATTAGCGGCATATGATTTGTCCTCCGGAACAAAGGAAGTAGAATTGTCGACTATTTTTTCACAGTACATTAATTCTCTTAATGATGACACGCGGCTTAAGGAAGAAAATAATTTGAGCAACTCCCTTTCCCGTTTCATGGATAAAAATCAACGGACATTTGCTTATACGGGAATTGTTAAATTCAATCTTGATGATCTGAGTATAGTTGCAAACGGAAAAGTTCCGGGGAGACTCATCAACCAATTCGCACTTGACGAATGGAAAGGTAATCTCCGTGTGGCAACCACAATCGGAGAGCGGGGACGGATGGGAGTGTTAGGCTTTAACGCCTCCGACAACCAGGTAAGCGACGTGTATATTCTCAATAATAAACTGGAGGCACAGGGCTCAGTAAAAAACTTGGGTAAAACGGAACAGATATATTCCGTCCGGTTTATCGAAGACAGAGGCTATGTCGTGACGTTCCGTCAGACAGATCCGCTGTATGTCCTTGACCTGACAAGCAGCAGCGCTCCCGCATTGAAGGGCGAACTCAAAATTCCCGGATATTCATCATATTTGCATCCCTTAAGCTCACACCTTTTGCTTGGGATAGGACGCGATCAATCCCAGGTAAAGTTGTCGCTTTTTGATGTAAGCAACTCAAACGATCCGAAAGAAGTTTCCCACTATGCGCTTGCGAATGAATACTGGTCGGCAGCACTTGACGATCACCATGCGTTCATGCAGGATCCGAAGTACAGTATTTTTTTCCTTCCCGCAAGTCTCGGCGGATACGTATTTTCGTATGACGCAAACACCATTAATCTGGTGAAAGCCCTTGAAGGACAGAATATCAAGCGCGCCCTATACCTGAATGACTATCTGTACATGGTAAGCGACTCAGGTATCTCGTCGTTCAAGGAAGGGACATGGGAGAAGACGGGAGATTTTTCATACGAAAAGCCAAAGCTTATCCCAACAGCCGTTCCTTTACCGGAGCCAGTCATCACGGGAGACGTAGAATTACTCAACGGTTCAAGTTCCGCAACGCCGCAATAATATTATTTCCAGTCGGGCTTGTAGTATTTTTTCCCGATAAGGTTTTTGGGCATATATTCTTGTTCTATCTTTTTCCCCGTTTCCTTTTCGATAAGCCACGGGTACCTCACATGTCCTTTCCCGTAGTCAAACTGTTTCATCACCTTATTGGCGGCGTTTCTAAGATGAAGGGGGATAGTATCTAGATTTTTTTCATCGATATCAGCAAGTGCGCTCCACAGGCCCGTTGAGGATGCAATTGATTTGCGAGCGGAGGCGAGATAGGTTGCGGTCTGTGCAAGAATAAGTCCGGACTCAGGCATCCCGACCATATGCACCGCCTGCATGCAGGTAGTTGCAACCACAAGTGCCGTCGGAAGGGCGTTTCCAATATCTTCACTTGCAAATATGACCATCCGCCGCGCAATAAAGACAGGATCTTCCCCTGCTTTTATCATGCGCGCAAGATAATGAAGAGTGGCATCGGGCTTGCTTCCCCGCATGCTTTTTATGAACGCGGAAATCGTATCATAATGTCCGTCTCCCTTTTTGTCATAATAAATTGCCTTCCGTTGCATTGCCTCTTCCGCAATTTTAAGCGTTATTGAGTGGGCAAGTCCTGCAGCAAGCTCAATGGCATTGATGGCAGTTCGGGCGTCTCCGTTTGAATACTTCACAAAATGAGCAACGGCGTCGGGATTCCATTTGTGTTTGGGATACTCTGCAATTGCCTTCAAAACTATCTCCTTCATCTCCTCATCGGTCAGTGCATAGAGTTTATAAACCTGTGAGCGGGAGATAAGGGGAGCGTTCACTTCAAATCCGGGGTTTTCGGTTGTTGCCCCGATAAGAATAATAGAGCCGTCTTCAACGTGAGGAAGGAATGCATCCTGTTGTCCTTTATTAAATCTGTGGATTTCATCGACAAAAAGTACAGTTTGTTTCTTGAAAAGTGTCTGGTCGTTTTTTGCTTTTTTTATAATTTCGCGAATGTCGGCAACTCCTCCTGTTACTGCGGAGAACTGTACGAAGTCGGCATCAACATATTGGGCAACTAGCCGGGCAAGCGTTGTCTTGCCGCATCCTGGAGGACCCCACAGAATCATGGAAGAAATATGTCCTTTCTCAAGGAGTTTCCGGAGCGGTTTTCCGCGCCCCACCAGATGCGACTGTCCCACCACGTCATCAAGCGTTTTTGGTCTTAGCTGTTCGGCAAGCGGAATCATATCAACTTATTATACCTCTCTGCCCTTAAAATAGAAGAAAAAGAGCAAGAAAAAATAAAGGAGATGTGCAAAGAACAACGAAGCGCGCTTCATTATTGTTGAAAACGCTTATTATTTTTTGAGATGTATGGGATGCGAGAAGGAGGGGATGGGTAATGAGTTCTTTTTTATTCAATTGGTGGACTGTTTGGATGACAAAAGGGTCCGTATGAAGGACAAGTTGGGAAGAATAATCAATATCCTTTATGGAAAGTTCAAGCGTATAGGTTTTATTTTTTGAATCGGCAATCACCGGGAACCCGAAAGGATAGGAAGTGCTTTCCCCGATTTGTGCGGGTGTCGTTTCTTGGGATGCGTACCACTTTTCATTTCCCGCCTCTTTTATTCTGATGAGAAATTTCTGATTTTTATTCGGATCAATGGGCACCATTCTTTTCTCTTTTCCTCCTACAACATTTGTAAGGTGGAGAGTCACGATACCTAAATTATCTTCTTTGGAGACAAAAGAAAACTGTAACGGCTTTTCTGATAAGGGAAGAGGTTTTTTTCCGGGGTTCGTTTGAAAAACGACATTATCTTTGGAATATTTTTTCTCTGCGGAAAAAAAGTTAAAGTTTGAAGTATATGCGGAAAGGATAAGAAAGATAAAAAATAGTATAAAAATAAGATTTGCAATTTTGACGTTCTGAAATGACAAATGTGCTCCTGTACTTTTTGGGGTTTTGTACTGGAAATACAGAGTCTCAACGATAAGATGAAGAGCATAGGAGACACCGAGAAAAACGGTTGCGGTAAGAAGAAGAAAGAGAATGTTGGTTATCATATTTGTCGGCCGGAAAAGAAGATGCATGCCGTCAACTATTGCGGTATGGGAGATATACATTGAATAACTAATAGTTCCCAAGAAAACGAGAATAGGGGACGAAAAGAATTTGCTGAGTGGCGTATCGGTGTCCATAATTCCCCATACGATAAGACCGAATGGAATTGACCAGAGAATTCGGTAAAGAAGCGTAACGTGAGAAGAGGAGCCGAGCGTCAGAAAACAGATGAAGAGCAGAATAAAAAACAAAAGAGGTGAAAACATTTTTTTTACCTTGTCGGGCAATGGGATAGTGACATTTTTTTTCACGAAATATGCAACCGTAATGCCGGAGAAAAAATAGATGAAGAAATCGATAAGCAACATGCCAAACCCTCGGACGTGTTTCATAAGAAGTGCCGTACCAAAAAAGAAGGGAATAAGGGAAACAAGAAAGATTATGATGAATGCTTTCGATTTTGCAGCTATTTTCTTTGCGTTAGGTGCAATGAGGAAGGGATAGATAAGATAAAATAGTACTTCAGGAACAAGACTCCAATAGACTCCGTCAAGCATGGGAATATAATCACCAAACGGAAGGGTGAGTGTTCCGTTCACCGCGCTTATCGTTCCTGTCCTTAATGCGAAAGGAAGAGAGGAAAACCATGCGGCCGGTTTTCGCACGATGACAAAACCGTACCAAAAAGCTACCAAAAATTGAAGGCCCAAAAAAAGACGTATAAATAATCCTCCCAGTCTAAATCTTTGAACGACATGTGTCCATATTGTCCGTGTGACAAGTGCCGCAAAGAGAATGGTTGCTATGCGGAGGAAGAGTGATAAGGTAGGAATAAGACTGAACACACTCATACAAAACACCATCGTAAGAAACGGAGGGAATATACGGGCATACCGTTTTTCGATGAATTCCATCGGGAGCGGCTCAGCATATAGATATGCCATTAAGAAACCGGAAAGTACAAAAAAGAAAGCGACTCCCAAAGTCCCGCTGGAAAACATAAATCGGCACAGCGGCTGCAGAAATGTGGGAAGCGCAGACACGATATACCTCGAATCAATGTGATTGAGGAATACCAAAACAATGGCAAGTCCCCTCAAACCGTCCAACATATCAAGTCGGCGACTTAATTTTGGGGGGACTGTATGTGTCATGAAAATTAGTAGTGGAACTCTGAATATTTATTCGTGATTCCGATTCTTTCCCTTACCTCCATCATTTTTTTTGCGGCCTGAACGCGTGCTTTTTCGGCACCTTCCCTCAAAATATCTTTTATCTTCTCAGGGTTCGATTTTAATTCATTATAGAGTGCCCTTTCTTTTTTGAATTTGGTCAGGATTGCGAATATAAGTTTTTCTTTGACTTCCATATCGGAAACGGTTCCCGTTGTGTATCTCTTTTCAAGATCAGCAACCTCATCCTTATTATCATTTAACAGTCTATGGTAAGTAAATACGGGATTACCCTCAACACTTCCCGGGTCGGTTACCTTTTTCCGGTTCGGGTCAGTGTAACAACTCATTATCTGTTTTCGGATTATTTTTTCATCCGCAAAAACGGCAATATAATTATTCAAACTTTTACTCATCTTCCGTTTTCCCTCCGTTCCCACAAGACGTGCGCTTTCCTTAATGTTGTAAATATCGGGAAGAACAAATGTTTCGCCGTATGTTTTATTAAAAAATCCGGCAACATCGCGCGCAATTTCAATATGCTGTTTTTGATCATCCCCAACGGGAACATAATCAGGGCCATAGAGCAGAATATCTGCCGCCATCAGGATGGGATAGGAAAAAAGACCCATATTAATATCTTCCGGATCGGTTCCTTTTTGCAGTTTATCCTTATACGCATGTGCCCGCTTTATCAGTGCAAGGGGAGTCACGTTATTCAAAATACTTTGCAACTCTGTATGCTCCGTGATATCCGACTGGCGGTAAAATACGACTTTTTTCGTATCGATACCGAATGCCAGGTAAGACAAAACAAGATTCTCGACGTTCCGTTGCAGTTCCAGTTTATTCTGCACTGTTGTCAGTGCATGTAAATCCGCAATAAAGAAATATATTTTATCGGCATTTTTTTGCAGTTCCAAAAAAGGAACAACGGCACCCAAATAGTTGCCGATATGCACCTCTCCGCTGCCTGACGGGGTGATCCCCGTTAATATAGAGTAATTGTTTTTCATAGTGTTATTATAACCTATAAATCAAAACGTATTATTTCGATAAAAATGTGTTAAAAATATACTCGACATCCTTGTCTCCCCGCCCGGAAAGATTGATGACAACTATTTTTTCTTTCGCAAGTCGTGCGGCAAGACGGATTCCGTATGCGACCGCGTGAGCGCTTTCCAGGGCCGGAATAATTCCTTCCGTCTTTGAAAGAAGCGAAAATGCGGCAACTGCCTGAGCGTCGGTAATGCTTGCCAGTTCGATTCTTTTTGTGTCTTTCAGATAAGCAAGCTCCGGTCCAACACCTGGATAATCAAGACCGGATGCGGCGCTGTATGATTTACCTATCTCACCTTTTTTGTCGTGGAGGATTAGCGTTTTGAATCCATGGATGACATCAATACTTCCTTTTCCGAGTGACACTCCGTGTCTTCCCGTTTTTACTCCCAACCCTGCAGGTTCAACTGCCACAAGATGAACGGATGCGTCGTTGATAAAAGAATAAAACGCTCCCATGGCATTGCTTCCTCCGCCGACACATGCCACGACATAATCGGGAAGTTTCTTTTCGTTTTGTAAAATTTGTTCCCTCATTTCTTCTCCGATAATCTTTTGGAAGTCGCGTACCATTGTCGGGTAGGGGTGCGGTCCGACGGCAGAGCCCAAGAGATAATATGCCTCAGGATCCTGCGCATATGCCATGAGCGCGCTGTCGACTGCGTCTTTGAGCGTCTGTTGTCCATTCGTGACCTTTATTACTTTTGCTCCCAATATTTTTATGCGGTATACGTTTGGTTTCTCATTTTCCATGTCACGTGCTCCCATATAGATGTCGCACTTCATGCCAAATAGTGCAGCAACAGTTGCCGTTGCAACACCGTGTTGTCCTGCCCCAGTTTCTGCAATAAGCTTTTTCTTTCCCATATATTTTGCAACAAGCGCCTGGCCTAATGCATTATTGATCTTATGTGCTCCGGTGTGATTTAAATCTTCGCGTTTGAGAAAAATCTTTGCCCCCTTTTGTTTGCGGGTAAGATTTTGCGCAAAATAAAAAGAACTGGGCCGATTTGCATACTCCCTTAATAACAACTTCAGTCGGGATTGGAATGCCGCATCGTTTTTGAGTTTGCCGTACGCAACTGCCAGGTCATTTAATGGCTTCTCAAGCGGGGGAGGAACAAATATTCCTCCATACTTCCCGAAAAATCCCGAGGTGTCCGGTTGATTATAGATATCCATATTATTATAAATTTGAAATTTTAAATTAAAAATGGTGAGGTTAGATGTGAAATGAAGTGGTGGCTTATCGCCAATTGGAAGAGAAGTTACCCTTGCTTATTTCTTTTGATCCGCGGGTCACGGTTGCGACTCCTACTCCTAGTTTTGCCGCAATTGTGTGCTGAGGGATTCCTTTTTTCAACATTTTAACAATTTGAAGACGCGTCGGAATTTCGGCAAGCTCTTTTGGGGTAAGAATCCCCACAAGGAAGTTCCTTAGTTCTTTTTTTGACTTCAGGCGGGTAATTTCTTCCACCAATTCGGTAATGTATGTATTATCCATGTGTACTATTATACTAGTATGCTAGTATATCTGTCAAGAGGCATTAGGAAAGTTCTTTTGAGTCGAGAAAAAAAGTGACAGGACCATCATAGGTGAGCGATATCTGCATATGTGCTCCAAATACTCCCTTTTGGACAGGAATACCGGATTGTCCTAGGAGGGCACCGAAGTTCTCATACATTTTTTCTGCTGTCTGTGGTTCCATCGCAGGAAAAAAATCTGGTCGTCGTCCTCCTTTAATATTTGAACACAGTGTAAATTGGGAAATGAGGAGTATTGAGCCTTTTGATTCTAAGATAGATTTGTTCATCTTTCCGTTCTCATCCGCGTTAATGCGAAGATGAATAATCTTTTCTGATAATTTTTTTATGTCTTCAACCGTGTCGTCTTTTGCAACCCCTAAAAAGATGATATATCCGCTCTCGATGGAAGAGTGCTTTTTTTGATTAACAAAAACTGCCGCATCTGTCACTCGTTGTACAATTGCTTTCATACGTTATAGTCTGACAATGGTATACGGATCGTTGTCATGGTTGCAGTCAACACAATAGCTTGAGAACATGTCTTTGATAATTATTTTGTCGCGGTTTTCCACATTTGTATCGGTTGGGCTTGCAAGTTTATCGGTATCCTTATTTATCGGTACCGATTGTTTCACCGCTCCGTCTCCTTTCGGCTCCGTTCCTTTGATGAAATATTCGTATCGGGAAGAACAGTTTTCTTTTCCGCCTCCGTCTTTTGTCATCAAAGCACCACTGTCGTTGCATACCTGTGCACCGACAACATTTTCTGGTTTGACGGGCCATAGGTCCGGTTGGTTTTTGAGTACAACTCTCATTATTTTGTTCCAGATGGGAGCGGCTCCTGTAATGCCTGAGGTAAGCGCCGGATTCATTGGGGTGTTATCGTTGTTCCCGACCCATACGACAGTCAGAAAGTTCGGTGTGTATCCAATTGTCCAGTTGTCTTTTTTATCGTCGGTTGTTCCCGTTTTGACCGAGACGGTTTTGCCCGGAACAACAAGCAGTGATCCTGCACCAAATGCAGCAGACCGCGCATTGTCATCGAGAAGAATGTGCGAAATAAGATAGGCGGTCTCTTTTGAGATGGCAGGCTTTCCGGGAATGGAAAGGAACGAGGGAAGAGGAAGAGGCTTTTTTACGTCTCCTTCCAAATTCGGATCTTTGAAAGTGAACAACACTTTACCCGTACGGTCCTCAACTTTCAGAATCGCATTTAATTTTCTGGGAATTCCCTGATTGGCAAAGGCGGAAAACGCCTGTGCCATTTCAGTCATACGCACCTCTCCGCCTCCAAGCGTAAGTGATAGTCCATATCGCGTTGGGTCGTCAAATGAGGTAATAGTAAATGCGGATGCTGAAGCGATGAAATTTTTGACTCCATTCACCGCCAACATCTTAACTGCAGGAATATTGTACGAATTTCCGAGTGCAAACCGGAGTTGGGTCGGGCCATGGAACTTTCCGTCGTAATTCACCGGACAATAGGACCCCGGTTGTCCCTCTGCCGTGAAACAGGTCGGGATATCAAGAAACACCGTTGCGGGTGTTACTAATTTTCTATCAATTCCTACCGCATAATTTAAGGGTTTGATGGAGCTTCCGGGCTGACGCAGGGAAGTTGTGACATTAAACGTTCCTGATGCTGAGGCAAAATAATCTGCAGATCCGACCATTGAAAGAATTTCACCCGTAGACGGACGTGTCACCAGTGCCGCTCCATTTGAAACATCAAGATATTTGTCCGCATCAATCTCGGTCTTTAATATTGCCTCAGCACTCGCCTGAATATCGTAGTCAAGAGTTGTCGTAACATTGAGTCCTCCCTGTTCGACAAGATCGCTCCCGTACTCGCTCTCAAGAAGGGACTTCACATAAAAAACAAAATGAGGAGCTTTTATCGTAGTCTTTAAGGGAATGACGGCTATTTTTGCTTCAAGAGCCGATTTTTTTTGTGCGGCGGTAATATATCCCTGCTGGGTCATTGCCATCAGCACTTCATCCCGTCTATGCCTTGTGAGGTCGGGATTGATGTAAGGGGAGTAGAGTGAGGGAGCCTGAGGAAGGCCCGCGAGCATTGCCGCTTCATCGATGGTCAAATCTTTTGCGTGTTTGCCGAAATATGTTTTTGAAGCTTCCTCGATTCCGTAGGACGACCCCCCATACGGTACCTGATTGAGATACATCTCCAGGATTTCATCTTTTGAATATAACTGCTCGACCGAAATGGCTAGCACTATCTCTCTTATTTTTCGTCTGATAGTCCGCTCGGGGGAAAGGAGAGCATTCTTTACCAATTGTTGCGTGATGGTGGATCCTCCCTGAAGGCTTTGTTTGAACACAATTTCCTTTGCAGCACGCAGTACGCCGGAAATAAGAGAAACCCCCTTGTGATGGTAAAAATCCTTATCTTCTATTGCAATGGCCGCCTGATAAATGTAAGGCTTTAAGTCCTTGAGTTTTATCGGGGTCCTGTTCTGGTCTCGGTAAATTTCATAGAGCAACTTTCCGTTTCTGTCATAAATATGAGTTGAGAACGGGATTGCCTTGAGATTTTTAAGTGAAGCGGCAGAGGGAAGGCCTTTCAGGATAAAAAAATAGGTCGCAGCTGCAGTGACCCCCACTAGCAGCACAACTGCGATAATAATAAAACCGAGACGATGTTTTATGGTTGAAAGGGATGCGCGTATTATTTTCATGACTGTAAACGGGGAAATAGGGGAGGAACTTTTGAAATCGTCCCGCTTGTTCCTTTGATAATTAGCTCACCGGTTGCGGGCAGGAACGGATACAGCCTATTCCCAATGTGAAATAACATGTGGAGCGACTCGACAAGGAAGTCGTGTCGCTGTTCTGGCGTTTTGCTCCATGGAGTTTGCTCATTAATACTTTTGTTAAGCTTTTTTACCTCTTCCCAAATAGATACAAGTACTTCGTTCAAGTGGAACGTCTCAATCTGTGCGGCAATTTGTGCATCGATAGTATAGGGCGTTTTTTCGACCGTTATTCCGTCTTTTGCGGCAAGGGTCGTAACGCGTGAAACGCAGTTGCCCAGTTCGTTTGCAAGATCGGAGTTGTAGAGCTCCTTCATCCGCGGTTCGGAAAAGTCGCCGTCATCAAGAGTCGGGATTTCACGGAGCAGGTAGTAGCGCACCGCGTCCGTTCCGTATTTTTTTATCATGTCGTAAGGGTCAACAACATTCCCGAGGCTTTTGCTCATTTTCTGTCCGTTTGAAGTGATAAATCCATGGATAATTATCTGCTTTGAAAGAGGGACGACAGCTGACAGAAGCATCGCCTGCCACATCGCCGACTGCTGACGGAGATTGTCTTTACCGGCCACCTGTATTCCCGGCCACCACAGATTTGCTTTCTCTTCATCCGGCCAGTCGACCGTTGAGATATAGTTAATGAGGGCGTCAAACCAAACATACATAACGTGCAAAGGATCATTCGGAACGGGTATTCCCCAGGGCATTTTTTCTTTAAGACGCGAAATACTGAAGTCCTGCAACCCTGCCTGAACGAAATTTTTTATTTCGTTAAATTTTGACTCGGGAAGCACGAAGTCTGGCTGTTTCTCGTACAACTCAAGGAGCGGTTTTTGGAACTTTGAGAAGGCAAAAAAGTAATTTTCTTCATCCCTCAGTTCAATAGTTCCGGTTGGGTGAAGGGGGCAATGTCCGTCAACAAGATCAGAGTCCGTTTTTTCTAGTTCGCATCCAACGCAGTACTTTGTCTGATAATTTTTTTTATAAATATCCCCGTTTTTAAGGCATCGTGTCCAGAATTCCTGTGCGGCAGCAATATGTTTTGCATCCGTCGTGCGGATAAAATGGGTGTAGCTTAGGTTAAGTGCTTGTTTTAAATCGTTGAATTTTTTGGCATATTCGTCGCAGTAAGCTTGCGGGTCCTGGTGGCGCTCGAGTGCCTTCTGGTAAATCTTTTGTCCGTGTTCGTCCGTCCCCGTATTAAAAACGACTTCATACCCCATTTGTCTCCACGCTCTTGCCACAACATCTGCTTGGACTATTTCGAGAGCAAACCCGATATGCGGATCGGCATTCACGTAAGGAAGGGTTGTAGTAATGTATTTTTTTACGCCTGACATAATAGGTATAGTATATCACTTGACGGACACACACAGAAGTATTCCGAGTGCAAAAATAAGTACCGTATTCAAAAAACTGAATCCGAAAAGCCAGGAAGAAATGAGGAAAAACCCCGCGCATCCTGAGAGAATAAGTGCATATGACTTGTTGATGGTCAGTCTCATGGAAAGAAGAAGCGCGAAGAAGACGAGGAGGATGAATGTACAGATGACAAGCGGTTTGTCGGGAGGAAGAAGAGTCAGAAAAAGACAGGTTAACGCCCACAAAACACCCGGAAGAATTAGAGGTTGAAACTTCGCCACTCGTTTATTATAATGTATTCTTATGAAAAAATTACCGGACGATAAACAGAAACTTATAGAGATGTTCGCACAAAAAGACGGCGACACGGGTTCTCCAGAAGTACAATCTGCCTTGTTAACATTCAAAATCAACCGTTTAACGGAACATTTAGCTGAAAATAATAAAGACAACCACTCCAGACGTGGTCTTTTAAAGGTTATTGCAAAAAGACGCAGAATCCTCAATTACCTTCAGAAGCTGGACGAGAAAAGATATAAAAAACTTATAGATCAAATTGGACTCAAAAAATAATAGAAGTAAAAGAACAAAAAAAAGAGAATCGTTTTGCTTTCAAATGTCCTTCTTTAGTAGTATTATTACATACAGAACGGATTCTTTATCATCTACCCTTATTGACGGGTGAAACAAAAAAGAACTAGTAATTAATTTTTTATTTATTTATTCATACAATTATGAAAGTCATTGAAAAAAGTCTTGAGCTTGGAACAGAACAAAGTAAACGTACTTTGTCATTCCAGACAGGAAAGCTTGCAAATGCCGCAACATCGGCAGTGCTGGGGAAAATGGGCGACACAACGGTACTCGTTACTGTCGTTGCAGGAGCAGAAAGGGAAGATATTGATTATTTCCCACTTCAGGTAGAGTATGCAGAGAAGCTCTATGCCGGAGGAAGAATTAAAGGGTCACGATGGGTAAAACGAGAAGGAAAACCGTCTGATGAGGCCATATTAAACGGGCGTCTTATCGACCGTTCCATCCGTCCGCTTTTTCCGAAGGGGTATAAAAAGACAGTACAAATTATCATTACGTTACTGTCCGTCGACGGAATCAATTCACCGGACATCCTGTCCGCAATTACCGTTTCAGCGGCTCTTCATGCATCTTCCATTCCCTGGAAAGGACCTATTGCCACAACAAGAGTTGGAGCCATAAAAAACGGCGAACTCAGCTTTGTCGTCAATCCGACTGAAGAAGACCAAAAATTCTCGGTCCTTGACCTTGTCGTTTCCTCATCGGAAAAGAAAGTCGTCATGATCGAAACAAAAGCAGAAGAAGTAGCGGATGAGGTCATTGAGAAAGGTATTGAAGTTGCAAAGCTGGAGAATGCAAAAATCATCAAGTTTATTGAAGAATTTGCGACGGAAGTAGGAAGTACAAAAGAGACGGCAAGCGAATTTGCGGTTGATGAAAAACTGCTTCTCGTTTTGAAACAGGAATTCAAGGCAGAAATCGACAAACTTGTCGAACAGAAAGCAAAAAAGGAATTTGAAGACAAGGATGCACTTGCAGAAGTGGTCAATGCAGTCTTTGAAAAACATCCCGACGATTTTGACAAAAAACTTATCGCAAAAGGGATTGATTACGTAACAAAACAGGTAATAAGAGATAATATCCTGAATAAAAAGAGAGTGGACGGACGCGGAATTGACGAAATCAGACCGCTTTCTTCAGAAGTTGAAATAATCCCAAGAATTCACGGATCATCTTTGTTCTCCAGAGGAGAAACACAGGTGCTCTCAATAGTCACACTTGGCGCACCAAGCCTGGAGCAGCTTATTGAAAGTCCTGAAGGAGAAGAATCAAAACGATATATTCACCATTATTTCATGCCTCCTTATTCGGTCGGAGAAACGGGACGATTCGGATTCCCGTCACGCCGCGAAATCGGACATGGAGCATTGGCTGAAAAAGCACTCGAACCGGTGCTTCCCGCACAGAAAGACTTCCCGTACACCATCCGAATAGTGTCGGAAGTGTTGTCGTCAAACGGATCTACCTCTCAGGCATCGGTCTGTGCATCAACACTTGCCCTTATGGATGCGGGTGTCCCGATTAAAGCTCTCGTTGCAGGAATTGCCATGGGAATCGTGTCAAAGTCTGACGATGACTATGTTGTCCTTACCGACATCATGGGAATTGAAGATTTTTCAGGAGAAATGGACTTTAAGATTGCAGGAACCGAAGTAGGTGTTACCGCAATCCAACTTGACGTAAAAAACATGGGGCTCACGTCTTCCATGATTCACGAAGCAGTCGTCCGTGCACATGCAGCCCGACTGAAGATTCTTGAAAACATGAAGGCGGCACTTTCGTCCCCTCGAAAAGAAATTTCCCAATATGCACCTAAGGTGGTTGTTCTTACTCCTCCTCAGGACAAAATCGGAGAAATCATCGGGCCTGGAGGAAAGAATATCCGTGCCCTTATCGCTCAAACCGATACCGATATTAATGTTGGAGATGACGGCAGAGTGACGATAAGCGGAGTCGACAAGAAAAAAGTCGAACTCGCAGTCAGCATGATAGAGAATATGACACGCGAAATAAAAGTGGGAGAAATATTTGACGGGGAAGTAAAACGGATCACGACATTCGGCGCATTCGTCGAGTGTATTCCCGGCAAAGACGGACTTGTCCACGTTTCCAAGATGGGACGCGGATTTGTTAAAGATCCCGCAGACGTCGTAAAGGTGGGAGAAAAAGTAAAAGTAAAGGTCATGGAAATTGACAGCATGGGTCGTATAAACTTGCAGATGTTTGGTCCAGACGGTGCTGAGCCGCAACAGACAGAAGGCAGTGCCCGACCGATGCGCTCTTCCCGACCACCATTTCGTCGACCTGACTCACGACAAGGAGGAGGGGGAGGACGATTCAACCGAAACGACAGACCAATGCGAAACGATCGCCCGATGAGAGACGACAACAGACAGCCACGAATTTCGAATGACGATGATTTCCTAAAAGACATATTGTCATAAAGAGAGCGAAGCGCGGTTGACGGGAGAGGTTCGAATGTACTAGAATTAGCTGATATGGCACGAAAAAAAAGTATCATTCGCATCCCGTTTCTCAAGATGAAAGTGAATTCACGAACCGTATTCATTCTCATGGGGTTAATCGTTCTTTTGACTGGACTGTTGCTTCTCCTTTCGCTCCTTCCCGTGGGGGCTGTTGCTGATGGAAAGTTTCTGTCACTGGTACGCAATTTTCTGACGGATAATTTCGGTATCGTATCTTTTTTTATTCCCGTCCTTCTCATCCTGCTCTCCGTCCATCTTATTGCACAGCGAAAAAAGGAGATTGTCCGTACTACTCTGACCGTTGGCCTTTTTTTTCTTTTCCTGTCAATCGGAGGATTGACGCAATCCGGAGCACTGGGACAAGCATTCTATTCATTTCTTAAGGACAATATTTCCGCGATTGGTGCAATGCTCTTTTTCCTGACTATTTTTTCAATAGGAATCGTCCTGTTTTTTGACACATCATTTGACTGGGTATTTGGCATGATAAAAAAAGGTGTCGTGTGGCTCTTTGATGCAACAAAAAAGACCCTTGACCCGGCACTTCACAAGGCAAAACCGACGGAGGATGCTGATAGGTATATCAGGGACAGGAAAGCGAACATTGACGAAAAAAAACAGAAAGAGGGAGCGGCAAAATTGCCTTTTATGGATCAGACTGAAAGTCCGAAGCCCGCGCAAAGCGAAAAAGAGACAAGTCGCCCCATTGCCAATTCGGACATTTTTATTAAACCGCTTACTACATCAGGTTCTACGTGGATTTTTCCTCCTCTTAATTTATTAACAAATGTAAAACAGGCTGAGGCAGACCGAGGAGATGTGAATTATATTGCCAGTACCATTGAAAAGACCCTTGACAGTTTCGGAATCAAGGCACACGTTGCAGAACACAATAAAGGTCCCGCTGTCACCCAGTATTGTATCGAAATTGAACGCGGGACACGCCTTTCCCGTATTACTGCACTCGCAAATGATTTAGCTCTTGCCATAGCGGCGCCAACAGGTCAGGTTCGTATTGAAGCTCCCATTCCGGGCCGTTCACTGGTCGGCATTGAAATCCCGAATATCCGCTCACAGATAGTTACGCTCAAAAGCCTTCTTGAAAGCGACGTCTTCACAAAAAGTAATGATCCGTTATTGGTGCCCTTAGGACTTGATGTTTCAGGTCAACCGCAGGCTGCCAGTATCGGAAAAATGCCTCACTGTCTTATTGCAGGAACAACAGGCTCTGGAAAGTCGGTTATCGTGAATGCATGGATAAGTACCTTTTTGTTCCGCACGCGTCCTGAAGATTTACGGCTTATCCTTGTTGATCCGAAACGTGTGGAAATGGCAGCGTATAACAATCTGCCCCATCTTCTGACGCCGGTTATTAACGAACCTGAAGTAACTCTTAGCGCACTCCGTTGGACGGTGAACGAAATGCAGACCCGCTACAAGTTGTTTGCGGCAGTGCATGCCAAGAATATCGAAAGCTATAATATGATTCCGGGTGTCGAAAAAAAACCGTATATTGTATTTATTATCGACGAACTTGCCGATTTGATGATGTTTGCGGCAAATGACGTTGAAACGCTTATTACCCGTATTGCTCAGCTTGCACGCGCGACGGGCATTCACCTGGTGCTTGCAACCCAGAGGCCCTCCGTTGACATTATCACGGGTCTTATGAAGGCAAATATCCCGGCAAGGCTTGCCTTTAACGTGTCTTCCATGATTGATTCACGCGTCATCATTGACACTCCCGGCGCCGAGAAGCTGCTTGGAAAAGGAGATATGTTGTTCCTTCCTCCCGATCAGGCAAAACCGCGCCGTATCCAAGGACCGTTCATTACGGAAAAAGAGGTTATTGAACTGACAAAATTTATCCGCGCCCAGTCTCCTGAGGTGCATTATACGGAAGAGATTATGGAGACCGATCCGGGCATAACCACGGGCGGC
Source organism: bacterium (assembly GCA_021833625.1). Classification (GTDB taxonomy): domain Bacteria; phylum Patescibacteriota; class Microgenomatia; order UBA1406; family GWC2-37-13; genus JAKBEU01. The sequence goes on from JAKBEU010000002.1 coordinate 299,381, forward strand.
GTCTCAACAGGAATAAGCGGAGGCGCACAGGGGAAAGACCCGCTTTTCAATCAGGCATTTGAAGTCATTATGCAGTCGGGCAAAGCCTCGACCTCATTTCTGCAGCGCAAGCTTAAAATAGGCTATTCACGGGCAGCAGGCATCATTGATGAAATGGAAGCGGCGGGATATATCGGAGCCGCAACGGGAAGTGGGAAACCACGCGAAATCCTGAGACGACAGTTGAACAGTGAAGTAACTACAGGCGCGGATGAAACTGCCGGAATGCCTTTATAACAGCGGGATTAACTATTTCTTCTTACACCCCGTCGATGTATTTCTTTATGTTTGCATTGTGCTCCTCAAGCGTTTTTGCGGGATGTACTTTCCCAGTCTTATCGGAAACGTAATAGAAATACGGCGTGTTCATATCAGCAGCAAATGCTGCCCTTATTGAGTCAAGGCTCGGGCTGCAAATAGGTGCCGGAGGTAATCCTGCGTGTGTATACGTGTTGTAAGTCGAGTCAACCTTCAAATCCTCCGTTGTCAGGTCTCTCTTCCACCACGTCTTTTCGTTTCTCTGGTAGCCGAGAGCGTATTGTACCGTTGCATCAAGCTGAAGCGGCCAATCATTCTCCGCTCTTTTCAGGATAATGCTGCCGATAAGCCTGCGGTCATCCGAAAACTTTGCCTCTCGCTCGATGAGGGACGCAAGAATAAGGACGTCGCGGTCACTTCGTTTTACGAACGGATACTGAGCTCGGGCCTGCGCAAATTTCTTCTGGAACGTCGATTCAAAGAGTTTATTTATTGTCGTGAGCGTTGCACTTTTAGGGATAAGATAGGTATCGGGAAAAAGCCTTCCTTCTTTTGACTGTTCGATAAAACTTATCTGGTTTACCGCAAACTGTTCGGAGAGCTGTTGGGCCACTTCCTCTTTGCGCAGTCCCTCAACGACCGTTATCCATTCATCAACCGTTCCGTGGGTGAGCGCTTGTGCGATCTCTTCCGCGGTCATTTTTTTTGACAGCCGGAAATCACCTGCTTGAATTTTTTTCTCTATTCCCATTTTTTTTGCGAGGAACAGGAAAACGAGTCTGTTGCGGATAAGCTGCTCGGTGGAAAGCCGTTTTGTTATGGAATACAGGCCTTCTCCTTTATTTATTACAAAGACAACGGTTCCTTGATTTGTTTTGTCAACGGCGAGGGATCCTTCCTGAAAGACAAAATAAGAAATAAGACCGAAAAGTAATAGGATTAAAACGAAAATCCGCACTTTTTTCATAGGGGTTCTGAAAATTTGTGAATGGGAAACGACTTTAGAGAATGTTCTGCCTCCTCAATGAGATAGGGGCTATTGGAATAAAATGCCAGAAGAGGTTCGTTCAGTTGCACTTTGTCTCCGATTTTTTTATAGAGATACACACCTGCAAATTTATCCTTCGGTGCTCCCAGCATTTTTGCAATGCTGTTGAGATTGAAATTATTTATTTCTTTTATGGTGCCCGATCTTGTGCTATTTATCAGATATTTTTTTGCATTTATTTTAAACGTTTTTGAAGAGAGAGCACTTGATCCCCCTTGTGCTTTTACGATTTCTTTGAATTTGGAAAGGGCAGCTCCCGACTGGAGAAGCGCGAGCGCCTCTTTTTTTCCGTCTTTATCGCTTCTGGCATCTTTATAGCACAGGGAAAGCAATCCTCCCGCAAGTTCAAGGGCACGCTTCTCAAGAGCAAGTGGTCTATCCTCGGTCTGTTCAAGTACCTTGAGGACGTCGGCAATTTCAAGCGCCGGACCGACACCGTTTCCTGCAGGCTCATGGGTTTTTGTGATGATTCCTTCCACTTTCATTCCGAACTTCCCTCCAAGCTGTTGGAACTTTTTCAATATTTTTTGTGCATCAGCTTCGTGTCGTATTTTCATTGTTTTGCCGACCGGGATGTCAAGCATCAGGTGTGTTGTTGACGCTGCAATTTTCTTTGCCATGATGGAGACGATTATTTTGTCGAAAGATTCAAACGATAACGGTTCTTCAACGCGGATAATGACGTCATCTGCGGGAGCAATGCCGAGCTTTCCGTTCCACGAAATGCAACCGCCCGTTTTATTGACAATGTCTTCAATATCCTCAATCTTAAAGTTGACGTTTGCAATGGTTTCCATGACATCTGCCGTTCCGGCAGGGGTTGTAATGGCTCGTGAAGAAATTTTCGGGATCTTAAATCCCGCTGCTGCAATAATAGGAACGACAATCAACGTCGTTCTGGTGCCGGACACTCCACCTGTGGAATGTTTGTCGGCAACGATTCCTTTGAAGCGAAGTCTGTTCCCGGTCTCTACCATCGCCTTCGTAAACAGATATAATTCTTCGTGTGAAAAGCCTTCCTTAAACGATGCGGCAACAAAGTAAGTCGTCAGGACGTCTCCCAGTCTTCGATGTCCTATTTCGTCCATAAGCGCGGATATTTCATGATAGGTGAGCCGTTTACCGAGCAGTTTTTTCTGGATTGTTTTTACGCTTTCCGATGTGTTGTCCTGATTAATCATAAGATGTGTTAATTTCAATAATCTTTTTCTTGTAATCTTTCGTTTTTATCAACAGGTTTGTGATGATGTAGAGTTCAGATACACCAATAAGCCATGATACGAATAAGTATAGCAAAAAGTAAATAAGGCAACTGACGGCAAGCAGCAGCACAATGTTGATGGTACGGGTCGTATCAAGGAGCAGATTGTCAAGCAATTTTATGACGACGTAAGGGATGGGGGCCGAGACGATTGCCGCAACCGCAATCTTTGAAAGGGAGAGGATAAACGGCAATACTTTTATGGGTGTTTTTTTTCTCAGAAGTGCGAACAATATAAATACCTGTATCGTTATGGCAAGGGAGAATGAAATGCCGAGCGACCAGACGGGAAGCTTGAAAACGAGGACAAAAATAAGGCTAAAGACAGTGTTCAGCCCGACTCCGATGATGCTGTTCACGAACGGCGTCTTGCTGTCAAGAAGTGCATAAAAACAACGGGTCAGGAAATAATATGCCGCATGAAATGGCATGGAAATCGAGAAATAGGAAAGAAGAAATGCGGTCTGCACCGTTGCATCCCAGTCGAACTTTTCTCCTCCGAAAAACAGACGGACGAGTGGCGTACGGGCAAAGATAAAGTACACGGAAATGGGAAGCGTCAGGAAAAAAATATTCAGAAGCGATTCGGTGATGATACGAGAAAAATCTTCATCCTTTTTCGACTCCACCATTTCGGTAAGGTAGGGCAAGGACGCCTGACCGAACGCCATGCCGATAACCGAAACAGGAAGCAGCTGCAGGTGTTGTGCAAAATAGAAAATGGTATAAGCGCCGGACCCGAGAAGCGTCGTCAGCGTCAGGTCAATAGTTGCATCAATCTGTGAGACGAGAATGGTAAGAAGACGGGGACCTATTATGGTAAAAAATTCCTTTACTCCTTCATGAAAGACAAAAATAGGACGCCAGTTGATTATTTCATCCCAAATGGCAGGAAGTTGGATAACGGCAAAAAGGGCCGCCCCGATATTTATGCCGACAATCGGTGCCGTCAGTCCGAAGCGGGAAGCGAATAAAAATGTTGCAATGATAACCGAGAGATTATAGATAATAGGAGGAATTGCGGTTGCAAGAAACAGTTTGCGGGCCTGCGCAACTCCGGTAAAGAAGTTTCCTAACACAAGAAACGGCAATTGACCTAAAAGCAGTATGCGTGAAAAATAGACGATTTCGCTTAGCTTCTCACCTGAAAATCCCGGAGTGATAAAAGGAATAAGGATGTGAAGGAACGGCAAAAGGATAAGGATAAGGACAATGAGGATGACGGAGAGGAAATTGAAGATGGAGTACGTCACTTCGCGGCGTTCCTTTTCATTCTTCTGGTATTTGATGTAAATAGGGATAAGGGAAGAGGTGAGGGCGCCCGTAATAAGCAATTCAAACACGAGGTCGGGAATGCGGAATGAGGCGAAGAAAATGTCGAGTTGATCTTTATTGAAATATCCGGCAAGCGCACGGTATCTGATGAATCCGAATATGCGGGAAACGATGATCATGAACCCCAAAATAAGAGCTGACGAAAACATGCCACCCTGCGCACTTAAAAATAATTTTCTTGTTTGCTGAATGAGCCTATTCATAGCGATATATCCCTTGACATTTTATTCAAAATGGCGTTAAATGGTTATATATGGTTTTTTTTGGTGAATATCTAGTTTCCTTTACCGCACCGGGTCGCGTGGTGCTTCCCAAAAAAATTCGTGAACTTATAAAAGGTGACAGTTTCATTGTAACAAAAGGTTTTGACTTTTGTCTTGCAGGTTACGATAAGGAAGACTGGGAAGAACGCTCAAAAGAGCTTCTCAAAGTCTCACTCCTTGATAAGGAGAACATTGAAAAACGAAGATTTCTTTTTTCCTCAACAATGTATTTGGACATTGATGATCAGGGCCGATTTGTCATCCCGAAATCGCTTCTTAGCTTTATCGGGATACAGGACAAAGCGCTCATCATAGGGGTGGGAGATCACTTTGAGATATGGAACCCGGAGAAATGGACGGAGTACCAAAAATTGCAGGCAAAGAACGTTTAATATGCACACACCAGTATTATTACAAACAGTCGTCGAAGGCTTACAGGTAGCGCCGGGAAAAAAGTATATTGATGCAACATTCGGAGAAGGCGGACACTCAAAAGCCATCGTTGCCGCAGGAGGAAAAGTCCTGGGACTTGACCGCGACGCAATGCAGATTAAAAAATTCAATGCATTAACGGAAAGCAAGTCGCTGCAGGAAAAACTGACGCTTGTTCACGGCAACTTCAAAGATATCGAAGAAATCGCAAGACAAGAAAATTTCGCTCCTGTTGATGGCATACTTTTTGACTTGGGACTTTCCTACGAGCAGATAAGTAAAGAAGGCTTAGGGCTTTCTTTCAAAAGCCTGCAAGAAGTACTTGATATGCGGCTTGATGAAAGCGCAGTGCAAAGCGCCTCAACTATTCTTCATACCTATACACAGGACGAGCTTACGACCCTTTTCATGCGCAATGCAGAAGAAGTGCATGCGGCCGATATCGCAAAAGAGATTGTCATAAAGCGTGTCGGAATGCGCTCTTTTACGGTCGGATGGCTTGTGTCCCTCATCAAACAGACGGTAAAAGAGCACAGCAACAGCGCCGTCACAAGAGTATTTCAGGCGCTTCGCATAGAGGTAAACAGCGAATTTGAAAATCTGACCCTTGGCTTGACGGGAGCTTCCCATATTTTAGCGCCAAATGGACGAATTGCCGTTATCAGTTTCCATTCTCTGGAAGATCGGATGGTGAAAATGTTCATCAAAAAACACGGATTCACCCAAATAGGAAAAAAAGCCCTTTTCGGGGATCCGACATTATCTTTCGAGAGATCAGCAGTTCTGAGAATATTTTACGTATGAAAAACATCTTTGCTGACATATTTGTTTCCTTATTCGTCGTTGTATTGGCTGCCAATATGTTCGTCATCATTTCCAGCATGAACCTCAGCAAAGACGTGCACGCATTTGATATGCAGACAAAAACGCTTGAACAGGAGAATATGGATCTTGAAAAGCAGACGGCTGATGGCGAGTCATTTACTTTCACCAATACGTTTAAGGAAAAATGGGGTTTTACAAAAACAGCCAAATCAGTCGCTGTAGGTGAGTTACAATTCGCCTTGAATACAAGACCCTAATTAATAACACACATGTCAAAACTGAGATTACTTCTTTTTGGGTTTCTCTTCGTTTTTGCAGTTATTATCTGGCAGCTTTTTGAAATACAGGTCCTCAAACCCGATATCCAACAGGACTATCTTGCAACACATAAGCTCTTTCCGGAACGCGGAAAAATAGTTGACCGCAACGGTCAGCCCATTGTTATGAATCAGCTTTTGTACCGTCTGTTTTTTGAACCGAAAAAAATTGCCGACACAGAAAAGACGGTTTACAAGATATCCCGTATCCTCAACGTAGATGAAGCGTCAATATCTGCTAAAATCGATAAAACGAAAGACTGGATTTCGGTAAAGCAAAACCTGACAAAGTCCCAAAAAGACGCAATACTTGCACTTAACATGACGGGAATGGGGTTTGATGACCAGTGGAGCCGCTACTATCCCGATGCTTCAATTGCTGCACACCTCACCGGGTTTGTCGGAAAAAATGACGACGGGGATGATATTGGACGCGCCGGGGTTGAAGGGTTTTATGATAAGGAATTGGCAGGGCTCCCCGGACTTATCCGGTCTGATGTTGACCTTCAGGGACGGCCCATTATCCTCGGGACTCAGGAGCGTATTGATCCCGAAAACGGACGCGACCTGTATCTGACTATAGACAAATCCATCCAACAAATTGTGAAGGAAAAACTGAAAGCAGGCCTTGCGCAGTATGACGCGAAAGAGGGGTGCGCCATATTTGCCGATCCCAATACAATGGCAATTCTTGCCCTCAGCTGCATACCGGATTATAATCCCCAGACCTATTATGACTTTGATAACAGTGCCTTCCGCAACTCCGCGATATCGGATGAATACGAACCGGGCTCCACCTTCAAGCCTCTCGTCATTGCAGCTGCAATTGATGCGGGAGTCGTGAAGGCGGACACCGTTTTTAATGAAGATGGGCCTGTTAAGGTAGGTGAATATTCCATTCAGACCTGGAATAATCAATATGAAGGAAAAATCACCATTACCCATGCGCTTGAAAAATCGTCAAACGTAGGAATGGTGTTTGTCGGAAACAAATTGGGAAATGCCCGTCTGTATGACTCTATTTTCCGTTTCGGTATGGGACAAAAAACGAATATCGATTTGGAAGGAGAGTCAAACGGATCCGTCAAGGCAAAAAGCGACATGTATCCGATAGATTACGCGACCGCGACCTTCGGTCAGGGACTTGCCGTCACGCCAATTCAGATGATAACCGCATTCTCAGCGGTCATTAACGGAGGGAAACTCATGAAGCCGTATGTGGTGGATAGACTGCAGGGAGCGGAAACGCAGCAGATCCGTCCCCAGTTCGTCCGTCAGGTCATCAGCAAGAAAACGAGTGACATCATGAAACAGATGCTTCTTGCAACCATGGAAAACGGGGAAACGAAATATCTGAAACTGAAAGGCTACCAAATAGGAGGAAAAACGGGAACGGCGCAGATCCCGATAGCCGGCCACTACGATCCCACAAAAACAATTGCTTCATTTATCGGTTTCGGTTCGGTAAAGAATCCAAAGTTTATAGGACTTGTCATAGTTAAGGAACCGAAAGCGTCGGAATGGGGTTCGGAGACCGCTGCTCCCATCTTTTTTCAAATCGCAAAAGAACTCATAGTTTATTATAATATTTCAGCAGACGAATAATATGTTCCAAACCCTAAAAAATTATTACCACTTAGTCCAGGCATTGCTTGCCAATCTTTTGTACGGGTTTCCAAGCCGCGAAATAAAGGTAATCGGTGTGACGGGAACCGACGGCAAGACAACGACAACTCATCTTATCTATCACATCCTCCTTAGTGCAGGAAAAAAAGTTTCGATGATTTCAACCGTCTACGGCAAAGTGGGCGAGACCGTCTACGATACGGGACTGCATGTTACGACCCCCGACCCGTTTATGATACAAAAAATGATACGGAAAGCAGTCACGGAGGGAGACGAATACTTCATACTTGAAACCACCTCTCATGCCATCGATCAGAACAGGGTATGGGGAGTCCGATACGAAGTAGGGGTTCTGACGAATATCACTCACGAACATCTTGACTATCACAAAACAATCGACGCATATGCTCATGTCAAAATGAGACTGGTGGACGAAGCAGAACTCGGCGTCATCAATTGGGACGATGTTGTCTCCCGAAAGTATACGCATCGCAAAGACTCGATAAAGACATATGCCCTCAAAGAAAAGGCAGACTACAGCATTGATTTCAGAAAAGAAATAAAAGATCTGGCCGACTTTAATGCATACAACTATCTTGCCGCATATACTGTCGCTCACGAACTGGGGATTTCAGACGGCGTGATACGGAAGTCATTCCCGACATTCAGACTCCCTTCAGGACGTATTGATATCGTATACGACAAGGAGTTTAAGATTATTATTGATTTTGCCCATACGCCAAACGCAATTGACCGCATTTTGCAGACAGTACGAAAAATATATTTGCCAAGTGGAGGAAAGCTTATCCATATTTTCGGATCGGCAGGACTGAGAGACACGACAAAACGGTTCGGAATGGGAGAGGCAAGTGCGCGCTATGCGGACAAAATTATACTGACTGAGGAAGATTATCGTACCGAGGACCCGCGTGAAATCTGCAGACAGATAGGAGCGGGAATAACGGCATCAAAAAAACAGTTTGAAGTAATAACCGATAGGGCTCAGGCGATAGAGAAAGGAATCGGTCTCGCGAAAAAAGGAGACGTTGTCATCATCACGGGAAAAGGACATGAAAAAAGTCTGTGCCGCGGAAAAACGGAGTATCCGTGGAGCGACAAGGACTGTGTTTTGAAGGTATTGGCAAAAACCTAATATGCTCATACATCAGGAAGAATTAAATACGATTACTTCCACGCTCACCACAAGATATTCGTATATTACTGCCGGTTTTACGACGCGTGAAGCAGGGGACTGCCGTCAGATTGAGGTCATCAAGCGCCATTTGAAAGCGAACTATATTACCCCGCGAAAGATAGTCCTTCTTGAACAAATCCATTCGTCAAACGTCTCCAAGCCCGACACCACCCATCTAGGTGATATCGAACTTCTGGAAGACTCTGATGGCGTCCTGACAAAAGAGGCCGGAGCCTGTCTTGTCATCCGCGTTGCGGACTGCGTGCCTATCCTTTATTTTGATCCTGTCAGACGGGTAATAGGAGCGTCTCACAACGGCTGGCGGGGAACGGAAAAAAACCTGGTAGGAGAGATGATACAGATAATGCAGCAGAACGGCTCAAAAAACGAGAATATTCATGTCTTGCTTGGTCCTGCAATAAACGCGTGCTGCTACGACATCGATCTTGATAGATATGCTCAGTTTATGGAGACAATGGAACGGTTCAACAAGGTTGCCTTCCGCCCCCACGGGGAGGGATTCCACATGAACCTCGTCCGCCTTAACTATGAGCTTGCCCTTGAAACGGGAATATATAAACGAAACATAGACTATTTCCCGTTCTGTACCTCATGCGACGCAAAACGGTTCTACTCCTTCAGACGCCAATATAAGACCCATCCGCATGAATTTGGCGAGATGATGGGCTATATCATGCTTACCTGAAGAAAATAGACCCATAATATTTCATTTTAGACTTGAAAAATCCGGGCTAATATCCTATAATATCCCTCTTATGGGAGAAATTGGAACATTTTATTGTCCGGAAGAGCTGCTTGAAATCCCTAACAGGAATTTAAGGCGTCTCATCCTAAAGGATATTGAAGCGAAAGGCAAAAGTCCTACGTTTGTCGTGGGGGAAGAGCTTGTTAGCTTTCCAGTCTCTCACATGTCAATTCAGCAGTTCCATAGCTACAGAAAAACGCTTATCAAATGGGGAATCGACCCGGTTAATCCGCCTCAAGGAATTGACGGACACGGATACTCACTCATGTTGACTGAAGTGCTCCGACACGTACTAAGGGATAGTAGCGACCTTATCATACGACAAACTCCCGCCTCAATGGATTTTCTAGAACCCAGTGATGCGAGAAAATGGGGTCCTTCCTCCGATATATATATTGGTCAACGGTTGGGAAAAAATATAACTCCTCTTTTGCTTGTTGATGCAGTCGTTGGAGGGAATGAGCACGATACTGTAATTCATCCCCAGCTTAAGATACCTGTTGTCAGTATGCCGGGAAACAAATTGTTCCGTAACGGAAAAGACGCCGTCTTTAGTTTTGGTATGAGTTCATCTCCTCTCGACTTCGCGCAGTCTCTTGCCCAAGCTGCAGGTCCCAAAATCCTCAAACGACTTGAGGGGAGATAAATATGAGAAAGTAATAATGAAATTTTTTACTGTAATTAAACCTTTTAGTCTAAGTTGGTATAATTAAATTATGGGATTTCCACATCCAGCGCATACAAAGAGTGAAATTAATAGAGCAGGAGAAACGTTAATAGATTCTTCTGCGTCTCCCGACGAGAGGACGCACGCATTAGAGGTGTTGAGTAACTGGCGTGCTTGTCATGGTTATCCTGTGAATACCTTTCAGAAGACTTTAAGGGATAGATTAAAAAAAATTGGAAGCAGTGCTCTTGTAGCTCAAAGGCTTAAACGTTTATCGACAATTGAAGATAAGCTAAAAAGACAAGAACATATGAAACTCTCAACAATGCAAGATATAGGGGGTTTAAGAGCAGTTGTTAAGACGCTTGAAGAAGTGCGAAAACTTGAATCTCTTTATGTTTCTTCTGGAAAACAATTTCAGCATGAATTGGTCACAAATCGTATAAAAGACTATATAAATAGTCCTAAAATGGACGGTTATCGAAGCATTCATCTCGTATATAAATACAAAAATAGACTTCATCCACAATACGATGGGTTTTCTATAGAGCTTCAAATTAGGACGAGACTGGAACACGTATGGGCTACTGCAGTTGAGACCATGAGCATAGCTCTTAAACAAGCTCTAAAAACAGGTGGTGGAGAAAAAAAATGGCGTGATTTTTTTGCATTGGCTTCCTCAGTCTTTGCATATATAGAAAAAAGTCCACCGGTTCCACAGCATAGCCATATGAGCGAGAAGCAGACATATAAAGCGTTGGCCTCTATTGCAAAAGAAATAAAAGCTGTGGAGACAATGGGTGGTATAAATTTTGCTTTAAGTAGGGTAGATATGAGTGAAAGAAGAAGAAATTTTTATTATCATTTAATAGTGCTAAACTTTGGGAAAAGAGAAGTTAATATTCAATCTTTTCCAAAGATTGCTTTGAGCCAAGCAAACAAAGCGTACACAAATGCAGAACTAGAAGCTTCTCAAAACGGTGATACTGATGCCGTTCTTGTTTCGGCAGGTAATTTTAATATTTTAAAAAGGGCGTATCCCAATTACTTTCTTGATATGCGAGAGTTTGTAGATACAATAACAAACATCATAGAAAGTAGTAAGTCTATGTATTAAAGTGTGAGTATGAATGTAATCAGTAAGCGAATCAGTGCTGCTATGAGACATTTGTCTGAAAAGGATTACGAAAATGCACTTATTCAAATAACCATCGCAATTGATGCAACTGCAAAAAAGAAATGGCCAGAAAAAGGAGTGGGAACAAGAATACGCAATTTTATTAAAGAATATGAGTCTTTCATCTACAAAATGGCTTCATCTGGTCATATTATTTTAATTTCTGGGAGGATTCTTATCCAGGGAAGAGAATTGTCAACGATAATTTATGACCTTGTTCGTTGTGCACTTCAACACGGAGATGAATTGGGAGATCGTGTCATAATATTAGGAAACGCAAACACGATTGGAGTAAAAGATGGCAAAATCATAATAAATGTTGGTCACATTTATGGTTTATTATTGTCTGTAATTTTAGATCCAACAAATATTTTAGAGCATTGTGATTCAAATCCTTTTTTACAAGAAGGCGATACTAGAATATTAGTGAATGAAATATGGGGCAATATGAATAAGTTTCGTGAATTGAGTAGTGTCCGAATTTGATTCAAAAGTTTACATCCTTATGTCACGTTCTGAGCACGATTCGACTTGTTCAACAGTTTGGCGTATAATTTGGTAACTTGTTATGCCAAACAGCAAACTTTCTAACGCAAAAAAAGCAAAAAATGATGAGTTTTATACACAATATCACGACATCGAGAAAGAAATCTCTGCCTATATTGAATATAACCCCGATGTGTTTCGAGGCAAAACGGTACTTTTGCCCTGTGATGACCCAGAATGGAGTAACTTTACCAAGTTTTTTGCCCAAAACTTTGAAAGATTTGGCCTGAAGAAGCTTATTAGCACAAGCTATGCTGCTGATAGCAAGAATTATAAAAGTAGTTATCAGCCAACCCTTTTCGAAAAGCGTGATCAAAAATATGACAAAAATAAAACCACCAAAAACGGAAAGATTTTTACCTTGACACGTGACAAGACGGGTGATGGAAAGGTGGATGTAAACGATCTGGAGTGGCAGTACTTAATAGGCGATGGCGACTTCAGGAGTAGTGAGATAAAAAAATTATGTGATGAGTCAGATATCATAATTACTAACCCACCATTTTCTTTATTCCGAGTATTTTTAGCTTGGATTGTGGAAGCAAACAAGCAATTTGTAATAATCGGAAACAAAAATTGTGTCACTTATAAAGAAGTTTTTCCGCTAATCAAAAAAAATAAAATGTGGTCAGGGCGTACTGAGTGGAGCGGTGGTTTATGGTTTGAAACAAAAAACCCAGATGATGTCGACAAAATTATTAATGGACTGAATATGAAAAATGTGTCGTCAGTTTGGTTTACTAATATTGATCACGGTAGGCGTCACGAGCATATCCCACTAATGACGATATCAGATAATCTGAAGTACAGCAAACACAAGGAAATTAAAGGTAAAAAAATGTATGAGAAGTATGATAATTACGATGCTATAGAAGTACCATTTACTGATGCAATCCCGAGTGACTATAGTGGCGTAATGGGTGTTCCGATTACATTTCTTGATAAATATTCACCTGAGCAATTCAATATTTTAGGGGCCACTCAAAGAGGCTGTCACGATGAAGTTCCTGATACAAAAAAGTATGATGATTATTGGGAGGTGAAACAAAATGGACAAAAGACTGGATCATCTGGTGGAAAAACAAATGAAAATGCAAATTTAATTGGCAATGACGGAAAAAAGAATTACTTTACAAATAAAGATGGTAGAGTAATTCAATCTGCATATCAGAGAATATTTATTAAACATAAGAAAAAAACAACATGATAACAACCTTAAAAACAAAAATTACAATTAAAGATATTTGTAAGGGATTTGTTTACAATGAACTTGAAGGTAAGGGTTTATTTGGCTTGTCTGGCAAATTAACTATTCAGCCAGAGTACCAGCGCAACTATATTTATTCGTCAGGTGATGGCAAAAAAGAGATAGCTGTAATCAATTCAATCCTCAAAGATTATCCTCTTGGTTTAATATATTTCAATAAAGTTAATGATGACGATCTAGAAGTTTTAGATGGTCAGCAGCGCATTACTAGCATCGGAAGATTTGTTAATAATAAATTTGCTATCAAAGATGAAAACGGTATGGAACAATATTTTAGCGGCATTGCAGCTGACAAGCAGACTAAGATTTTAGAAACAAAATTACTCATTTATGAATGTGAGGGCAAGGAAAGCGAGATAAAAGAATGGTTTCGGACGATTAATATCGCTGGAGTTCCCCTAGCCAATCAGGAGTTGCTTAACGCCGTATATTCCGGGCCATTTGTGACACTTTGCAAAGAAGAATTCAGCAATAGTCAGAACGCAAATATCCAAAAATGGAGCACTTATATTTCTGGTAGTGCCGACAGGCAGGAATTTTTAGAACGGGCACTTGACTGGGTAAGTAAGGATTGGGAAGATAAGAATAATGATCCAGCACACACAAGACCAATCGGAAAATATATGAGTAAACGTCGTTATGAAAAAAATATTTCCGAATTAAAATTATATTTTAATGGCGTGATTAATTGGGTATCTAGCGTTTTTACAGATATCGAAAGTGAAATGCGAGGATTAGAATGGGGACGACTATATGAAGAATATCACAAGAAAACATATGATCCTACTAAAATATCTGCCGAAGTACATAAACTTTATAGTGATCCATATATTAAAAATCGCAAGGGTATTTTTGAATATATTCTCGGTGGTTCTACCGACACAAAACTACTGGATGTGAGGGTTTTTGACGACGCAACAAAACGAAGTGCTTATGGAACTCAAACTGCTGAAGCTGAGAAGAAAGATAAATCAAATTGTCCATATTGTGCTATTGGGCATGATGTGAATAAAAATAAAATTTGGAAATTGAGCGAAATGGATGCAGACCATGTGGCAGCATGGAGTAAGGGTGGTAAGACTATGGCTAAGAATTGTCAGATGTTATGTAAGTCGCACAACCGTGCAAAGGGAAACCGATAAGAAATTACTTTTTATGATGCATTTACAACAAATGATGACCTGATTAGATTAGAGCAGTGGTAGTATTGTCGTTTATGTATAACCTTGATGAGTATAAAAGATTGACTTCAAAATATTGCTATTATGCTAGCTGGGCGATTTGGAATAAAGAAAAAGAAGACGACTCTTCAATTATTGATCAGCATCTAGACCAACTGCACTCAAAATTTGTATTAGTTGGACTAAATATATCTCATTCATTGGCTGGTAAAGCATGGTCAAACTTTCACGGCGGAAAGCACGATAGAAAATTGAAGTATGCTTGTAATGATACTAAGCTACGAGGATCTTACATAACAGATATTTTTAAAGATATTGATGAAGTGAGCTCAAAAAATCTTAAAAATATTCTTACAGAAAAAGTGATAAATAAAAATGTTAGTTTCTTCAATCAAGAAATGAAGGATATAAAGATTAGTGGCGATACTCAATTTATTGTCCTTGGGACACCAACTTCTTTGCTTGCAGAATATTTTGACAAATATTTTAAACAAAAATACAAAAATCACATTATTTACCACTATCACCATTCTTACTATGGACTTACGGATAGAGAATGGGTTTGTGGGCTTTGGAAAAAATTGAGTATTAACAAAAATTTTGATATGGTCACAAAAAAAGAATCAGCAGTACACAAGGATGGGATGATTTTCTTTCCGAGCAAAATCTAATGTCCTAGTTTTGGAATATTTGTTACATTTAATACGTGGATACAAAAAACCAATACTCAACCAAAGTGGCTAAGGTTCTACAAAATGCTTTTGAAAAAAGAGGAATTAAAGTTGAAATGGAATTTTTTGATGGATACAAGCATGTTGATCTTTTTTTGCCAGAAGCAAAAATAAATGTTGAAGTAGACGGAGATCAACATCTGATAAATGCAGAACAAATTATCAGGGATTTCTCTAGAGAATATTATTCCGAAAGAGCAGGCTATCATACTCTGCATATACCTAACGCAGAAGCTTTGAGTTATTGTGAAAAAATAGCTGATGCACTAAAGGAAATTGTTTTAATGTGTAAATTAAAGAAATTATCAACTCAAAAATTGTCATCATAATTTCATAATAACCGTTTATAAATTATCACTAATATGAAAAAAATAGTAGTCGCTACAATAGGAATACTCGCGTTTTTGTATCTCGTTTATCCAAGTTTTGGAATATTTGAACTGATTCCTGATAATATTCCATTTATTGGAAACTTAGATGAGGGAGGGGCAACTTTTCTTTTATTAAACGCGCTTTCATATTTTGGTTTAGACTTAACAAACGTGTTTGGTTGGGGAGGAAAAACAGTAAAAAGAACTTAAAGTTGCATATTGGTGTAATATAAAACTATGAACACCACATATTCCTGGTACTCAAAACTTATTAAACCGTCCTGGGCGCCGCCTTCTTTTCTTTTCGGTCCTGTCTGGACATTTCTTTATGTCCTGATTGTGATTTCCTTCAGCAGCGTGTTTGTAAAGTTATTCCAAGGGAAGATCCCCTTTGTTGTGGCATTGCCTTTTATTCTGAATCTCATTTTCAATCTTACCTTCACGTACTTTCAGTTCGGACTGATGAATAATGAGCTTGCAGCGATAGATGTCATTTTGACGCTTATCACTCTTATTTGGGCGATGGTTGCGATATATCCGTATGCACATTGGATCACCTATATGCAAATCCCTTATGTCATGTGGGTCTCGTTTGCAACAGTACTGCAACTTACCGTGACCTATTTAAACAGATAAGTTCTATTTAAATTCCTTCATACAGTTCACGAGATAATCTATCTCGTCTTTCGTATGAGTCGCGCTTATCTGGATGCGGATCTCATCGCGTCCTTTCGCAACCACTGGATAACTGATGTTCGTGACCAGAATGTTTTTGTCAAAAAGGAAATCCACAAGTCCTCTCGTTTTAACGGGATCACCGATTAGTACTGGTTGAATGGCGTGTGTCGACTCCGCTGCAAAGACGAATCCTGCTGCCACTACCTGTTTTTTGAAATACGCGGTGTTGTCGCGGGACGATTGCAGCAATTTTTTCCCTTCTTCACTGTCCACTATCTGTACTGACTTAAGAGCTGCTCCTGCAGTGCCGGGAGAAATGGAATTGGAATAGATATAGGTGGCTGACGACTCGCGCAGATAGTTGATTATCTGTTGGTTTGCAACGACATATCCGCCGTCTGACCCGAGGCCTTTGCCGAATGTACCGACCAGTACGTCCGCTTTCGCTCCCTTTAACTCCTCGACTCCGCGCCCCGTTTCGCCGCACGAGGCAACGCCGTGGCAGTCGTCCATGACAAGAAGAACTCCAAGTGGATACTCCGCGTCAAACTTGTCAACAATCGTTCTCATCTCATCCAACTTCTGGTATTCCCCAAGCATGCTAAACACTCCGTCGGTGACGACCAGTACGCGGGAATATTTTCCCTTGTTAGCTGACAACACGTTCGTCAGACTTTCCATGTTCATATGTTCGAATACGACGCGTTGTTCTTTGGGAAGATTCGCGAGACGGATACCGTCAATGATGCTGCGGTGATTGAGCGCATCCGATACGACGAGTACGTCACTTGTTACTTTCGAATCTTTGCTTTGTCCGCTGATAAGACAATAGAGGACGGCGAGGTTTGCCGCGAATGCGGAAGAAAAGACCATAGCGTCGTCCCGGCCATGAAACTTCGCAACGGCGTGTTCCAGGTCGCGATGTATTTTCATCGATCCCGAGACGAAACGGACGGCTCCCGGTCCCGCACCGTATTGCTGAGAGGCTGCATGTTCCGCTTCTTTGACTTCCGCGTTGTGGCGCAGTCCAAGGTAATCGTTGGAATTAAAAATCGTAACGTCTTTGCCGTCTATTTTTGCAACGGTGGGAGAGCTGAATGACTCGATAATCCGTTCATTCCGTTTTGACGTTTTGACTCCATCAATGCGCGCAACTTCGGAGTCGAGGATTGAAAGAAACTGTTGTTTTGCCATAGGAATTATTTTTGCAATTTAATTTTTAATCCTTCATACATTGTCTTTGTCATTTTAGCCAAATCGAATTTCGCCCTCCAACCCCAATCCTTTCTCGCCTGACTGTCATCAATTGATTGTGGCCATGTTTCGGCAATCTTCTGCCTTTCATCTATTTTGTAGTCGTAGGTAAAGTCGGGAACGAGTTTTTTGAGTTCTTCGCCAAGTTCCTTCGGGGTAAAACTAATGGCTCCAAAGTTGTAGCTTGTGCGGATCGTGATATTTTCAACAGGCGCCTCCATGAGTTGTATCGTTCCGTCTATCGCATCGTCGATATACATCATGGGGAGCCGGGCATCTTCCTTCAGGAAAATGCTGTAATGTTTTTCATTTATCGCTCCGTAAAAAATATGGACGGAGTATTCGGTGGTGCCATCCCCTGGTGGCGCTTTGTATCCCGTGAGACCCGGATAGCGGAGTGAACGGACGTCCACTCCCCATTTCAGATTGTAATATTGGCACAGAAGTTCTCCCGCAACCTTGTTGACGCCGTACATTGTCGTCGGTTCAAGGATGGTGTGCTGTGGGGTGTTTACTTTCGGAGTCGTGGGGCCGAATGCTGCAATCGATGAAGGCCAAAATACTTTGAGTTTGTATTTCACTGCCAGATCAAGAATATTTTTGAGTCCCCCTAAGTTTACTTCCCATGCCAATTGCGGGTTTTTTTCACTCGCAACGGACAAAAGTCCCGCTAAGTGATAGACCTCGGTAATGCCGTGCTTCTCGATAATTTTGGCAAGAGTTTCCGTGTCGCGGATATCGGCCTTTTCCACTAGTGCTTCAGAATCTGCAACCGCCTTATGGCTTATTGCAACAAGCGAACCTTTAGGATATTTTTTTGATAATGCAGCTATTAAATCACTCCCGACCAGTCCAAAAGCACCCGTCACCAGTATTTTTTTCATGAGAAGTAAATAAATGATAATAGGGGTCTATAACTCACATCATACTATACGGACTGCATATTTAGGTATAATAGAGTCATGATTCTTGACAAGCAATCATTTTTCCTGCTCGGGATTAAGGGAACCGCAATGTCGAATATCTCCGTGATGTTAAAACAGATGGGGAAGTCGGTGACGGGAGTTGACATAAATGAAGAGTTTATTACCGATAAGGTCCTGAGAGATAATGAAATCTCCTATTCGACTAACTTTGACGATTTATCCCAAATAAACAGTTGTGACGTATTAGTCTATTCAGCCGCCCATAAGGGAGAAGAAAACCCGTTGGCGCTTGAAGCGAAGCGACAGGGGAAGCTTGTTGTCTCTCAGCCCGAACTCATAGGTGAATTGGTGCAACGATACAAGACTTCAATTGCCGTTGCCGGGTGTCATGGAAAGACGACAACAGCCTCACTTTGCGCCTGGGCGCTCACCAAACTTGAGAAAAATCCGGGCTTTCTTATCGGTGCCCCAACCTTCAACGGTTTTGGGGGAGGGGGCATGTCTTATTCCGACTACTTTGTCATTGAGGCTGACGAATACGGAGTCCATCCGCCCGTCAATAAGACCCCAAAGCTCCTTTTTCTTCATCCCACCTACACGCTCTGCACGAATATAGACTTTGACCATCCAGATGTATATAGTAGTCTTGAGGATACGAAAAAGACTTTTTTGCAGTTTTTCTCGCAGGCGCAACATCTTATTTTGTGCGCAAGCGACCCTGTTCTTGCCTCACTTCTTCCAATAAAACACCCATCAGTCGTGACATATGGCCTGGAGTCAAAGCACGATTACTGTGCCGAAGACATTCTATTTGAGCCTGACAGGACGCACTTTACGGTCCGTAATAAAGGGACGGTTTTAGGCACGTTTACTACCCAATTGTTCGGGGAAAAGAACGTGCTGAATGCCCTCGGCGTGATCGCACTCCTTTTTGAGCTTGGATTCGGTGCTTCAGAGATTCAGGCATCAATCCTTGGATTTATGGGTGCAAAACGGAGACTTGAGCTTGTATGGACGGATAAAAACACCTATCTTTTCGATGATTACGGCCACCACCCGGCAGAGATTGAGGCGACGATTGAGGCTGTGAGAAGCAGGTTTGAGGGAAAAAAACTCCATGTATTGTTCCAGCCTCATACCTATTCGCGCACAGCCGCTCTCAAACATGAGTTCGCAACCGCACTTTCCAAAGCTGATTTTGCCTATATCATGCCTATTTTCCCTTCCGCCCGCGAAAAAAAAGAACTATTTAACGTAAGCTCCGCGGACGTGGCTAGTGAAGCTAAGAGTGGGCATGTTGTCGCATACGAAGGAGCAGGGGGAATTCTCTCCGGTTTAGCCTCAAACGTGAAAAGGGGAGATATTATCCTGACGATGGGTGCGGGGGATATTTACAAGCTAAAAGATGATATAATTGATGTACTCAATGAAACACAAAATTGAAGAATTAGTGGGGGAGGGGCGAGTGCGGGAAAACGTTGATCTTTTCCCCTATCTCTTGATGCGGCTCCATACGCAGGCTCAATATTTTTTTGAGGCTAAAACCGCTCAGGACCTAATAAACGCTTACCGTGCATGCAAACAAAATAACATCCCTTTTTTTCTGCTCGGAGGCGGGACGAACGCCGTGTTCAAAGCCTCACGCGTTGAAGGACTTTTAGTGAAGAATTTGTATAGCGAAATTACGACACTATTTTCAGATAGTACCTCTTCTCTTGTGATGATTGCCTCAGGCACGCCGACCTCACTTGTCGTCTTAAAAACGGTTGAAGCGGGCCTTAGCGGATTCTCCTATCACAAGGGGCTGCCGGGTCAGATGGGAGGAGCCATATATATGAACTCCAAATGGACAAAACCGTTTTCCTATATTGGGGACAATCTGGTTGAAGCGACACTTATCGACACGGAGGGAAACATAAAAAAGGTAGACAAGACATACTTCAAGTTCTCCCACGGCTACAGCATTCTTCAGACGACTCACGAGATATTGGTTGACGCTACGTTCAAGCTCCCAAAACAGGACAAAGCAGTGCTTTCTGCCCAGGCCGAAGGCGCATTCTCCTACCGCAAAGAAACACAGCCCATAGGTGTTGCAACCTGCGGATGTTTTTTTCGGAATATCACCGAAGAAGAACGGACAGCGCACAATCTTCCCTACCGGTCGGCAGGATACCTCATCGACAAAGCGGGAATGAAGGGATATGTAGTCGGGGGATTTAGCGTGTCGGACAAACATGCAAACTTCATTATCAATTCGGGAAAAGGCGAGGCGCGCCCTGAGGATCTTATGACGCTTGTTGCGACCATAAAGGAAAAGGTGAAGGGTAAATTTGGCATTATACTGAAAGAAGAAGTTGAATTATTTTAATACATAAAAAAAACTATGAAAACAATGGAAGACGCCTATGTTATCCGGGGAGGAAAACCATTAAAGGGGTTTGTGCAGTTGTCGGGTGCAAAAAACGTTGCGCTCAAAACGGTTATTGCAGCGCTTTTATTTAAAGGACCGGTTGAACTGCACAATATTCCTGAAATCCGCGACATAGACGAGCTTATCCACCTTTTGGAACTGTTGGGAGCAAAAACAGAGCGCACAGAGGGGTCACTTCGCATTGATGCGACAACGCTGAGTACACATGAGGTTGATATGTTGCACGGATCCAAAATCCGTACGTCGTTTCTTTTGTTTGCCCCGCTTTTGTATCGTTTCGGAAAGGCCTCAATCCCTAATCCCGGAGGATGCAGAATAGGTGCACGGCCCATTGACCGAATAGTAAACGGAATGAAAAATCTTGGGGTAAAGGTGAATTATGAAAGTGAAACGGGATATTACAATGCAACGCTTTCCGGCAAACCAAAGGGCAACTATGTATTCGAAAAACCGTCCCACACGGGAACGGAGTTTATGATAATGCTTTCCGTTTTTTGTGAAGGAGTTACAAAAATTGAAAATGCCGCACTCGAGCCGGAAATAGACGATCTTATCGCATTCCTTAATGAAGGAGGAGCGAAGATAAAACGAGAGGGAACTTCCATTCTTGTGACGGGTGTTGAGTCTCTGTCGCAGAAAAAACCATACAAAATAATGGCTGACCGCAATGAAGCGGTAACGTACGCCATTTTGGGTCTTATCACAGGGGGAGATGTAACAGTGAGTTTTGTTGCCGACTCCGAATTCATGACATTTGTCTCTGCTGTGAAACAGGTTGGCGGAGGAGTGGAAAAAACCGATAAAGGATGGAGATTCTTTGCAAAAGGACCGCTTTCGGCGTCCCAAATTGTGACCGATGCACATCCCGGCTTTATGACTGACTGGCAACCCAACTGGGCAGTCCTTATGACGCAGGCTATGGGCGTCTCAACAATTCATGAACGTGTGTTTGAGAACAGATTTGCCTATGTTGCGGAGTTACAGAAGTTGGGCGCTAGAATAGAGTTTGATATGAAAAAGATCGAAAATCCGAAGGATTACTATTTCTTCAATTACGACGATAAAAAAGAATATAAACAGGCAATAAAAATATTCGGACCCCAAAAGCTTCACAACGGTGTGCTCACGGTGAGCGACTTGAGGGCTGGTGCAACCCTTGCCATTGCAGCGCTTCTGACGCAGGGCGAGTCGGTTGTCAACGGAGTCTCTATAATGGAAAGAGGATACGAAAAATTTATTGAAAAGGTTATTAATTTGGGAGGCGACATAAAAAGACTATGAGGATACATACGACTCTTATTCTTGCGGCAGGAGACGGGGACAGATTTTTGCCATTAAAAGACAAAATGAGATTCCGTTTCGGGGGCGTCCCTCTTATTAGAATGATTGTTGAGTACGCAAAAAAGATTTCTGAAACGGTTATTGTCGTATGCAGTGAACAGAATATCGACAAATTAAAAACTGACCTTGAGGGGACAAACATAAAATATGTCGTCCAACAGGGAAATGTCGGAGGAATGGCTGATGCCGTTTTGTCTGCCGGATCTTTCTTAACTCAAGACGTTCTTGTCCTTAACTCAAACGACCTTTTTGATTTTGAGTATCTTGAAAAAATGATTAAGGAAACGCAATATAAACATGCTGAGTTTGGTTTCCTCGCACAGGAACGGGACGTCTATTTTCCCGGAGGATATGTTGTATTTGAAGGAGACCTTCCTGTTGCTATTATGGAGAAGCCAGAGCCGAACAATGTTCCCTCCCACTTCGTGAAATTGACTGCAGATTATTTTCCTTATCCTCAACTGTTTATCGAATCACTAAATAGTGAAAAAAAAGGAGACGACCAATACGAAAAGGCGCTTTCTCTCCTTTTGAAGAAAAAAAATGCCGTTTGTATGAAATATAAAGGTGAGTGGGTGACGATAAAATACAGCTGGCAGGTGCTTGATGTGCAGGACTATGTATTCAAAAAATTGACAAAACAACACATAGATTCCTCCGCACGTATTCATAAGACGGCCCTCATAGAAGGCGCAGTCCATATCGGAAAAAATGTTGCGGTGGGCGCATATGCAAAACTGTCAGGTCCTTGTTTTGTGGAAGACGGCGCCATAATCGGTGACTTCAGTCTTGTCAGAAATAGTACTATAGGAAAAAATGCACTCGTAGGATCGGGGTGTGAAGTTGCCCGGTCCCATCTTTCGGGAGGGGTTATGTTACATCGCAACTATGTTGGCGACTCCGTTTTGTCCGAAAATGTTCTGATGGGTGCAGGAGCCGTTACCGCCAACTTCCGTTTTGACAAAAAGGCAGTAAAAACTCCTATTAAGAATCAGCTGGTTGACTCCGGACGCGCCAAATTCGGACTTATTGCAGGAAATAACGTTAAAATCGGAGTGAACTCGATCCTACTGCCGGGAATAAAGCTTGGAGAAGGAGCGCTTGTCATGCCGGGCGAAGTTGTATCAAAAGACAAATAACTATGAAAAAAATTACCGTGATGGGAGGAGGAACAGGGACATTTGTGACATTAAGCGGACTAAAGCAGTACCCTATTGACTTGGGAGTCATTGTTAATATGATGGATTCGGGAGGATCAACCGGTCGGCTTCGCGTACAACTCGGAGTATTGCCACCGGGAGATATACGTCAGTGTTTTGTAGCACTGTCCGAAGCACCGGAATTATGGCGCAAACTATTTCTCTATCGGTTTGAAAACGGCGACCTTGAAGGTCATAACTTCGGCAACATATTTCTCTCGGCACTTGAAAAAGTTTCGGAAAATTATGACGAAGTATTAAAGACCGTCGGATATGTTCTCAAAACAAAAGGTTCCGTATTGCCCGTTACCTATGAAAAGACGCAGTTGTGTGCAGAGTATGAAAGCGGAGTCGTGGTGCAGGGGGAAGGGAATATCGACGAAAATATCTCGGAAAAAAGTCGCATAAAAAAAGCATTCCTTGAACCCTCCGTTTCCGCAAACAAAAATGCAGTTGACCGTATTCTTGAGTCTGACATGATTGTCATAGGACCTGGAGACCTGTACACAAGCATTATTCCACTTCTCCTTGTTGACGGGATTGCGGAGGCCCTGAAAAAAACCCACGCAAAATTGGTATACGTTGTCAACCTGATGACAAAATCGGGACAGACGAATGGCTATAACGTCTCCGATCATGTGAACGATTTGGAGCGTTATATCGGGAGAAAGCTTGATTATATACTGGTGCACAATGGCAAAATAGAAAGCAGTATTGTAAAATGGTATGTATCGCATCATGAACAACAGGTAAACGACGACATTGGGAGTGATAGTCGCGTTATCCGCTTAGGGTTGGCCGACAATACCATTGTAACGGCACACAAATCAGACGCTCTTGCGAGAAGCATCTTGCGTCATGACAGCAAAAAGCTCGCCGATGCTCTTGTTAATCTTATCGACACATTATGATAAAAAAACACACAATCTCAATCAAACACGCATGGGACGGAGTCGTTTGGGCGCTTAGTACTCAACCCAACTACAGAGTTCACGCTTTTCTTTCGTTGCTCTCAATTGCGGGCGGAATATTTTTTCATATTTCAAAGGCGGAATTCCTGATAATTGCCGTGCTTATCGTGATGGGACTGAGTATCGAAACGGTGAACACCTCAATTGAAGAGACCTGTGATGCGATAGACGGCAGCATACGTCCTGACATAAAAATAGCAAAAGACGTTGCAGCGGCCGCAATGCTTATATTTGCCGTTGGCGCAACACTTATTGCAGGCTTCATTTTCGTCCCTTATATTATTTCTTTATTTATTTAAATGTCAGCATATTTGTTCGCCACCTTTGTCGCTTTTATCCTGAACTTTGCACTTATTTTCCCGTTCATTCATTTGCTTTATCGGATAAAGATGCAAAGACGGGTACAGACGACAAAAGACGCATTCAACAACACGACTCCTATCTTTGATCGGCTTCATAATCACAAGCAGGGGACACCTGTCGGGGGAGGAATCTTAGTTATCGTCACGACCGTTTTGCTTTATGCGGCCTTTCTCATTGCCGCCTTTATTTTCAAAAAACCCATGCAGGCGAATTACCCAGCATTCGGATCGGAAATCAAAATTATCCTTTTTACGTTTATCGGATTTGCACTCCTCGGGGTGTATGACGATCTGTCAAAAATGTTCAGATGGGAGCAGACGCATTTTTTCGGACTTCGCCTGCGTCACAAACTAATCCTTGAAACAATACTCGCGCTTGTCGCATCATACTGGCTTTTCATGGAACTGAAGATTGACATCATGCATGTTCCGTTTTTTGGCGTATACAACTTGGGATGGTGGTATATTCCGTTTGCAACCTTTGTCATTGTCGCATTTTCCAATGCAGTGAACATCACCGACGGGCTTGACGGATTATCAAGCGGAGTCCTCATGATTGCACTTGTTGCATACTGGGCAATTGCCAGGTCTATTATTGATATGCCAACGGCTTTGTTTGTCGGAATATGGCTTGGGGGACTGGTTGCATTTCTTTACTTTAATATTTATCCGGCCCGTATTATGTTGGGGGACAGTGGGGCATTGTCGTTTGGCGCAACGTTTGCGGTTATCGGCCTGGTCTTGGGCAAAGCGTTTGCGCTCCCCATGATTGGAGGCGTTTTCGTTCTTGAAATCACGACTTCCCTTTTGCAGCTTCTAAGTAAAAAGTTCCGGAAAAAGAAGCTGTTTAAGGTGGCACCGTTTCACCTCTATCTGCAGAACAGGGGATGGGAAGAACCAAAGATCGTCATGAGACTGTGGCTGTTGGCAATTCTGTTTGCACTTTGCGGTCTTATGGTCGCATTCATGTAAACACGTTATAAATATTTTTTTTGACAGTATGGCAGTAAAAGTAAATACGGAAATTTGTAAAACATGCAAGGATAGGGAAAAATGTCCGGCGATTGCCGTTTGTCCGATGGTGGCGCTTGCCCAAAAGACAGTCGGACCCGAGGTTGACGCGCAAAAATGTATTGATTGCGGCATGTGTACAACCGTCTGTCCCAATGGAGCTTTGACGTTGTAACTTATATCCTATGAAGGCGCCACAAAAAGATATGCTGTTTGCACCGGAGCCGAAAAAGAAAAAGACATGGCTTTCGCATACGGGGATAGAGGGAATAAATAGATGTAAGCGATGTTTCTATTTGCAGTAT
Source organism: bacterium (assembly GCA_021833625.1). GTDB lineage: Bacteria > Patescibacteriota > Microgenomatia > UBA1406 > GWC2-37-13 > JAKBEU01. The sequence goes on from JAKBEU010000002.1 coordinate 325,164, forward strand.
AAATACCGGATATATCCGCCGGAAGGAATACAATCGCGGCTTGCCAACCGATTTGATACAATTTTGAAGTCGTATTTTGACGGCTATCGGCAAAAGTCAACCCTTCCTCCCATTGTTGAGGATAAATTGAAAGGAGTACTGCAAAAACCTTTTAAAGAAGCGTACTTCCATACTATTGATGAAAATTACGGGTTTTATGGAAAGTTGGATGAGTGCCTTATTACAGATGGCAAATACGTACCCGTTGATTTCAAAACATCAAGCAGTGATCCAAGGGAAAAAGATATATTTCCCGCCTACCAACATCAGATAGATGAGTATGTCTATCTCCTGCAGAAAAACAGAAAGGAAACGGCAGGATACGGATATCTGATTTTTTTCTATCCGGATATGGCAGAAACCGTTCATGACGGATTCCCGATGATTACTCATTTCGTCAAAGTGGAAGCACATCCTGAGGCGGTCGACGCCCGCATTGCAAAAGCAATTAGTATTTTAAGCGGTCCGCTTCCGACAAGCGCCCCCGAGTGTCCCTTTTGCAGTTGGTTTGAAAAAGTGAGAGAATATTACAAATAAAAACTATGTTTAAAAAAATAATAAGAAAATTATATAAAGGCCCGCAAAAAAAAGTATTCGCATTTATTGACAGTCAGAATCTTAATCTTGGTGTTCAAAGCCAGGGAGGCAAACTCGACTTTCGCAAATTCAGACAGTATTTAACAATGAAATATTCGGTATCGAAAGCGTTTCTCTTTATCGGATATATGAAGGAACATAAAAACCTCTATACCTATCTTGAGGAGTCGGGATACATCTGTATCTATAAAAAAACGCTGGAGTACAAAGACAAAAAAGAGACAATTGTGAAGGGGAATATCGACGCTGAACTCGTGCTGAATGCAATGATTGAGTTTCCTCATTATGACAAAGCGATTATCGTATCGGGAGACGGGGATTTCTATCCTCTTATCGACTATTTGAAGAAGAAAAATAAGCTGCTTAAGATAATTACGCCGAACAAAAAGTATTCGTCTTTGCTTCTCAAATTCTTGCCATATATCATCAGCATGGAGGCGTAAAGCTGTATAATAGTAAGGTATGCACTCGTTTATATTCGATTCCTATAATGTCGATCTTACGGGGCGGACACTGTTCTTCCGTTATTCCCTTGACGGGTATTCATTCATTGAGCGCATTGAGCTGAAAGAGCCCCTTTCAAAAGAGTTAAATCAAGACCTTCTGAACGCCATTCTGTTTAACTTACATCTTGCGCTTGGCATCTCCTACTGGAAATTATTGTGCCCGACTCATATTGAGGTGAGAAGCGGCAAACTGTCAAAAAAACAGGCAGCATTTTGGGACACTATATATACGGAAGGCCTGGGAGAATTTTACTATCGTAACAACATAGACTTTCGGGGACGCGTATCGTTTCCCTACGCTGATAAACCCTCATTTGTCCCCGATGGCGCGAGCCTAACGGTCGGAAAGAGGCAGTTGGTCGGAATCGGCGGCGGAAAAGATTCTGCCCTCACCTGGGAGATGATGAAGAAAAAAAAGATTGATGCAACAGGCCTTGTCATTGAAACGCAAAAGAAGTTCGGTATGGTAGACAATTTGGCAAAGATAGGAAACATCCCCCTTATTCACGTGTCCCGAACGGTTGATCCGCAAATTGCCGTTCTTTCTAAACAGCCGGGGTTTTATCACGGACACGTACCGATTTCCATGATTTATGCATGGATCGGAATGTTGGTGTGTGTGGCAAACGGTTTCCAAAGCTTTGTCGCTTCAAATGAAAAAAGTGCGGAAGAAGGGAATATTGAATATTTAGGAGCGCAGATAAATCACCAGTGGAGCAAAACCATGCGTTTTGAAAAGCTATTTTCTGCGTATGTAAAACAGTTTATTTCGCCTGACTTAAAATATTATTCCCCCCTACGCAAACTGACCGAATTGGAAATAATAGGGCAGTTTGTCAAGTATCCGAAGTATTTTCCGTTTGTGTCCAGCTGCAACAGAAACTTTTCAACGACACATCCTTTGGTTGAAAAACTGTGGTGCGGGGAATGCGCAAAGTGTGCATTTGCCTTTCTTCTGTTTGCCGCCCATCTTCCCAAAGAACAGGTCGTTACTATGTTTGGAAAAAACATGTTCCAGGACGAACGCCTCATTGGCCTGTTCCGCGACCTTGAAGGTCGCGGGGGCATGAAACCGTTTGATTGTGTAGGGACATTTGAAGAGGCACAGGAGGCGCTGGCAATGATTAATAAAAAAGGAGAATTCAAGAATGATGTTGTTTTTGAAGCGTTGATGAAATAAACACTATGAAAATTGCAGAACTGCAGACGTATAAAAAAATACTTATTTTGGGAATGGGGAAGGAAGGGGCATCTGCAAAGCGTTTTATTGAAAGAGTAGCCCCCGACTCGGTTGTTGATACCGCCGACATAAAAGACGGTCAGGATTATTTAAAAAAACAAGACGGGGCAGACCTTGTCGTGCGATCACCTGGAGTGCACACGGAACTGGTAACGAAAAAATACACAACGGCGACCAATCTTTTTTTTGCAAACTGCCTGGGGCAAATAATCGGCGTCACGGGGACGAAGGGGAAAAGTACGACGGCAAGCCTTATCGCGGCACTATTGAAACAGTCTATTCCAGACGTCCGGCTGGTCGGGAATATTGGCTGTCCCATGCTTGATGAGCTTGAGGACGCAACTGCGAATACCGTATTTGTCGTTGAGCTTTCCAGTTATCAGCTGACCGATATTAATTATTCTCCGCACATTGTCGTTATCGTAAACTGGTTTCCGGAACACCGGGATTTCCACGGATCATTTGAATTGTATAAACAGTCTAAAGAGCGGGTGCTTTCATTCCAAACTCCGTCCGACTACTTTATTTTTGATCCTTCCGAGGAACCGGCCAAATGGGGAGGGTTCACCAAAGCACATCTTCTGCCGTACGCGACGGATTTTCCTTTTGATGAGAAAAAGATACAATTATTGGGGTCTCACAACAAAAAAAATATTCAGGCTACCGTGACGGTTGCACGACTTTGCAAGGTCAGTGAAGAAAAAATCGCTAAGGCAATTTACGGATTCGTCCCGCTCCCTCACCGTCTTCAGAAAGTCGGGACCTTCAAAGGAATTACGTTTTATGACGACGCGATCTCTACAACTCCTCAATCAACCATCGCTGCCCTTAATACCCTGCCACAGGTTGAAACTCTTTTTTTGGGAGGGCAGGACAGGGGATATGAATTCGATGAGCTCATAAAAGTACTGAAGGAAAAAAATATAAAAAATATCGTCCTGTTTCCCGATACGGGAAAACGCATAAAGGAAGGTATTGAAAAAATGAACGGGTATAGTCCTTCCCTATTGGAAATCAGAGACATGGAACAGGCGGTAAAGTTTGCCTACGAAAAAACGGGCAAAGGAGCCATATGTCTCCTTTCAACCGCATCCCCAAGCTACTCTGTTTGGAAAAATTTTGAGGAAAAAGGAGATTTATTTCAGCAATTTGTTACATCAATGGGGGATACACATGAAACAACAAGTAACGGCTAAGCCGGTCCAATCCAGGCGGAACAAAATTCTCGCAACCCTCGTAACCCTTCCTATTCTTCTTTCCGTTGGCGGTCTTTTTTTTGTTTTTGAAGCGTCATACATCCGCGCATTCTCGGAGTTTGGGGACAGTTTTCATTATCTGAAGGTCCAGGCATTGTGGATAGTGCTCGGGACCGCCATCATGCTTATTCTTTCCCTTGTCAATTATCACAAGCTGTATTATTTTGCATTCTACTTCATGTTTGCCTCCGTCATTTCCCTTTTTCTCGTGTTGATACCGGGAGTGGGAACGGCAGTCGGAGGAGCCAGAAGGTGGCTGTTTGGCTTTCAACCCTCGGAGATTGCAAAGCTCGCCTCCATTATTTATCTTTCGTCATGGTTCCTGACAAAAGAACGGAAACGGTTTTTTTCATTCGTTTTCCTGTTGGGGCTCGTCATGTTTCTTATTATTCTGCAGCCGGACATGGGAACGGCAATTATCATATTTTGCATAAGCATCATTACCTATTTTCTTGCAGGAGTGGAACTCCGGCATTTGCTGCTTCTTATCCCAGCCTCAGCCGGCGGTTTTTTTATTCTGGCAAAAGCGGCTCCCTACCGGCTTAAGCGTCTGATGGCTTTTTTCGATCCAAAGCTCGATCCTCTCGGAATTACCTATCACATTAACCAGATACTTATTTCCCTTACCAACGGAGGACTGTTCGGACGGGGATTTGGTGCGTCAAAGCAAAAACATCTTTATCTTCCCGAGGCACACACGGACTCCATTTTTGCGATAGTGGGAGAGGAGATAGGATTTATCGGAGGAGCTTTGGTCATTTGCGCATTCGTCATGCTTATTCTTTACATTTTCCGTATTGCGGAAAAAGCCCCCGACAGGTATGGGAGATTGCTTGCGGGAAGTATTTTCGGATTTTTCGGGATGCAGACTATCGTTAACTTAGGCAGCATGGTGCACATCATTCCCCTGGCCGGCGTTCCGCTTCCTTTCATTTCGTATGGAGGCTCCAATTTGCTGCTGTGTTTTTCACTGATGGGAATAGTGTTGAACATTGCCCGGCAAACAAGAATTTAATGGATTAAATGGCGGATGGACAAATAATCATTTAGAATAAGGGAATATGAAAAAGATTTTAGTGTGCGGGGGACATCCGACACCGGCTCTTGCTGTCATTGATGAATTTAAAAAAGAGAATAAGGAGAGGGATATTGTTTTTGTGGGACGGAAATATGCAATAGAAACCGAACGCACGCTTTCCTTTGAGTATAAGGCGTGTCAGGACAGATCAATACGGTTTTTGGAACTGCAGGCGGGACGGATAACAAGGGTACTGTCCAAATCCTCACTACTTAATTTTATTCGGGTCCCTTTGGGTTTTCTTCAAGCCCTCAAAATTTTGCTTCGTGAAGAGGCGGATGTCATTCTGTCATTCGGCGGATATTTGGCCCTCCCCATTGCATTCTGGGGGTGGGTCATGAGGAAAAAAGTAATCACCCACGAACAGACAATGCGTCCCGGAAGGGCGAATAAAATAATCGGCAACTTCTCACAAAAAATATTCGTGGCATTTGAGGAGACATTGCAGTATTTTCCCAAAGGAAAAACACAATGGATTGGTAATCCCGTACGGGAAGTGGTATTTAAAAAAGGGAAGTTACCCTTCGAACTTCCGTTGGAGCTTCCCGTTGTGTACATAACCGGAGGGTCACTCGGGTCGCACAGTATTAACGAACATATTTTTACCATCCTTCCGCGCCTTTTGACTTTCTGTAGCGTTATTCACCAGACGGGAGACGTAAAAGAGTATGGAGATTATGATGTTGCCCGAAAATTACAAAAAACAATTTCTAAAGACGTAAAAGGAGCGTATGTGCCCCTGAAGCACGTTTCCGACTCGGAGATAGGAGCGGTATACAACGTTGCAAGTTGTGTGGTTGCACGGTCTGGTGCAAATACGTTTTTTGAACTTGTTGCCTTAAAAAAACCGGCAATCCTTATCCCGCTCCCCTGGTCGGCAAACGGAGAACAGAAAGCCCACGCGCATTTTTTTGTCACGCACGACATAGGAAAACTGTTTGATCAGAAGCTTCCGAGCAACGAACTGTACTTGTTTATTAAAGACATGGTTGCGTCACTTGACAGTTATAAACATAATTTTTCTGCATTACCACTTGAATTAAAACACGATGCCGCACAAACGATCGTTGCCGAATCTCTTCGTTAAAATTGTTCTTTTCGTGTTTGGGTGTTGTGCCGGTTTTTTTCTCGTGTCGTATGGTGCAAATGCCTTCCATATTAAAACGGTTGAGGTAAGTGGTATGCCCGATAAGGAGAAGGCGGCAGTTGTGTCTATCTTGAAAGGGCAGTCCACCTTTTTTTTTAACGAGAACCAAAGCAGAAAAATAATTTCTTCCCGTATCCCCGCCCTTGAGGATTTGACTCTTACCCTCTACTATCCCGACAAAATAGTTGTGTATGGACACATTGCCGCACCCGTTGCTTATCTGGTAAGCGATGAGGGATATTTGACGCTTTCCGGACAGGGCATTATTATTGCAAAGACCCGCGCCACGTCAGACGAGCTGCCTAAACCAGCCATGTATTTGTACGAGATTGTTCACCATAATGCGTATCAGGCGGGGCAGTCGATAGACTATTCCAGCGTCAAACGCGCGTTGCTTTTTTTGCGGCTACTCCATGACGAAGGATATAGCGTGGAACGAGTTGATATTGACAGCGTTGATATGATAGCATGTAAAGAGGCAGGGGTCGATATACTTTTTTCACAAACAAAAAGTATCGAGACACAGCAAAATGAGTTCAAACAGATTGCGAAGCAGATGAAAATCGGAGCGCTTCGCGTTGTTCGACTTGATTTGCGTTTTTCAAAACCAGTTGTTGAGTTAAAAAAATAAAACACCATGAATGAACGAGTGATCACGGCAATAGACATCGGAAGCTCAAAAATAGCGACAATCGTCGGACTTGACTCAAAAGAAAATGACGAACTTCGTATCGTCGGTTTTAACTCAACCCCTTCAAAAGGTGTAAAAAAAGGACTTATCGTAGATATAGACAAAGTAACGGAATCAATTGAAGAAAGCCTTGAACGCGCGGAGCGCATGGCAGGACAGAAAATCACTCACGCATTCGTCTCCGTCGGAGGCCCTCATATTTCCTCCCTTAATTCACGGGGAGTCGTTGCGGTTGCAAATACGCAAGGCGAAATAACACAGGAAGATGTCAATCGGGTAATCGAGGCGGCGCGTGCAATTTCCTTGTCATCCACACGACAGATAATTGAGGTGAATCCTCGTGACTTTATTGTTGACGGTCAGGAAGGAATAAAAAATCCGGTCGGGATGAGCGGCGTACGGCTTGAAGTTGATACGCATATTATTACCGCTTCGCAAATTAACCTGAAAAATATTGAACGCTGCATTGAAGATCTTGGAGTGCATAATGACGGATTTTTATTTGCGGGTCTTGCATCCGCAGAATCCGTTCTTACCGATACGGAACGCGAACTGGGCGTTGTCTGTGTTGACATCGGAGGAGGAAAAACGGATGTCGCGCTCTACGTTGATGGGGCGCTTTCCTACTCCACTTCAATTCCGGTCGGCGCACGACACATCACAAATGATATCGCCGTTGGCGTCCCCGTCTCCATTGATTCGGCGGAAAAAATCAAACTCTTCTTAAGCAAACATTTGCGCGCAAATAAAAAAGGAAAACTTCCGGAACAGCTTCCCATGCATGAACTTGTCATAGGAGAAACGCTTGATAATTTTTCCGTAAAAAATGTTATTGATGGAATTGTTGCGCCACGTCTTGAAGAACTGTTCAAACTCGTGGGAGATGAAATAATGAAGAGCACCTATTTTGAACAGGTCCCCTCGGGACTTGTCATTACAGGGGGAGGAGCCCTCACCGTCGGCATTCTTGAAACGGCAAAAAAGATAATAGGACTTCCCGTCCGCGTAGGCATTCCCGGCAAAGTGACGGGACTTATCGATGAAATACTTGATCCACAATACGCCTCAACCGTCGGTCTGATATTATATGGTCAGTCACATGGAGGAACGGTGAAAGAAGGAGCATCAGTTGATTTCGGATCTTTTTTTAAGGGAGTGTCAGTCGGCGGATCGGTTGACAAACTGAAGAGTTTCTTTAAACAATTTATCCCTTAATATTTCCCTATGCTTATAAAACCCAGTGCAGGACAACCAGCAAAAATAAAAGTCATCGGCGTCGGTGGCGGAGGCGGGAATGCATTGTCTTCAATGATAAGTGACGGCGGTATTGCAGGGGTAGAATTCGTCTCCATCAATACGGATGCTCAGGCACTTCTTCATAATAAAGCAGCAATAAAAGTACAAATCGGTGAAAATGTCACGAAGGGCTTAGGAAGCGGTGGAGACCCTGAGGTGGGAAGAATTGCAGCTGAAGAATCACGCGAGAGATTAAAGGAAGAAATACAGGGAAGTGACATGGTCTTTATCACCTGCGGAGAAGGGGGAGGCACAGGAACTGGAGCTGCTCCAATTGTTGCCGAGATTGCGAAAGAGTCGGGAGCCCTCACCGTTGCGGTTGTCACAAAACCGTTTGATTTTGAAGGAACAAGAAGAAGACTGTCTGCCGATAACGGAATTTCAAAACTAAGGGAAAAGGTAGATACTCTCATTATTGTTCCGAACCAAAGAATTTTGCAGGTCGTTGATAAAAAAACTCCGGTGCTTGAAGCGTTCAAGCGCATTGATTCGGTCCTCCATCAGGGAGTAAAAGGAATTGCGGAACTTATCACAATTCCCGGTCTTATTAATGTCGACTTTGCGGATGTACGTTCCATTATGTCAAACGCCGGTACGGCTTTGATGGGAATAGGAACCGGGTCGGGTGACAAACGCGCAATTGCAGCAATTAGAATGGCGATATCCTCTCCTCTTCTTGATACGACAATAGATGGAGCGCGTGGAGTCCTCTTTAATGTAGTGGGAGGATCCGACCTTACCATGGCCGAGATAGATGAGGCTGCCTCAATGATAACAAAGGCCGTTGATCCTGAAGCTGACATAATCTTTGGTGCTGTCATTGATGAAACAATGGTCGATCAGATAAAAATCACTCTCGTTGCAACAAAATTTGATGAAAAACGGTTAAAGATGTTTAATTTCAAGAAAACATCAGAACTTCTTGAAAAAAAAGAAGATGAAGAAAAAAAAGATCCGTTTAAAGAAATAGAATTGGGAGAAAAAAAGCAGGAACAGGTCGACCTGTCCTCATCAGATGACTTTCTTGAGGAAGACAGCGAGCTCGATATTCCAGCTTTTTTGAGGAAGAAATGATACAATAATCTTCATGTTTAAACCAGTTTCATCCACTCAACAATTTCCAGAAATGGAAAAAAAACTCCTTGATAGTTGGTATGAAACAGGCATTATTACGTCCTACAGAGAAAAAAATAACGCATCAAAAGAAACCTATTCCTTCCTTGATGGTCCGATAACGGCAAATAATCCGATGGGAGTCCATCACGCGTGGGGAAGAACCTACAAAGATCTATGGCAGAAATTCTTCAATCTTGTGGGACGCAAACAACGGTTTCAAAGTGGGTTTGATTGCCAGGGACTGTGGGTGGAAGTCGAAGTTGAGAAAGAATTGAAGCTGAGGAGTAAAAAAGATATTGAAAATTTGGTTCCTGGTGACAAAAAGGCGTCAATTGCCAAGTTCGTCCAATTGTGCAAAGATCGCGTCTATAAGTTTTCAAAAATCCAGACCGAACAATCAAAACGCTTAGGGTATTTCATGGACTGGGAGCACTCCTACTACACGATGGATGATGAGAACAACTATATGATATGGCGCTTTTTGAAGGTCTGTTTTGAAAATAAATGGATGTATAAAGGGCATGAATCAGTACCATGGTGTCCGCGATGTGAAACGGCAATCTCACAACACGAAATGTTGACAGAAGATTATAAGGAAATAGTGCACGAATCGGTATTTATGGAATTTCCGATAGTGGGAAAAAAGAATGAATATCTTCTTGTCTGGACGACCACTCCGTGGACAATCCCTGCCAATATCGCGGTTGCAGTGGACGTCAAAATAGAATATGCGCTTGTTGAAGGGGCGACGGGCAAACTGTTTTGGATTGCAAAAGATCTTGTTGAGACGGTCTTCAAAAAAGAATATAAAAAAATTGTTAAGACAGCTCTCGGAAAAGAATTGGTGGGATTGAAATATGAAGGCGCGTTTGACGCCCTTCCATCCGTTGCAGAGGTTGCAAATGCGAACCCAAAAACATTCCATACCGTTGTTCCGACTGATCCTATGATCATGCCGATTTCAGTTACCGAAGGAACGGGCATGGTGCACACTGCGGTGAGTGCCGGAACCGAGGACTTTATGTTGGGGAGAAAACTGGGACTTCCCATGATTCCCGTCATCGCGGATGATGCAAGTTATTTGCCCGGATTTGGAGAATTTAGCGGAAAGAATGCAAAAAAACATCCGGAACTTATCATTGATTTTTTGAAAACATATAAAGAAGGAGAGTTTCTTTTCTCGACACTCCGCTACAAACACCGCTATCCGGCATGCTGGAGATGTAAGACCGAACTTGTCTGGAAGGTTGCCGATGAATGGTATATCGCAATGGACAAACCGGGAACTGACGGGAGAACACTTCGTTCCCGCATGATAGAGGTTGCAAAACAAATACAATGGATTCCCTCATTCGGACTGGAACGCGAACTGGACTGGCTCAAAAACATGCACGACTGGCTTATCAGTAAAAAAAACAGATACTGGGGATTGTCTCTTCCTATCTATGAATGTCTGAAATGTAAAACATTTGAGGTAATCGGTTCAAAAGAGGAGCTTAAAAAACGCGCGACAAAAGGATGGAATGAGTTTGAAGGCCACTCACCGCATAAACCGTTTATCGACGAAGTAACAATAACATGTGAAAAATGTAAGGGCGAAATGCACCGTATTGAGGACGTCGGTAATCCGTGGCTTGATGCAGGAATTGTCGCTTACTCAACAATCAGGCGTAACAATCAGGGAGAGCCGCTTTACACGCTTGATAAAAAAGAGTGGGAACAATGGTTTCCGGCAAACTTCATTACCGAATCTTTTCCGGGTCAGTTTAAAAACTGGTTTTATTCTCTTATCGCAATGTCAACCGTTATGGAAGACAAGCCGCCGTTTAAAACGGTCCTCGGATATGCGACATGTACGGGGGAAGACGGCCGACCCATGCATAAAAGCTGGGGCAATTATGTCGAATTCAATGAAGGAGCGGAAAAAATCGGAGTCGACGTCATGAGGTGGATGTTTGCACGTCAGAACCCGTCGGAGAATTTGCTTTTCGGATACAAGCGGGCTGATGAAGTGAGACGCCAATTTTTCCTCATGCTCTGGAATACGTATAAATATTTTGTCGACTATGCAAACCTGGAAAAAATCGACATACAGGGAAGCCCAAAGTTTGACTTAAAAAAGAACAATATTCTTGACCTCTGGATCTTTGCCCGATTGGCGCAGTTTGTTGACGGCGCAAAAGAAGCGTACCAGAAGTTCGATGTCCAATCGGTTGCACTTGAAGGGGAAAAACTCATAGGAGACGTTTCCACATGGTTTATACGGCGCAGTCGTGAACGGTTATGGACAAATTCCGAAGACAGCGCTGACAAAGCAGATTTTTATACGACGCTCCACAGCGTTCTCACAACCGTTGCGGTCGTATTTTCTCCCATCATGCCGTTCGTGACGGATGAGATTTACACAAGTCTGACGGGAGAAAAGTCCGTCCATCTGTCAAACTGGCCGACTCTCACGATTGCAAAGAATGAAGCACTTATTGCCGATATGACGCTTATCAGAAAGATAGCGGAAGCAGGGCACAGGGCACGGAAAGAAAACAAGCTGAAGGTAAGACAGCCGCTTGCAAGCGCTGAGGTCTTTTTTCCGAAAGACGTAGAGTTTGCCGACAAAAAATCACGCGAAGCTTACGAACAGTTGCTCAAATCCGAACTCAATGTAAAATCTCTCTCCTTTGGAAGCGGTAAGTCCGAAGAGTGCGAAGTGGTGTTTGACACGAAGCTCACCGATGAACTGACGCAGGAAGGAAAAATGCGCGACCTTATCCGAAGCATTCAGGAGTTGCGGAAAGTGCAGCAGGTAAAAACGGATGAGAAAGTGAAGCTTACCATTCCGTCTGAGTTTGAGCCATGGAAAGACTATATTGCAAAACGCGTTTTAGCAAGTGAGGTCACAGAGGGCGAGCTGAAAGTAAACTGATTTTGAAATTATAAATTTCAAATTGGGGTTTGATGTATGATACCTCTTCTTTTTCCCTCGTTTTTTTTGTGGATGTTCTCCGTTTTTAACCAATTCGGCATACGCACCCGTTTTGGAACAGCGCAGATAGTATACGTACTTGCCGGTCTTGTGGCTTTTTTTATCGTAAAGCGTATCGGACGGCGATATTTTATCGCAAATGCAAATGTTATCTACTGGATATTTGTTTTTCTTCTTGCCATTACCTTTGTTATCGGGCTTGAGGTAAAAGGATCAAAGAGATGGATTGAGTTCGGGTTTGCGAATTTCCAATCGTCCGAATTTTTCAAGGTTTTTTTCATCATGTATTTTGCAAAAATATTGGGAAGCAGACGGAAAGATGAAATGACGTTCCGCTTTCTTCTCTATTTGAGTCTCATTGCACTTATTCCTATTTTCATTATTTTGCGTCAGCCGGACCTCGGGAATGCGACCGTTTATATCGGCGTTTTTTTTATCCTTCTTCTTTGTTCGGATATGCCGAAAAAATATATCGTTTGGCTCGTCGGATTTATTCTCCTTATGCTTCCCTTCAGCTGGTTTGGACTGCATGATTATCAAAGGGCCCGCATCTTGAGCTTTCTCCATCCCCACGCTACTCCCGAGGGAGGAGATTCATATAATATGATCCAGGCCGTCATCACGGTCGGATCGGGAATGTTTTTCGGCAAGGGCTTAGGTCTTGGCACCCAGTCGCGTCTTTTCTTTTTGCCGGAGAATAATACCGACTTTGCATTCTCCTCGCTTGTCGAGCAGTTTGGTTTCATCGGGGGATTTGTCGTTATCGTGTTGGAGCTTATTCTTATCGTCATGCTGTTTTTCCGGTCATTAAAATTCGTAAACGGATCAGACAACGATACCCGTTATAAATATCTGTATGCATGCGGCATTGCCTCTCTCGTCCTTATCCAGGCAGGCGTGAATATCGGGATGAATTTAGGCATTTTACCTATAGCCGGCATTGCATTACCCTTCATTTCCTACGGAGGGTCGTTTTTTGTTGCTTTGTGCATAGGATTCGCGCTGCTTAAAACGTGAACTGTACTATTGCAAAAAAAGCATGTATGGGTTATACTTGGTACTTATGACTAAAATTGCAGTTATCAAAACAGGAGGAAAGCAGTATCTCGCAAAAGAAAAAGACGTTCTCATCGTTGATAAACTTGATTTTGCAAAAGACGCACAAGTTGAGCTTGATGCAGTTGCACAGTTTGATCCGGAAGGCGATGTTGAACTTGGTGCTCCTCTTTTAACAAAAAAAGTTACCGTTAAAATCGTTGACCAGGTTGCTGGAGATAAGGTAAGAGTCGGCAGATTCAAGGCAAAAGCACGCTATCGAAAAGTTACCGGATTCAGACCAAAATATACTAAAATTGAAGTTGTAAGTATTTCTTAAAAAAGTATGGCACATACAAAAGCGCAAAAAGCAGTTAAAGGAAATCGAGACTCGCATGCAAGACGCCTCGGAGTAAAACTCTATGGAGGAGAAGTAGTTGAACCGGGAAACATCATTATCCGCCAAAAGGGAACACGTTTTTGGGCAGGAGACGGAACAATACTCACCAACGACTTTACGATCCAAGCAGTGAAAAAAGGTATCGTCGAATTCATCCAAAAACAGGGAAAAACCTACGTCAAAGTGGTCTAATAGCGCGCCTGTTGTGCTACAATGTATCTTATGGAAGAAGACACTCTCCGTGTTATTGAACAAGTAAAAAATGAAGCGGACTATTTCTCAAAAGGCAAGCTTATCTCCTATCTTATCAAACAAAAAAAAGTACGCGTCAAGGATGTTGCCGAAGCCCTCAAAATGAAACCGTCCTATGTCTGTCATTTTATGCGTCTTGCCAAACTGTCCGAGGTCGTCATGGACGGATATTATTCCAAACTTATTACGATAAGCCACCTTTTTGTTATCTCACTTCTCAAGTCTCAGGAAGACATGGTGGAAATTTATGAGCAGGTACTGCGTGACAGTCTTACGGTGAAACAAACGGAGGAGTTGGTGCGCAAGAAACTGCACGGCGTTTCCTCGGAGGGAGAATATGTACAGGACAGTGAGGTACAGGATGCTGAGGAAAAAATAGGGGCTGCTTATCAAGGAACGGCAAAAGTAATCCAAACGAGGATTAAAACGAAAGTACTTATCGAGTGGACGGGGTCACGCAAAGAACGGTTGCAGAAAGTATCCTCATTCCTCAAACATGCAGGAAAAACTTCTTAAGAAAATATAAAACGGGGAACGAACGTCTGCAAGTTGGCAGGAAACGGATTTGTTATGACTCCCATTTTATTCGGCGGGAAATAACGATAGAACACGAGTCCAATGACGCTTTCAATTGTTATGGGGCCGAACTCTCTTGAATCAGATGATCGCGGTCTGTTGTCTCCCATGACAAACAGCATTCCCTCCGGAACTTTTGTCGCTTCTCCGTTTTTGGAGTATCCTCCGTCCCACACATTTGTTTTTGCTGCAATATAAGGCTCATTCAACATGGTGCCGTTCACGTACACTTCCTCGTCCTTTACCATGACGGTGTCTCCCGGCAGACCGATGATGCGTTTTATATAGTCAATATCCGGATTGCTGGGGGACTTGAAAACGACTACTTCACCGCGATGAAAATTCCTTATTTTATAGGTGATTTTGCTCGTAAAGATATAATCTCCCGTTGCAAATGTCGGATCCATGGAAGCGCCCTTTACCTGATTGGGCTGCATGATAAACAAATAGACGACGATAAAAAGGGAGCCGACGAACACTATTGTTTCTAAAATATCCATGATGAAGGTAAAGATTGCCTTGATCACTCCCAAAAAGTCAATATCCATATCCTTTCATTCTAGACAAATTGGTTGCAAAAAGCAAGGCTATTGAGGTACAATTGGGGGAGTATCAGAATCCGTAGTTCAGTTGGTAGAACGTTGCATTCACATTGCAAAGGTCACAGGTTCGAGTCCTGTCGGATCCACATCGTAGGGGAGACAAAAAAGTTCATAAAGGAAACAAAACACCTTTATGAACAAGTCTCAAGAGAAATTATCAAACAGCGCGACAAATAGCCCCGATTCTACACTTGACAACGAAAAAAGTCAAGGTCTGCTTTATAATAACACTTCTCCTGCATTTAGAACTGCATACACAATACTCGTAAACCAGATAGTTGGAGCAATCGCGAGTGAATTTAACCAGCAATATAAACTTTCCGTTATCCGAGAAAAGATGAACAAGGCTCTTGCTCCTCTTGGTATTCAATACAACACAAAACAAAGGTTCTTTCAAATTGTGGAGAAATACGGAAAGGAGGTGAGAGAATAATGTTACACAAACTCGATTTTTCAGACAAATTTGCAACAGTTAAGACTTTCTTGCTCGGATTGTTCATCGGAGCCGTCATAACAGCCTTCTATTTAGATAACAGATTGGGTGCGATGATAAAAGCATTCAAAAACCCACAAGCCGTTAATTCGGCTGTTATTTCTATGGAGGTAATAAAAAAATAACCCCAGGTTTGAACTGAGGTTATTGATCTAACAAATTAAATTTTCACTATGAGCATAACAAACAACAAAAAAAATGTCAAGGAGAACGCAGCACCGTTAGGGTTCATGAATGAGGCGTTTTCCTTTTTTGACAGGGCTATTGATAAAGCCCAGAAAGAGAGCGAACAGGCGGAGCAGGAATACTACCGGATCGCAAACGGAACCATCCCGGAGCGGAAAGGAGTGGGAACAGTATGAATATACAACACACTGAACCGATGAAAATCCTCCACGACTGTTTAAAGCCGGAACCGCTATCCAAATGCTGTGCAGCTGTAATTATCCAGGGAGGTATATGTTCGGCATGCAAAGGACATATCGGACCAGAAGTGAAGAGATTCACCTATGGGGCCGGATGGGTTGAAGAACAGGGAGACGGCAACTATGACGTTTTCTCTGGAGAACCATGGGGATATACACGACTTGTAACCGCGAGAGTGTATGTCAGCAATGGAAAGCCTGTTTGTTGTTTTTTTGAATGTGGAAAGTATGCGAAGAAATATAAGGATTTTAAATGCAAGCATGTTCGACTGTTAGAAAAACATTTGAAAAATATATGAAGACATCAGAATCAATCATAAAGATAGTTCCGGCACTACTTAAGGCACAAAAAGCAATAGGAGCCGCAAAAAAAGGAGCGACCAATCCGTTCTTCCATAGTAAATACGCCGACCTTGGAAGCGTAATGGAAGCTTGTAAGGATGAACTGAACGGAAATGGAGTCGTGATACTTCAACCAGTAGTTGGGACAATGGTGGAAACAGTGTTGCTGCACGAATCTGGTGAATGGATGACATCTGAAACGCCAATTATATGTGCTACACAAAATGACCCTCAAAAACTAGGAAGCGCAATAACTTATGCGCGCAGATACGGCCTTCAGAGCATGCTCTTTATTCCTGCCGAGGATGATGATGGAAATGGAGCAAGCAATGGAAAGCCTGTTGCGCCAAAGACAACAACTCATCCTCAGAAAGCAGAAAAAGATCCAACCGATGGATGGAAGGATCCACGCTCAACAACTGAAACTATAAAGGCTCCAATAGTCGAACATCCCGATTTGGGTAAATGTAAAGATTGTGGAGCTGTAAATATACGCTATACGACCGGAACTATAGGTTGCAAAAATAAATGTTGGAGTAAAAGAATCGGGATGAAGCCCGCAAGCGAAATGAAAGCACATTAAAAAGCATTGTTCGTTAAGCAAATCATCGGGGAGATTCGCTCCCCGGTAGATTCCAGCCGTTTACATATTAAAAGGTTGAAATTTACACAAATTATCAGTTTCGATAAAAGTTTATTAAAGATCTATGAGAAAGGAAATAAATGAAAGTAAGGGATAGGTAAGAGTTATAAAAAATTTCATAAAGCTGGTATGAAATGGTTTAAACATGATTGCGATACAAGTCTCGATCCAAAAATAAAACTATTGAAGAAGAAATTCAAAATAGAAGGAGTCGGTGTATATTTTGAAATCAATAGGCTTATTGCGGAAAACGTAGCCGACGATATTGAGGAATGGGGTTATTTGCCAAAGGAATACACAGATAACCAAGAGCTACTTGAGGAGGAAATATGTACAGAAACTGTACAGAGACTACACGATATCATAAATTACTGCATAGAGATCGGATTGCTCTATAAAAATGGGGAAAGGATATCTAACCCAAAAATACTTCTTCGAGCGGATAGATATACGGAGCAAAAGAGCAAGGAAAAAGGGATAAATATAACCATGTATGTACAGAAACTGTACAGAATATGTACAGAGTCTGTCCCTAGAAGAGAAGAGAAAGAAAAGAAGGAAAAGAACGAAACGAAGTTTAAGAAAGAGAGTGTGAGAGAAAACAAAGACGTTACTTCGCCTCCGGCTCAGTCGAGATTAAGAAAATCGGAATTGGAAAAAGATTCTGATTTTAACGAGAAGAGAAACAACGCATTAAAAATGGCTGCTAGTTTAGCTGTGGCTCTTTTTCTATTCGTCTTTCCGGTGTCTGCTCATGAAGTAATTATCCGGTACACGATACATGGAAAATCGCCCCTTCCTGGGATAAAAACGGTCAAGACGACCAATATATCGGAAAAGCCAGAGAAATCGAAAATAGCACGGATAAACCCGGTAAAAATCAATACTACTGATGGTATCACTCCATTCAAAAAATATCTCACAGTAAAAGGTGAGGAAACCAGACAAGCTGTCTTAAAAATTGCAGAACAAGTTTATTCAGAAGACAATCTCCTCGCTTTTGACAACATCCTGAAGAAAGAATCGGGATACAGATTCGATGCAGTCAACGAAATCGGTGCTTGTGGAATGGGTCAGGCACTCCCCTGCGAAAAAATGAACTGTCCGCTATCAGAAGAAGGTATCGCCTGCCAAACAGAATGGATTATGGGTTATATCGACAGAAGATATGGAAATCCTATAAAAGCTTGGGAACATCATTTACAAGTTAATTGGTACTAACTATGGACGATCAACCAATGGATGAGGAATTAATATCCGGAGAAGAGGAACGCGATGAAGAGCGACCAAGCCTCGCATCGCAGAAACAATTGAGATATATCGGTATGATGCTTACCTACAAAAAGAAAGAAAAGGAAGTGATTTACAAATTTTTTGGAGTGGATACGATGAAAAAGCTAACGAAAAACCAGGCTAAGAAAGTCATTGATCAGCTCCAAAAATATCCGGATGTTATAAAACCTAAATTTTTACAACCATGATTAAACTAACACAGGAAAACGCGATCCTCGAGGAATTGAAGAAAGCCGGAAGTATGGGATTACACCCCTCATGCTTTATTGAATTTCTACATATTTATCAGTATTCTGCGCGGATAAATGGATTACGGAAAAGATTTAACTGTCAATGTAAAAATGGCGTTCATTGCGTTTCAAGCGAACATATCATAAATCGAAGGCTACCAAATGGGACCACTAAATTTTTCTACGAAAAATCACCGGACATCAATTGGGAAGGCATGCGCAAGGAAATAATACAGAAAAGGGACGAACAAGAGATTTTACCACAGGGAAATTTATTTAATTATTAACTTATTTATACCTATGAGAAAAGGAAACAACCACAAGAGAGATTTTTATAAACGTCAAGTTGAAACTCTGGAGCGGGAACGGCAAGCGTACAAAGAAAAATACGAAAAATTAGAAAATGATCGCTTAAAGAAGATAGAGGAAGGAAAAAAGATAAAACGATATGATGCGACTGTATATTGCACCAATTGTATGCATGTAAATAATGTTTCCGTTCCGGAAGGATTGGCAATTAAAGATGGAGATTGCACCTATTGCCGTGTTAAGTGCTGCCTTTTAAAAGTTGTCTCCTATCCTGGAAAGATATAATTCTTATGAAAGTCATATCAACAGAACAGAAACCAATTAAATTATGGTTAGATGATATAGAAGATGGAGCATTAGAACAGGCTAAGAATTTAGCCAATCTTCCTTTTACGTTTCGACATGTTTCTATAATGCCGGACTCCCATCAGGGATACGGTATGCCCATAGGGGGAGTATTGGCAACCGAAGGCGTGGTGATCCCTAATGCGGTAGGAGTTGATATCGGGTGCGGTATGTGTGCGGTTGAAACGTCTTTGAAAGAAATCGACACGGACACCTTAAAAAAAATAATGGGAGAAATACGCAAAGCTATTCCCGTTGGCTTCGGACATCATAAGGAAAAACAGAACGAAAAATATATGCCTCGGATTGACAATTCTGCTTACTATTCAAAAGAAAATTTAGATGTAAAATTTAAGATTTGTGGTAGGGAGTATAGTAGTGCTCTTACTCAGATAGGTACACTTGGAGGAGGTAATCATTTCATCGAGATACAAAAAGGGAATAACGGCCATATCTGGATTATGATACATTCCGGTAGCCGGAACTTTGGGTATAAGGTCGCCCATTACTACAATGAACTGGCGATCTCCCTAAATGAACTATGGCATACTTCCATTCCGAAGGAATGGGAACTTGCTTTTTTGCCTCTTGATAGTCAAGAGGGACAGGATTACTTACGGGAAATGCAGTACTGCGTTGAATTTGCCCTTGCTAACCGCAAGCTGATGATGGATAGAATTATCGATATATTCAACGGGGTGTTCGATAACGCTATCTCAAAGTATCCCATGATTAATATAGCTCACAATTATGCGGTAATGGAAAATCATTTCGGAAAGAACGTCATGGTCCACCGAAAAGGAGCAACTAAGGCAACCCTGAACACAATAGGGATTATTCCAGGATCGCAAGGCACTGCCTCTTATATCGTCAGAGGTAAGGGAAACCCAGAGAGTTTTCAATCTTGTTCACATGGAGCAGGACGAAAGATGGGACGAAAAGCGGCACAAAGGACGCTTAATTTAGAAGAAGAAAAGAAAAAGCTTGATGATATGGGAGTAATACATGCGATACGAGGAATACAAGACCTAGATGAAGCGCCAGGAAGTTACAAAGATATTTCTGTTGTCATGAAAAACCAGGAAGATCTTGTCGATATTTTAGTGGAATTAAAGCCTTTGGCGGTAATTAAAGGCTAATTATCATTTATTTATTCAAATATGAATCAATTGGCTGAGATAGTAAAAACAAGCGGTTTAGAAATTGTTGAAGGTCAAAGTATTATTGACAGATTTGGAGATTACGAATCTATTGCAAAAGAATGGAAAATAAAAGCAGAACAGATTGTTGTAACAGATAGAAGCCAAACGACAGAAATGGCAATGGCAAAAGAAGCTCGAAAAAAGTTCTCAGAATTGAGATGCGATGTGGAAAAAGCAAGAAAACAGATGAAAGAACAAAGCTTGAGAAAGGGACAAGCAATTGATGCAATCGCCCGATTCTTAACTTCACTTATTTCGCCAATCGAAGACCATCTAAGGGCTCAGGAAGATTTTATTAAAATTGAAGACGCTAAAAAAGCAGAAGAGGCACGAATTGCCGCAGAAAAAAAGATCGAAGAGGAAAAAATAGCAAAAGAAAAAGCAGAGAAAGAAGCCCAGGAGAAAATAAGACTAGAAAACGAAAAGTTAAGGATCGAAGCTGACAAATTACAAAAGGAAAAAGAAAAAATCCAAAGGGAACTTGAATCCAAAAAATTGGAAGAAGCAAGGAAGAAAAAAGAAGCTGAGGATCTAGAAAATAAGAGAATAATGGAAGAAAAGAAAAGCTTAGAAGCAGAGATGAAAAAGCCGGATGAGCAAAAATATAATGCCTACATTCAGAAACTACTTGATATTAAAGTTCCGATAATCAAAAACACAGAAATAAACAATAAAGTTAATGGTGTTCGCTCATTGTTGAAGAAAGAAATTCAATAATATTTATGTGGTACAAAAACCTAAAAAACAAATTTCACGCAAAAAAGACGGAATATAAAGGAATTAAATATGCAAGTGGGAGAGAAGCGAAAAAGGCTTGGGATTTGGATATGCTGGTCCGAGGGGAAGTAATTCTCAGATGGGAACGTCAGGCGAAAGAAGAATTATTTGGGATAAATAAGTCAAAAATATGCTCCTACTATGTCGATTTCAAAATTTTCCATGTCGATGGAACGATTGAATACCTTGAAATTAAATCAAAGCCTACCGCGACACCGGAGTGGAAGCTTAAATGGAAACTGCTTGAGGATAAATATAAACAAGAGGTTTTGGATAAAAAAATCATTTTGACAGTTGAATACTGAATATGCAGAAATTACAGGTTTCCGAGTGGGTTGAGCACGACCAATTCGGATCATGGTTCAATAAAAAGAGGCTCCTTGAAAATAGGGAACATGCATTAAAATGGGAGCATAGAGGAGAAGAAAAAAAGAAGAAAATCATAGTAAAGAAAAAAAGTTATTCCGGAGAATGCAAAATATGTGGTACAACAGTCACTTCATCGTTTGAGCTTACAGATACGATGTTCAAGGGAAAATGGGTCAAGGGTTGCGCTCGCTGTTTTCTTTCTTCAATCTAGCCCTGAACACTCTATAAGAAATGAACTTATTGAAAAGTCCGCATTTTTTAGCTTGTTTGATACCTCTTCGGTATTGCCGGAGCAGTATGTTTCTCATTGGGACGATATGTGCCATTGATAAAATACCTACCGTGATAAAAACCTGTGAATATGGCAAGGTTAGCCAAATGCCGGACAATTACCTCTTTCTTTACTGGAGAGGGCTGAGCTAACCGTTCCATTTACTTACCTCCCGCTTTTGAAGCAATTTTAGAGACTGCGCTGAAGGCAAGGGATACTTCAATCGCCTGTTTCGCATGGTTAAGAAGCATATTGCCAAGCTCTGCAGGAATGAATGAGAATCCGAATGCCACTATAAATGACAAAGCAAACTTGAGGCGCGAATCAAGGTCGGGTTTGAAGAAGCTGATAACATTTACCGTTCCAAATCCGATAAGTCCTAGGAATCCGAATGAATATATGTCCATAAAAATAAATAATTAATAATTACTTGAGAAAATGGGTATACAAGCTCTGTATTTGCCCTTGCATCGTTGTTACTTGCGTCTGATATCCCTTGAATGACTCTTGGAACGTTGTATGATCTTTTACGAGTTGATCAATTACTTCTTCATATTTTTCATGATCTTCTTTGTTTTTTTCTGCCCTGACAGTCAGGGAGTTAATAGAACTTTGGAGAGGAGATAGCTTAGAAGTAAGCCAAAGATTCCCAAACATAATGAAAAGATTAGCGATTGCAGTAATTGCCAATCCGAGGATGATTTTGACCGCGTTTTCTTGTACCATTTTGAGTAGCCATCCATGTTTGTCATTCGTGTTCATGCTGATGTTACATAATTCCTAATTTTCTCTTTCATAGCCTCAATCCTATCTTGGCACTCTTTATCTTTATTTGCTAATAGTCTATCTGTATCGGTTTGGAGCGTCTTTATGAACAAATCCTTACCTTCAATCGCTTTATTTAAGGTATCAATTTCTTTTTTTAATTTATCTGTTTCGGTTGGTTCTGAAGGGATAGGTGGTTTAGAGAGATTTTCAGTCAGATAAGGCCATGGATTGCATGTACCGCCATATCCATCCTGCTTATTCCTGGGCTTTCTAAAGTATCCCCAATGAAGATGTGGACCTGTCGAGTTTCCGGTATTATCTGAAATCCCTATCTGTTGTCCTTCAAGGATTTTGTCTCCCGGATTTACATTGAATGATTTCAGATGCGCTAGTATCGACCCTTCGACATCGTTTTCGATTTTCACGTACATGCCGTAGCCGTATTCATCGTAAGCCGCTTCAATTACCGTTCCATCATGCGGAGCGACTATCGGAGTACCTGTTGGTGTTCCATAATCAACGCCATTATGTCCTTTATAGCCAAATTGCGCGTACATGTGGATACCATTTAAGACAAGATCGTTTCCCCATTCTTGGGTTACCGGAAACGTACCTAAAAAGGGTCTTCTCATATATATAAATTGTATGGGGAATAGTTGACAGGATTTACACCCACGAACTGATTTCGTTTGAATTTAAGCATCTATATTGACAATTATGGTTAGTTTATGTAGTATTAGGGTAATGAAAAAGCTTTTTGGGACAATCTGCATCGTATTATTCATTGTTCTCGCTATATTTTCTGCGTGGACGTATTATGAGAAGGAAATGTATAAAAATTCCTTGGATTCAATGAACAAAAGTTGGGAGGCGGTATCAGCTTATGATTTTAACTACATCAATAAACTTGCGGATTTTATAAAGCTTCAAAATACGATTCATCCGGTAAATTTCACGAAAGAAGAGCAAAAAGCCTTCGATGAACTGAAAAAAATAAAAGAAGATCGCGGAGCGTTTATCAGAAAATTCCCCAACATTCAGCCCATTTATCAGGTAAGATAACTATATGGTTGGGTTTTTGATAGGTGCAGGTACTATTTTTTTATGTTGGCTTATTTGGGTGTTATTCGGATGCAAATAATCACCTATTTGGATTCGTTACTATCCCTATTTTTGCTGCGTTTCTAAAGTAATTATTTCCCGGTATTTTAGGAATATTAAATTTCTGCATATTTTTCCCTACCGCTCTCAATCCTTTACTAGCAACCTTTATAAATCGCGGATCATTTACAACTTGTTCTGCCACAAATCCGCCGATGGCTCCTGGTGCACCGCTTAATATGCCTCCAATTCCTGCTCCTCCAAGCTTTGAGAAATTGAATACTTGTCTATTTGCCTCTCTTGCAGCAGAATTTGTCAATATTTTTTCCATTCCTTTTGCCATTCCATATTCACGTCCAAGCTTTGCCAATCGCGGATCAGAATCATTTATTGTTTTTCTGAGGACATCTCTGACTGATTTTGCTCCTTGCGCTGTTCCTGATCCTTTTGCATCGAGCATAAATTGTGCTTGTGGAATATCCTGATCTAATGCTTTTCGGTATTTAGTCAATTTATCGATTCCTACATCAACATAGGGCATTTTTCTTGTCCCACCAGCCATATCAATGAGTTGTTTTCTTCTTCTTATAAGCTCTGCAGCTTGTGCTTTTGCGGCATTACTATATGCATTTTCTCCGGTTGTCAATTCGATTATGTTTTTGTCGATATCATTAATAACTTGTCCCAAATTAGTTGCTTTTCCGCTTTTGAGTGAAATAGTATCATATTTTGAGCCTATTGCTTTTTTTATATCTCCTGCAATTTCAGGTGATCTATCATACAGATTGTATTTATCAATGAAATCTGCTGTTTTCATCCCTGATTTTGCTTCAAGTTTGGCCTGCATGAGTGGATTGCCAATGCCTCTTGTAATAAGCTGTTCTCCTGATTTCTCGACATTTTTCCCTAATTTTCTGAATGCGTTCTGTATTGGGGTCGTTTTTATAACTTTTCCGGGAAGGGCTAAAGGATCGAGCGTCTCTCCGATTCCAGCTGCGACTTTGCCAGCGTTTTCAAGCGCTCCAATTTTGCTTACCGCGCCAGCGCCTTTGAGTGCACTTCCGATTCCTCCAGCCACCATTGAAGCATCTAGAGCGACCCCTGCAGGATCTTCATAGAAAGTATTTCCTATTTTATTTATTCCATTACCGACATCACCCTTTGCAAAATCTGATATTCCATATTTTTGATCGTATGATTTTGCCAATTGTTTTGCTCTATTGCTGTCTAATGTGGGCTCACCCATCACTACATTTTTAGCTGCTTCCGCTGCATCGAGTCCAAGATTGGCTATATTAGCTACTGTATTTTTCTCCATATCCGGATTAAATACATTTACTGCTGCGCTTCCAATACCTCCCACTAAATTTGCGCCACTTTTAACGGTGTTACCAAGAAAACCACTGATAGTTTTCTTATCTGGCGTAAATCCTATTTTACTTTGTCTCGGCTGCTGTAATCTATCTGGTATAAATGGCATGGTTATGAAATCGTTTGATAAAGTGTCGGGTCAAATTCATTCTCGGGAATAGTACCCGTTTCACCTGTCTTCAGGTTTCGCACTCTTATTTGCTGAGATCCATTCGGCGAAGCGCCAGCGCCTTGATTAAGATTTGTCTTTAGTTCTTCAAGTACACCTCGCATTTGCTCCGGAGATAAGTTCTGGCCTAGTGAAGAAGCTGCCTTTTCAAGCATTTTTGCTTCGTAGTCAGAAATCTGTCCGGAACCTTTAAGCATCTGTCTTCCTTCAAGTGAAAGCATAGATTTTAATTGATCATAATTATTCTGAAGCAACTGCGCGTCAGACCCTGGAAGTGCGTTTAACGGATTATATTTGCCATAGCCGCTTATTGACCCAACATCTCCAGACAGCAATTTATCGATTAACCCTATAGCACTTTGTGCTCCTGATGTCTTTCCTGTCGCTGCTCCTATTTTTGTATCAAAAGCGTTTGGATTTTGTGTTCTATATATAAAATCATTCATCGTTTCAGGTTTTCCTGTAGCCATAAATCCTGCTGATAATTGTGGATTTGCTGTAGCCTGTTCTTTTTGGAACGTGAGCTTCTGCTGCTCTCCTGCAAGCCGTAATGAATCAAACTTGTCGGCAATATCCTGTTTTGCTGTTTGAGCATCAAGATACGCCTTTCTGAGAGCCGCTCCTTTTGCTCCTTCATTATCTCGAAGCAATTCATTTATTTTCCGTATTGTTTCCTGCAGTTTGACGTCTTCGTCCTCAATAAGCCGTGCAGCATCCAGTTTCGCGCTTGAAATTTTATCATCGATTTCTTGAACCTTATTTGCAAGTGTTAATTGTGTTGTGTTTTGTGTCCTATTAAATTCCGTATCGGCATTTTCATTTCCCTGAGTAAATGAACCAGTACCATATGAATCTATAGTGCCAAGCGCGGCATATTGTTTTTCGCGCTGTGCGTCTGTCTGACGCTTGTTTTCCATATTTGCTCTCAATACACCACCATAAGTGTTCGTTGCGTCTGCTTTTGCCGTTACTCCTTGTTTTTCAAATTGAGCTATATCAGCATTTTTTCTGTCCGCAAACGTCTTGAATGCAGCCTCCGCTGCAGGAATACCTACCCTTAAGTCAGTTGCTGTATTGTCATAAAGAGTTTTTGCATTATTTTCTGTCTCAGTTTGTCCGGCTTCAATTAAAGCTAGTCGTTTTTTCTCTGCATCTGAATATGTCGCATTTTGTTTATCGTAAAGCTCCAGTTGTTTTTTAAGATAATCCTGCATCGTTGTTGGAACTGAAGAAGTAGTAGGCTTTGACGCATTTGGATCTGCTTTCGTTGTTCCATCACTATAGGTAATTGTTCCGTTATTATTTGACCTAATAGGAGTCGGAGCTGGCTGATCAGCCCACGTTGTTGACGGATTAGTCCAAGGATTCGTTGCCTTTTGAGTCGAAACTGACTGTTGTGGTGTCCGTATATTTGATACGGTACTTTTAACACTACCAGTAGTGTTTCCACCACCAACAGGACTACTTTGACCATATCCTGCTTTCGTTTCCCAAGGGTTAACAGGTTTCTTTAATTGTGAACTAAATATATTTGCCATATTATTTAATAGAAATTACCACGATCCACCACCGCCGCCTCCACCCCCACCACCTGCTTTATAAATAGGTGGCCGATAAACTGGTTTAGGTGCTGGTTTTGGCGCGGGAGTCGGAGCGGGCTTCGGTGTTGGAGCAGATGATCCGCCCCACGATCCACCACCGCCGCCTCCACCCCCACCACCGCTTGATTTGGATGGAGGAGTAAATCCTTTTGCCGCAGGAGCGACAAAGGTATTAGTCAATGTCTTATATATATTGTTTGCTACATTTGCCGTGCTGTTTGCGATGTTCCCAACACTTTTAAATATATTCGGTGTCTGAGGCTGTGGAATAGTCGTTGCCAACTGAGGAATTACATATTTATTTGCTGCAACTGGTGTATTTACCTGTGCATATGATTTTTGTGCGGCAGGAGAAGCCTTTCCAACAGGCGCTTGCCAAGTATAGTCAGATTTAAGTACATCCGGAACGCTTGAGCGAACTGATTGATTGTATTGATTCTGGTAATAAATAGGATCCACATCCTCCCATTGGTACTCTTGACCATCGAAAGTCTGCTTGTAGGTCATTGTGGGCTTATCATGACCAGGAATAATCGGATATTGCTCATTTATGTATGAACGATACATTTCAGTCGCTGGTTTAGCCAGATAGGTGTTTCCAAAAACATGGGCAATCTTATTTGGATCCTGGAAGAACGCTTTAGTAAATAGGGAAGTATCAAGCGCTCCTTTATAGTTTTTGTCTATTCCGGGATTAAGATCTGTCTTATACATTTCCGCTCCTCCAAGCTTGAAGAACGCATCTCTTGTGTCATTTACTGGTTTTGATTGCATAAGGTCAGGATTCATCATATCCTGGCCGCTTCCGGTGTCCTCACCAAGCTTGCTTGTTCCTTTAATGACATTCATTCCGATCTTTTTGAATATGTTTGACTCTGCGCCAGTAAGTCCCGGAACGTCTTGTTTCATGGTCTGTACTCCGGTTCCTGGTGCTGCTGTAGCCTGTTCAAAACCGTTCGTATAGGATATCTTGTTATCTGGTCCTGTTGGCGTGGCTGAAGAATCCGCACCATAAACAGGTTTTATCATGCTAAACTCGTTAAATGGCTTTGCAACAGCATTTAATCCTTGTTTGAATACATTACCCATTACGTTCAGGGTGCTGGCTGTTTTTTGTTTTGCCTTATTCAAGTCACCTCGAAGTAATTCGGATACACCAAAATCGATATTTTTTCCTGTAGGATTTGTAGTATCAATTTTATTCGCTACTGTCTGTCCTAGATTTCTGAATGTATTATTTCTCACCTGAGTCGAAGCTATAGGATTTCCTTTTAGTGCTTCTGTTACTCCCAGATCGAAATTGCCTGTTGGGTTTGCTGCATCGATTGTCGCGGCAAGTTTTTTCCCTGCGGATGGCAAGTCACCTCGTAAAGCTTCGGAAACTCCGATATCAGTTTTTCCAGTTAAATTTGCCTGGTCTATCGCATTTGCCGCGGTATTTCCTAATCCTTGGATTGTGCTTGTAACCTTCTGAGGTACTTCAGCTATCGGGTTTGATTGCTGAACCTGATTCAATCTTTGAAAATTCGGATCATTAGCCAAATCACCTGAGGGAGCAGTTGAGCCTGGTTTCGGCTGGTCTTTGGCGATACTCGTTGACGTATAATCCTGCGGTCTGTTTGCAACTTCTTTTATGAAATTGCGCAAATCAGCAAGTTGCCCGTCTTTTGTAATATATTGGTTATCAAGATGGGGACCTGTAGAATGACCTGTCGTTCCTGTAATACCGATAGGATCGTTTGATTTTATCTGTTGGCCTTCCTGCGCAAGTACTCTTGATAAATGGTTATAAATAAGCGTTTCTCCTGTGGGAAGAGTAATAAACACTCTATTTCCGAATGTCGGATCGCCTTCGATTATTTTTGAAACGACACCATCGAAAACTGAAGAAAGAGTGGGCTGGTCTGCCAAATCTCCTGTTCCGATATCCATAGCTCCATGGATTATTCCCGGATAAAGGACTGGATCGGTAGTATCAAATTCTCCAGTAATATTCTCAGTTGACCGTTTCCCTCCAAAAAGCTTAGTAATATAGTCATTTAGGTTTTGTATTCCGTCCGGAGTCGTCTGATATCCTCCGTATCTCATAGAACCATCATTAAAAAGTGTTCGATTATTCGGATATGATGCAATTCCTTGAACATTTGGTTTTGAAACTAAATTGGGATTCGCCAATTTTGACCAGTCGCCGATTGCCTGTTCCCATGGACTCATATTTGGAGCAGCTTGGACGATCACTCCATTTGAATCACGGATTGATCCGTCGGAATATTTTACGTTTCCATTAGCAAGTGAGGCTGTTGGGACAGGCTCCGCATTTGTTATCCCTTGACTTGTAGGTCTATATTGGGGATGAGTTCCGCTCAATGCTTTTAATATCTGCTGTGTAAATTCATCATTGCTCATTCCTTGAGTATTTTGTCCTCCCGATTGTGCAGGATTATATGGATCCATCGGAGTAAACGAAAGCTTTGTTTTTGACGTTTGTTGAACTGATTGGTTGGCTGGTACTATACCTCCCTCAAGTCCGGTTGCGTTCCTTACAGGAGAGCCACCGATCGTATAAGGAATATTTGAGCCTGTATCATAAGCAATATTGAGTTGAGAACCCTTATTTTTTTTAAGTAGTGAATCAAGTTCTGCGATATAATCTTTTGCTTTTGTGAATTGTTTTGGCATAGTGTTAGATAGCTAAAATAATCTATTGCCAATATTTATTTGCGGCTTCTTGGCTGACCGTTTTCCTTATAGTTAAATGATAAGGAAAAAGGATATATATATTTACAGTCAGGGGTAATTTAGGAAAGATAATATAGTCTTTCATCTGCGTATCCAATCTCTACAGACTCGAACTATTTCTAATGTTTACTATGGCAAAAACAGTTGAAGTATTAGTGGTTGCTGCAGGAGGAGGTTCAGGTGTTGGCTATTCAGGAGGCGGTGGTGGAGGAGGCTGTTGTACAGACACAAATTCTGGTGGAAATGGACACGGGGGGAATGGCGGAGGAATAGTATTCATACTTGCTTCTAACTTTATTTTGACTGGAAGTATAGTTTCAGGAGGCAACAATGGACTTGCGGGAGACATTTCTGGTGGAGCTCCTCACAATGGTTCAGGAGGCGGAGGCGCTGGAGGCTCTATATTAATAAAAACAAAAGTGGGGACTTTGGGAACAAATCTTATTACTGCTCCAGCTGGAACAGGTCCCGCTCCAGTAAACGATGGAGGAAGAGGAGGAAATGGCGGAGTTGGAAGAATACACCTTGATTATAAAGACTCATATTCAGGAGTCACTACTCCCACTATAGATGTCACACAAGACTCAAAGCTTGACTATCCTAAAAGTGGTGGACTATTTTTACAGGAATTTATATGAACTCCTGCAAAAAAAGACCGCCCATTTTTGGGTAATCAAGAGAAATATCTTGCGTTGCATTAATTGTTGGATTTGTAATGCCAGTATAGGAATCCTTATAGTCAAGGTGTATTCTCCCAACTCCACCATTCCCTCCAGCATAAGAGCCACCAGTTCCTCCACTTCCTCCTGAAGCCACTATAAGATTTGTCCCAAGTGTTGCTGTTTGACATTTGAGCAAAACAGAGCCTCCCGCTCCTGCTCCACCTCCTGAATTAGATGAACCAGCATTTCCTCCATTCCCACCATTTGTCACTATAGAACCAGAAATTACTATTGATTTTGCAATAATTAGAACTATTCCTCCTCCACTTCCACCTGCACCTGTGGTTCCAGAAGAGTCTTTTGTCGCTCCTCCCCCTCCGCCACCAAAAACCATTAAGGTAAGTCCTGCGTTTCCTGCTACATTACCTCCTTGACCTGGGGCGGAAGGTGCTGCATAACCTCCTCCAGTTACTCCTGCTCCACCATTTCCTCCTCCACCGCCTGCGTCTGTGGCTCCGCCCGAAATATATCCTCCCCCCCCGCCATTCCCATTTGGAGTATATTGAGCTGAACGAGCATTTGCAGTCCCCTCACCACTATCTCCCTGCCTTGGAGTAGACCCAATATATCCGTTCCCTCCCCAGAACCCACCGACGTTTGAAGCTCCAGCAACAGGGGAGCTTGAAGAACTTCCTCCAGTTGTTCCATTGGCGTTTATATTCCCATTTACTGTAACGCTTCCCTTTGCCATTAAAACCGTTATTCCTCCCACCGTTCCATTCCAAGCCTTTGTTGTTAGGGTGACACCACCGTTTATAGTAATATTATTGTTTTGCTTAATCACAATTACCTGAGCACATGAAGCGCCACTGCTTACGTAGGTATTTTGAAGCAAATGTTGAAGAGTAATCGTTCCAGCCACATATCCAGCAATTTTGTTCAGTTCATATTCTCCAACGTTTGTTCCTCTTGTTTGATGAATGAGAACGAGTTGTCCCGGTGCAAAAGCAGCGTTTGTTGCAGACAAAGAATTTGAACCAGCAGAGCCAGCACAAGCGCTATCAATTGGAGCGTCAGTAGTATTCCCCGATATGGTTAAATCTGCATCAGCGGCATTACCAAAGCCATACAACCATTTGTCGGTATCATCTCCTCTAAATTTCCTTTGTCCCATATTATCTCCTAATCGTTGTCAAACTGACAACAACGCGTGAAGCAACGTATATAGTTCGAGTCTGTAGAGATTGGATACGTGAGGTAGAAAAATTAAATAAATTCATTGTTATAAATCCTGTCCAACTGTATAACCATGAAAAACACCGTTTGTCGCGTCCGCAACCATTATTCCAAATGTATCTTTTCGATTTTTTCCAGTCGTTAATGTCGGAGCTGATCCACCAGCCCATCTAATTTGAGTCGTTATTGTATGGGTTCCGCCTCCTGCAGCTGCGGTTATATCTACAGCTGTCCCTGCCTGTGCATTTGCAACAGTCGTTGCCACCTTGATAGTTGTGGTACTCGCATTTTATTGCATAAT